>NZ_JBSFQJ010000010.1:126480-197050 GCF_053588655.1 Gordonia sp. NPDC003424
ACAACGGAACCAACCCCACCCGTCAAGCCGATGCGGAACGCCAACGGAACCAACCCCACCCGTCAAGCCGATGCGGAACGCCAACGGAACCAACCCCACCCGTCAAGCCGATGCGGAACGCCAACGGAACCAACCCCGCCCGTTGAGCCGATGCGGAGCGCCAGCGGAGCATCGAGTCGAAACGGTCCCCGGCCAACGACTTACGGCTGCCCCGGCTTGAGCTTGATGAACAGCGCCTCCATCTCGGCGCAGAGTCGTTCGCCGTCGCTGAGCGTGCCCTTGATGTAGACCTTGCGGCCATCGACGTGGTCGGCCCAAGTGTGGATCTGCAGGGGCGTGTTCAACGGGGTGATCGATCGGTACTGGACGGTGAGATACCCGGTGCGGCACACCGCCTCGGTGGCCACCGCCGACGCGAAGCCGCCGAGGTCGTCGAAAGCGACCGCGATCTGCCCGCCGTGCGCGGCGTTGTTGCCACCGAGGTGAAAATCGCGGAAGGTGACGGTGGCGATGACGCCCTGGTCGTTGACCTCGTCGACCTCGTACGGCGGCAACGTGATGTTGCCGCGCGACGGCAGGTCGATACGGGTACCGGCCGGTGAATGCCATTCGTCGATCCGAACCGCTGCGAGTTTCTCGTTGATCGCCTTGAGGTCGGCGATGAGCTCGTCGGTGAGCGCGTCCGGCGGGCAGGCATAGCGGGCGTTGTCCATCAGGGTTCGGACTTGCTCGCTGAACTCGCCGTAACGCGGACCGCCGCGATCGGTGGTGATGGCCGAGTGGGGGCGGAAGCCGCCTTCGTGTGGATCGTCGTCGGCTTGAGAAGCATCGAGCACGGAGCCATCGGTCATTGCGACAGCCTATCGACCCGAGCGACGGACCGAAGACGCCCATCCCTCGCCTGCCACGCGATATCCCACGTGGTCGCTGGAGCCACCGACGCTCGTGACGCGCGCCACATAAGAGCCCCTTCGTGCATCCAAGCACGTTGAAATTTTCTCTCGAAAAGACTCAATCGCTCTTAGGGCATCAAAGTGTTACCAGTGGATGCAAAATTGCAGTTGCTAAATTTCGAGCGTAGGGTCGATCACGGCATCGAGGGGGAGAACTCGCTGGGTCCGCCTCGCTCCGCCATGCGGTTCCTGGACGATCGCACCATTTCTTGCGCCCGACAACCGCAGTGCGGCATTCCTGCCGCACTTCCTCACCGAGGCCCAGCACATTCCTGGCTGAACTCAACGAGGAGAAAACGCGCATGACCAAGCTTCTCACCACGCCGACCGAGCATGTGGCCCTGCTGATTTCAGACGTCGCGCTGATCGGCCATGCCGTGAACGTCCTCCGGGAAGCCGGATACCGGGCAGAGCTGGCCGGCAATCGCATCACCGTCGACGAACAGATGGTGGCGTGTTATGTTTCGGCCAACGGCCGATTCTGGTGGAACGTCTACCCTATAGACGCTCAGGCGACCACCCGATGACCACCTCACCGCCCGTCTTCTACGACAAGACCGGCAAGCGCCTGCGCCGGGTGATCATGACGGTCCTCGCCCTCATCGGGGTCGTCGTCGCCGTGACGGCGTGGACGGTTCCGGCCGCGATGGCGCCTGTCGGGCCGGCGGACTCGGACCCGGGATTCGCGCGGCAGACCCTCGCCGGGGCAGGCGACACCCCGGGCATCGGCGACTGGCAGAACGGAGTCTTCACCAGGCTGTTGCGAGTGGAGCGCACCAGCGACAACACGGTGTTGCTGTACGACGCAGCCACCGGAGAGTACGTCCGGAATGGGCTGGACTCCGAGGACGAGACCATCGGTAACCACCGCTACGTGGTCGACCACTCGGTCACCGCTCCGGATCGCACGCTGATGCTGACGTTCGACGACGGGCCGGACCCGATCTGGACCCCGCAGGTGCTGGATCTCCTCGCTGAGGAACACATTCCCGCAACGTTCTTCGTGGTCGGCAAGAACGTGGCCAACCATCCCGCACTGCTGAAGCGAACGATCCGTGAGGGACACATGGTGGGCAATCACACGGTGTCCCACCTGAAATTCGGAAATCTCCCGAGCTGGCGCGACCGGGCCGAGATCGTCTCGAACGATCGGTTGATCCGTGCGACCGCCGGCTATGCCACACCTTTGTTCCGGATACCGACCGGCGACCCCGATCATCACCCTGTGGCGCAATTGGAGGCCCAGTCGTTGGGCTACCTCCAGGTCGACTTCGACATGGACACCAACGATTGGCGTTACGACGCCGAACACAAGCCGGTACCGGTGCCCAAACTCGACGGCAAGGGGCATGTCGTTCTGATGCACGACGCGGGCGGTAATCGTAGTGGGTCGCTGGTCGCGCTCAAGAAGCTGATCGCCGAGGCCAAAGCGCAGGGCTACACCTTCACCACCCTCGCGCCGATACTGCCGAAGCAGTATCTGCCCCAGCACATCTCGCCGTCGTTCGCCGACTACGCCACCGGGTTCGCTGCGTGGGCGATCATGCAAATGCCGGGAATTCTGCTGTCGATCCTGTTCTGGGTGGGCACCGGCTCGCTGGTGGTCATGTCGCTGATCTACCTGCTGCTGGCACTGGTCAACGTGTGGCGAACCCGCCGCCGTGAGTGGCCGGACATCGCGAGCACCGACATGCCGTTCGTGACCGTGTTGATCGCGGCCTACAACGAGCGCACCGTCATCACTCGTACGCTGGATCACCTCCGGGCCAGCGACCACCCCGCCGAGCGCCTCGAGGTGATCGCCATCGACGACGGCAGCACCGACGACACCCTGAAGTTGCTACAAGAGTATGAGCAGGAGTGGTCGTCGCTCCGGGTGGTTCATCAGGCCAACAGCGGTAAGTCCTCGGCCCTCAACAACGGCATCAACCACGCGGACCCACGCTCGACGGTCATTGTCACCATGGACGCCGACACCTTGTTCCGGCGCGAGACCATCCGTAACCTCGCCCGCCATTTCGTGGGCAATCGAAAGGTCGGCGCGGTGGCCGGGCACGTCAAGGTAGGCAATCGGCGCAACCTGATCACGGCCTGGCAGAGCCTCGAGTACATCTCGGGCATCTGCGTCACCCGCATGGCCGAGATGACGATGGGAGCGATCAGCATCGTCCCCGGTGCCTGTTCGGCGTGGCGGCGCGAGGCGCTGGAGCGGATCGGCGGATTCTGCGACGACACCCTTGCCGAGGACGCCGATGCGACGCTGACCCTGCAGTCGCTCGGGTACACGGTCCTCAACGAGAACGAGGCCATCTGCGACACCGAAGCACCGGAAACGATGCGGACTCTCGCGCGTCAGCGCAAACGGTGGACGTTCGGCAATATCCAGTCGTTGTGGAAGCATCGCCGGATGATGTTCCGCCTCAAGCACGGGCTTCTGGGGATGGTCACGCTTCCGTATGCGGCGCTGTCGCTGATCTTCCCGCTTCTGTTCCTGCCGATCACGCTCGTGGTGGCGGTGCTGATGCTCGCCAACGGGGATTGGGAGGGAATTGCGGCGTTCTCGGCGCTGGTGCTCGTTGTGCATATGCTGATCTCGATCGTCGCCGTAGTGGTGGCACGTGAACGGTGGTGGCATCTGGCAGTGGTTCCGATTTACCGCTTGATCTATGAACCGTTGCGCGCCTACTTGCTCTATGCGTCGGCCTACCGGGTCATCAAGGGCACCGCGGTGGCCTGGGACAAACTGGAGCGGCACAACAGTGTCGTCGCCCATTCGGAAGGAGGTGGCATAGATGCGCTTGATTCCGATGCTGATGGCATTTCTGATGATCGCGGCGTGCGGAGCGGCGTCGCCCTCGCCGGCGCAGCCAGCAGTGGTATCGCGAGCTGAGTTCGACCGCATCTTCCCGAATCGGTCGGCCTTTTACACCTACGACGACTTCTTCCGATACGTCCATCTCGGCACTCGCACGCAGGCAGCGCAGTTCCTGGCCAACGTCCATCACGAAAGCGGTGGACTCACGGCCATCGAGGAAGAACCCGGCCGGCGCAGCGTCTACTGCGACCGGACCCGCCCCTACGGGTGCCCCGCAGGCGCCCGCCAGTACTACGGACGTGGCCCTGTCCAACTCAGCTGGAATTACAACTACGAGGCCGCCGGAAAGGACCTCGGCGTCGATCTGCTCAATCATCCCGATCTCGTCAGCCGCGACGGCGCGCTTGCGTGGCGAACCGCCGAGTGGTTCTGGCGTCAGGTTCCCGCCGGAGCGAGTTTCGCCGACACCATTCGAATCATCAACGGCCCGATGGAGTGCGGCGGAAAGCGCCCAGAACTCGTGCAGAGCCGGGTCAATGCCTATCTGCGCATCTCGAGCATCCTCGGCGTGCAGCCTAGCGGCGACCTCTACTGCTAAACCCTGGCGACGCAAGTTTCCCGAAACATGACTGCCGGGCGAGAGGGTCGGGACGAAAGACCACGGTCAGCGCGTGTCGGTCCGCGCCGGTCTCGGAGCCTCCATCTCTTCACGACGACGGATGACCATCCCGACACCGACCGCACCCACAAGCGAAATCGTGACCCAGAGGCTGAGCACAATCGCGACAAGGATCCAACCGGACATGTTCTTACTGTGGCAAAGAAATAAGGCCCGTGCAACACACTTTGCGATGGAAAATCAGCGCCGGACCTTGGTAAATGTGAGCCTGCACAGTCTCAGATCGACCACTCGATAGGGTAAGTGCCATGCACGCCGACGGACCCGCATCCACCGACCAACCCTTCGACCCCGCCGCTTGGCGACCGGTGGCCGGGTTCGATTTCACCGACCTCACCTATCACCGACACACCGGCGAAGGCCGCGAATACGGCATCGTCCGCATAGCCTTCGACCGCCCCGAGGTCCGCAACGCGTTCCGCCCGCACACCGTCGACGAGCTATACCGCGCCCTCGATCACGCCCGCCGCTCCCCCGACATCGGCACGGTCCTCCTGACGGGCAACGGGCCGAGCCCGAAGGACGGGGGGTGGGCATTCTGCAGCGGCGGCGACCAACGCATCCGCGGGCGGTCCGGCTATCAGTACGCCACCAGCCACGACTCCGACGTCGTGGCCGCCGGTGTGGAGGGTGTCGACGAAGCACGGGTGAAGGCCGAGGGTGGACGTCTGCACATCCTCGAGGTGCAGCGTCTGATCCGCACCATGCCCAAGGTCGTCATCTGCGTCGTCAACGGTTGGGCCGCCGGCGGCGGGCACTCGCTGCACTCCGTGTGCGACCTGACCCTCGCCTCCCGCGAGCACGCCCGGTTCAAGCAGACCGACGCCGACGTCGGCTCCTTCGACGCGGGCTACGGCAGCGCGTATCTCGCCAAGCAGGTCGGCCAGAAGTTCGCCCGCGAGATCTTCTTCCTCGGCGAGGCCTACGACGCCGATACCATGCACCAGATGGGAGCGGTGAATCGTGTTGTCCCCCATGCCGATCTGGAGAAGACAGCCATCGAGTGGGGACGCAAGATCAACGGTAAGTCCCCCACCGCACAGCGGATGCTGAAGTTCGCCTTCAACCTCACCGACGACGGGTTGATGGGGCAGCAGGTGTTCGCCGGCGAGGCGACGCGGTTGGCGTACATGACCGATGAGGCGGTCGAGGGACGAGATGCGTTCTTGGAGAAGCGGTCGCCGGACTGGGATGCGTTCCCCTACTACTACTGAGCCCGGGAGAAACTACCCCCCGAACACCCCACGCAACTCCTCCATATCCGCCACCCGCTCTTTGTGCGTTCCCGCCACCGGCGACGCCAGAATGCAGGTAACCCCGGCCTCCCGGAACGCCTCAGCGCTCTCTGCCACCTCCGACCGCGACCCGATCAACGACATCGCCCGCACTAAGTCGTCCGGCACCGCCTCGGCGGCCTCCATCTTCTTGCCGTCGAGATAGAGGTCCTGGATCAGCTTGGCCTCCTCGACGTACCCGTACCGCTGGGCGAGGGTGTTGTAGAAGTTCTTGCCGCGCGCCCCCATGCCGCCGATGTAGAGAGCGGCGTGATGACGCACCAGGGTCAGCGCCTTCTCGATCTCGTCGGGATCTTCGGAGATCCGTGCGGTCGCCTGCACGACGATCCGCAGCTCGCCCAGCGACGGGTCCCGCTTGGCCTTGCCGACGGCCAGCGCCTCACCGAACGCCGACTGGATCTGCTCGGGATGGAACAGGATCGGCTGGAACTCCTCGAACAGTTCGGCGGCCAGTTCGGTGTTCTTCGGGCCGATCGCGGCCAACAGCATCGGGATGCGATCACGCACCGGGTGATTGATGATCTTCAGCGGCTTGCCCAGCCCGCTGCCGCCGTCGTCCTTGGTGAGCGGAAGGGTGTAGTGCTTGCCGCGGTACTCGACCTTGTCGCGCCGCCACACCATCCGGCAGATCTCGGCATGCTCGCGAGCACGGCCGACGGGGAAGTCGTATTTGACGCCGTGGAAGCCTTCGATCACCTGCGGGCCGGACGCGCCGATGCCCAGTACCGCGCGGCCGCCGCTGATGTAGTCGAGGCCTGCGGCGGTCATCGCGAGGTTGGTCGGAGTCCGAGAGAACATCGGGAGGATCGCCGTCTGCAGTTCCATCGTCTCGGTCTTGGCCGCGATGTAGCCGAGCTGGCTGACCGCGTCGAAGCTGTAGGCCTCCGGGACCGCGATCCGGCCGACCCCGACCTTCTCGAAATCGGCCAGATTGTTGATCGTCTCGCGGAAGTCCCCCGCGTAGTTGATGGGCATCCCCAGCGTCATCGCAGCAGTCATATGCGGATTCTTCCACAGCTGTTTTCGAACGGATTTCGGCGCCCGCGCGGCCGTTCGGTGGTCCCGGTCACAACGCCTACCCCTCATTGGATAGACGTCGGGAATCGGCTCGGTGAACAACAGATGAACACCTGGCGCAAACAGGGAAACTCACAGGTCAATTAGGGACTTTCGGCAGCTCGAAAATTGTCCGAAAGCGCGCGTCGCGCAGCATGATTACTCCCATGACCGCAGAGATGCTCATCCTGGTGCTGTTGGTGATCACAGCACTCGGATTCGACTTCACCAATGGCTTTCACGACACCGGCAATGCCATGGCCACCTCGATCGCCACCAAGGCACTCAAGCCGAAGGTCGCGGTCACGCTGGCAGCGGTCCTGAACCTGGTCGGCGCGTTCCTGTCCGTGCAGGTCGCCGCGACCATCACCAAGGACGTCCTCAACGTTCAGACCAAGTCGGGCGAGCTCATCCCGGGTATCACCCCGACGACGGGCCTGATCATCATCTTTGCCGGCCTCGTCGGCGGCATCCTGTGGAATCTGCTCACCTGGCTGTTCGGTCTGCCGTCGAGCTCGTCACACGCCCTGTTCGGCGGCCTGATCGGCTCCGGCATCGCTGCGCTGGGCACGTCGGGCATCAACTGGAGCGGCATCCTCAACAAGATCATCATCCCGGGTGTGCTGGCGCCGGTCATCGCCTGCATCGTAGCCACCTGCGGCACCTACCTCATCTACGCGATCACCAAGAGCATCATCCAATCCCGGAAAGAGCAGGGCTTCCGCTACGGGCAGATCGCGTCGGCCTCGCTGGTCGCGCTCGCGCACGGCACCGGTGACGCCCAGAAGACGATGGGTGTCATCGCTCTGGCCCTGATCACCACCGGGCACCTGCAGGCCGACTCGGTGTCCGAGGGTCTGCCGCTGTGGATCGTCTTCAGCTGCGCGATCGCCATCGCGCTCGGCACCTACGTCGGCGGCTGGCGCGTCATCCGCACCCTCGGCAAGGGTCTCGTGGAGATCGAGTCCCCGCAGGGTATGGCCGCCGAGGCCTCGTCCGCCGCGATCATCCTCACCTCCAGCGCCGCCGGCATGGCACTGTCGACCACTCAGGTCGCCACCGGATCGATCATGGGTTCCGGCCTCGGCAAGAAGGGCGCCAAGGTCCGGTGGTCGGTGGCCGGCCGCATGGCCGTCGCCTGGGTGATCACGCTGCCGTCAGCCGGCGTGGTCGGAGCGCTGAGCTTCTGGATCGCCAACGGCATCGGCGGCGCCGCCGGTGCGATCGTCATCTTCGCGATCCTCGTCGCCCTTTCAGCGGCGATGTACTGGAAGGCCCAGCAGCAGAAGGTGGACTCCACCAACGTCAATGCCGAATGGGACGAGAGCACCAACAGCGTGGTGCCGGCCACCGTTCGCAGCCACGACGACCACCCGGCTCCGACGCAGAGCGTCTGACCACCGAATCGAAAAGGATCACCGCTCATGAGTGAGTTAGAGGCCATCACCAAGGTTCTCGTCGTCGGTCTGATCTTCGGCGCCGGGCTGCCCGCGCTGTTTGCGGTCGGTATGCGCGCCTATGCGGCCGGCGAGGGCGGCACCGATGCCAGCGGTGCCGCGCACGCACCGAATCCGGCACTGAAGTATCTGGGCTGGTTCCTGTTCATCCTCATCGGCGCGATCATCGTCATCGCCGTGCTGTGGATCGCCCGGGCCAGCATCAACTACCACCTGGGCATCAACCTGTTCCCGTGGGCACCCAAGAAGTAGGGGGTCGAGTTCTTGCCTGACAACGCCAAATTCGAGTCGGTCCTCAACTGGCTGCGCGCCGGCTTCCCGGACGGAGTCCCGCCGAAGGACTATTTCCCGCTGTTGGCGGTCCTCGCCCGCACGCTCGACGAGGAGCAGATCACCAAGGCCATCCTGCCCCTGGTCACCGAGCACGGGAACGAGCCGGTCACCGCGGAGCGCATCAATGATGCCATCGCTCAGGTGACCAACGAGGCGCCCAATCCCGAAGAGATCAACCAGGTGGCGAGCCGGCTGGCCGCCGTCGGATGGCCACTTGCATCGGCTGCCACCGTCTGACCACCACCATCGTCAACCGCGGCGCCGGAAACCGCGCCACGGTTGACCCGCGCCGATCGCCGTAAACTTGGCGTGGCGCACACTTTGACCCGTTTACATCGATCTGCGGGGAGATCGATCGACTGAGCAATAGGGAGGGTTTCCGTCCATGGACCGGCCCCAGTTCCTGCGTCGCATCGTCGACTGGCTGCGGGCGGGCTATCCCAACGGGGTGCCTCAGGAGGACTACATCCCCCTCGTCGCCATCCTGCGACGCCAGCTCAGCGAGGACGAGGTGCAGGAGGTCTCCGCCGAACTCATCGCCGAGTCCGCGCCCCCGCCCGAACCGATCTCCAAGATCGACGCCGGCGTCAAGATCACCAAGGTGACCCACGAACTCCCCCACGACGACGATGTCGCCCGTGTCCGGGCGCATCTCGAGGCCGCCGGCTGGCCGTTCGACGATGCTCCGCTCGATCCGTGGGACTCACCCGATCCCGAGGGTCCGTCCTGAAAACCCTTGACGCCCTGACCCTTCCGGCCCATCGCGGAGTGCTCGAGCAGGTCGACGCACTGCGCGACGCGCTGGCCGGCCGCACCGCGTTCCTGCCCGTCCCCGACGACCCCACCCACACCGCGCGCCTGAGTGAGGCGCTCGCTGTTGGCGACCCCATCGGCGACGAGTTCGTGTTGGTCGTCTCCACCTCCGGCACCACCGGCACCCCGAAAGGTGCTCAGCACACGGCGGATTCGCTGGCCGCGTCGGCCGATGCCACCCACGCGTATCTCGGCGGAGCGGGTATCTGGCTACTCGCCCTCCCGCCACATCACATCGCCGGCCTGCAGGTCGTGCTGCGTTCACTCCGCGCCGGCTTCACCCCGTCGGTGCTCGATCTGCGCGACGGCTTCGACCCCGGCGCGTTCGCCCGTGCGGTCGACAAGCTCGACGGGCCGAGGCGGTACTCATCGCTGGTGCCCGGCCAGCTCCTGAAGGCGCTGGAGCACGACGACGCCGTCCGCGCGCTGCGCGACCTCGACGGTCTGCTGATCGGCGGCGCCGCCACTCCCCTCCCCCTACAGCGTCGCGCCGCCGACGAGGGCGTACCGATCGTCCGCACCTACGGCATGTCCGAGACCGCCGGCGGCTGCGTCTACGACGGCGTCCCCCTCGACGGCGTCACCGTCCGCGTCGACGACCCGAACCCCGACGGAGTCGGCCGCGTCCTCCTGGGTGGACCCGTTGTCGCACAAGGCTACCGGAATCTGCCGGAGCATCCGGCATTCGCCGAGCCGGGCTGGTTCCGCACCGACGATCTCGGCCGCGTCGACGAGCACGGCGTGCTGTCGATCGTGGGTCGGGCCGACGAGGCGATCTCCAGCGGCGGGCTGACCATCGTCCCTCAGGTTGTGGAGGCGGTCATCGTCGAGGACCCGTCGGTGGCCGAATGCGCCGTGGTCGGGATGCCGGATGAGCGGCTGAGTGAACGGGTGGTGGCGTTTGTGGTCCCAGCGCCCGGCCACAGCGTCGACGCGGATCGAATCCGTGGAATTGTGGCCGAGCGACTGGAGAAGTACGCCGCGCCGCGGGAGGTCGTGGTTATCGACTCACTCCCGCTGCGCGGCCCGGGGAAAGTAGATCGTCGGGCACTGCGTACGTGGCGCCCGTAGTCTCAGGTCGTGATGCCCTGCGGTCCGTACCCTTCCTTCAGGACCGCCGTCAAGAGATTCGCCCATCCAGGCTCTGCATTCGATGGAACCTTTTGCTTCGCCACCGATGATCGTCGCCGACTTCCCTCCCGATAACAGGTTTCTCTCCCAGAATAGATACCCTAACGGCATTCCATCGTCCAAAAATTAATTGAAACGCTATCGGTACCGCGACACCGGCAAAGAGCCCGACAATGAAGACGAGCACACCTTCATCAATCCCGACTTTTCTGAGAGCGATTCGAGAGGCGGCGGATCCAAATACATGTAACAAGTAAATTCCAAAGGAGAATCCGCCAAGCCACGACAGCGTACGCCAATTGACCAGGGATCGACCGGAAAAGATCAGTGAAACGCCCATGACTCCTACTGCAAGGGCAATGGCGCGATCCCAAAAATCGCTGAGGTGCCAGTGCTCTACCAGATCCACGATACGAACTGCGTATGCCGTGACAAACAGACATAGTCCGATGGCGAGCGCCCTATCTCGCAAATCGAGAACACGGTATCTGTACATCCCGTAACCGATCAGAAAGAATGGGAGCAGACGGAAGTACCCATTGATGCTGAGATAGTCGTGGTTCGGCGGGACTCGAACGGCAACAAAGACACAGGATGCGACAATGGTTGCGACGAGCCAGCCCCGAAATGTTGTGCTGATTCCTGCCGGATCCAGAGCAGCGATCGTCAGAAAGATCAGAAACAGTGACTGCAGAAACCATAGATGCCCAAAATCGGATGGAGCGAGGAAGAACTTCGGAAAATCACTGAGTGATATCTTTAAATTCGCCCCAGGAGTAAGGTACTGCATCGCAAACAGCATCAACCCGACTGTCACGAAAGGACCCAGAAGGCGACGACTCTTGCCACGCACTAAGCCCGGGTATCCCGAGAACGAAGCGACCGGCCGCCTTGCATACACGTAACCGGACAAGACCGTAAAAAGCGGCATTCGTATATCCTCGAAACAGAGGTAAAACCAACGCCAGGCGGAATCGTCGTCCACCCGCATCCCACGTGCGGCAGAAGATCCAATGACGTGACCTGCAACCATCAGAAGGACTGCAATACCACGCAACGCCTGGACAGACGAGTCCTTCGCGGCATTAGCAGCGACCTGATCGACTGCGTCCATACCCGATGTCCACTTCCTCGTGACGCCGCGCCTCAAGCGCGTGATCTTCCCGCCGCCACCCATCGCCTGTTGAACCCGACTTAGCTCAGACGCGAACTTTAGCACGCGGGTAGCACTCTAAGAATGGTTCCGACGACCCGTCACGGCCTGTTTGTCGGCTTCGTCGGAATCGAACTCAAAACCGCCAGATGCTGGACAAGCTCACTGCCCAGCCAGTCTGTCGACTATCGGAGCCACCATGTCGACGTTCCCCCCGAGGTTGTAGTAGCTGAGGCCAAAGCGATCTCGCGCTTCGAGTATCCGCTCGATGCAATGTTCCACACTACCGACCAACACGGACGGCGAGTCCAACGCTGTGGCGTCGTCAGCACCGAGCGCATCGGCGAATGCCGAGATCGACCAGCGTGCTCGCCTCGGCGAATCGGTGATCTCAACGAGATGTGCCGAGTGCTGTAGTTCCGGCCCTTCACCCGCGCGACCCGACACGCGCCAGGCCGAAAGCACCCATTGGACTTTTTCGGCTATACTTTCGGCGCTCAGATCGCCGACCACCCCGCCCCTTCGGTCCGGACTCACCTGTCGCGCGTGTATTCCAACGATGTCTGCGACTCGCGCAGCGAGGTCAAGCGCTAGCCGACCGCCACCTCCCATAAGTATCGGCGGGCGTGGTGTCTGAACTGTCTTGGGGAGACCGTCCAGATCCTGGATTCGGTAGTACTCACCCTCGAAATTCAAAGGTGCCGCGCCGAATAGTCCGTCGATGATGGCGACCGACTCTTCCAATCGTGCGAGACGCCGCCGCGGCGATTCGAGGACAATGCCGGTCGAGCTGTAGTCGGAGGGCATCCAACCGGCGCCGAGCCCGATCTCCACTCGTCCCTCGCTCAACACGTCGAGCATGGCGAAGGACTTGTGGACTGTGACAGGGTGACGGAAATCGTTTGCCAGGACAAGGGTGAGTAGGCGTATCCGAGTTGTCACTTCCGCTGCGGCGGTTAGGGCTGTCAGCGGGTCCATCGACCATCCCGAACTGAAATGATCCGAGATCGACAACGTTGAGAACCCGAGATCCTCGATACGGCGAATCTCATTCCGCCAGTCGGAAAGCGAACCCGTCCAACTCGGCATTGGCGCAATGAAGCGAAAAGGCCTGCTCATATGGCGCTACCGTTAGGCTGCTCTCGGGAGAACTGTAGCCTGCGGATTGGTCATCTCCTCACATCAAAGCACGCTCGGACATGTGCAATGATACTGACGCTACTCACTCGTGGGTGGCCTCACGACGAAGAGGTGGGCGAAATGTCCGATACCGCGCTTGGCCGGCCACCAAAGATGAAGATCGGCTACACGGTGGTCGACTTTGCATCGCACGGAGACGTTCTGACCGCCGTCAGCACCAGGCTCATGGCAGGCGCCGGCCGCCCACTGGGTATAGCGTCAGTAAATCTCGACCACCTCCATCATTTCGCGAGGAATAGCGGCAACAGCCTGACTGGCCGGTCAGTCAACTGGCTTATGCTCGCCGACGGGGCTCCGATCGCAATGTGCGGACGACGGCTCAGCGGCCGTCATTGGCCCCGGCTGACTGGTGCGGATCTGCTCCCGGATGTGCTCACGCTCTCGGCAGAGCACGGGGCATCGGTCGGCTTCCTCGGCGGCTTTGAAGAGATGCACCGGTCGCTACAGGACGTCCTGTCCAACCGGTGGCCTGAGCTCGGTGGAGCACAAATGTGGGCGCCCGCGCGTGACACCATCACCGACCCGGTCCTCGCGGGTCACCTTGCCCAAGAGGTGGCAGATGCAAAGGTCGATGTCCTTGTCGTCGGTCTCGGAAAGCCTCTTCAAGAGCTGTGGATTGAGCAGTTCGGGCATGACTCAGAGGCGAAAGTGATCCTTGCGTTTGGCGCGTCGGCAGATTTTCTGGCCGGTCGAGTCCAGCGGGCGCCCGAGGTGATGCAGAACCTCGGTGGCGAGTGGCTATTTCGCCTTGTCAAGGAACCTCGACGGCTAGCACGCCGCTATCTCGTCGAGGCGCCTGCCCAGTTGAAGTTACTCCGCTCAGCGCGCCTCGTTGACTCGGAATTCAATCAGGACGAGAGCGAAATCTCATAGAGATGATAGGTCGACTCCGTCGCAAACATATCACTGAAATGTCGATCATTGATGCTGATTTGCCTGCCTTCTCCAATCACTTCCGCCTTACCAGAAAGCCCCTCCGGTACCGTAAAAGTCCTGATCCCCGACCCCCCATCAGTCATAGCAAATAGATACGCTTTTCCGTCCTTGACTTTTAACATCGTCTGAACGTGCGATCCGGCAGACCACCGGTAGCTTTGCGTATTCAGCACGGGGGCCATTTTGCGTAGGAGCGCATTTATCTCGCGCAGTGCCAGCAGTTGATCATTGCCGCAAAACGCGGCGCCCTGCCGCTGTGCGTCACGGAGCGGTTGCGACGACTTGCACGGGCCACCAAACGACTGCTGGAACCAGACAATCCCCCGCGCCTCATTGATCACCGACGCCATGGCCGCTCCACGGAGCTCATCGGGACGGATATATCGGATAAAGTTCCCGTCGTTGTCCGCGCCGCCATATAGATCGATGAAGTTCCAAATAGGAACCAATTTTCCGTCCAGCGCATCGTTAGCGCGAAGCGCAGCGGTCATCCGTCCGTACGTGGCTGACGATCGGCAGGTCTGTAACGGGATCGGTACATCGAACATTGTGCCGCGATAGGTATCCGCCGGATCATTGCAAAATGGAATCGTGTAGGCGTACATATCAAGGCTGACCACGTCGGCGAAGGTATTTACGTAGCGCTCTTTCACATCTTCCGGTAAATCTGGGCCGACCACCATCCTTGTAAAATTGGTGTACAGAAATTGGCGCCGGTCCGCGAGTTCAGACCGTAAATCAGCCAGATGTTTGAGCCCAGCTGCGGGGTCGAATCGACCATCGACCTCGTCGTCCATGAACTGTCCGGGCCAATGCCGGGAAGACTTGTCGAAGGTCGAATTGACTCTGTCGCCAACCCAGTACATATCGGCGTCCTGCAAGGCGCCGAAAGGAGTGTTTTTCCACAGCCCGCCGGTATAGAAGTTAATTCCGTACGAACGATCCCACCGAGTGTTCGTCACGTCATCGAATGATCCAAACCACAATCCGATCGGAAAGAAATTAGGATCTGTCCAGTCTTGAGCGTTCGCGAACCTGGACCAGTAGGACGGGCCGCCCTCCCATTCGATCCTGGGCAAACGTGTGACGCTTGAATCATTACCTAGGGCGGACGAGCACCCAGACACCACTGTGGCTACTGAGAAACAGATTGCCACAAAAAGTGCGAGCGATTTTCGGCGAGAGGATCGTGGTACTTTAAACACCGAGTTGCAGTTTACAGCCTTCCCGCCCCGTGCGCCATGGACATGGCCACCAGGTGCGCCGGATGGCCCACGATTGGAGCGCACGCGCAACCGCTAGTCGGGTAAGGGTGAGGAATGGATCTGTTTGATGCCGCACGGGCATGCCGGCGTCGGTGGTACGTCGTGGTTCCGCTGCTTCTGGTAACGATCGTTGCGACGGGGATCGCGTATCTGTCTGCCACGACGGTCTACCAGGCAACCGCTGTCGTCGGCGTCAGTCCGTCCCCGATCACGGGGTCCGAAGGCAACGGAATCCTCAACAACGGTGGAACTCAGCTGTTGGCAAACCTGACCAACCTTGGGCTGCAGGAACCGGATGTGGTGCATCGCATTGTGACAGAGTCTGGCGCCAAGAGCTTCAAGTGTGAGGTGTACGCGGTTCCAGGTGGGCAGTTACCGCTGGTCAGCATGACATCGACCGCGGACGACCCTCAAACCGCGATTCGAACTCTTGACATCGCAACCAAAGAGGCCACGACTGTCCTGGACCGAGTCCAAGCCGACGCACAGATCCCAGAAACCGCGTTTGCTGTGGTGTACGGCGTGAGCGCTCAAGAGAAGGCGACAGCCCTCACGCCGGGGCGGTCACGGCTCACCGCCGGGTTGCTCGCCGTCGGCTTCTTCTTCAGCGTCGTGATCACGATCTTGTTCGACGTGGCCATGATGCGGCGCAAGCGTCAGAACGAGGCCACTCACGGAACTGACGACGTCGGCACGGTTGGCGAGCCCGTCGAGACGGACGAAGACCGAGACGCCTCTGACCTCTCTGCTGCACATGCCCGCGCCGACGACCCCGACCCCGGCCACGCTCACGAAGTCGACGATTTCAGCCGGAGTCGGTGACGCAGCGTGGCGAGGCCGTTGGATTCGCTGGTCGCCGTCGCCCGCATGGAGAGGGCGCGCGACGACGGTATTCCGTGGCTCGGCGCTGTCTTCTGCGTGATGATTCCGTTGATGCCGGCTATCGCAGTTGCGCCTGGCCCATTGAAGGGGCAGGGTTCCCCGGCACGGCTATTGGGCTTCCTCGCGTTCGTTGTGGTCGCACTCGGCTTCATCCACAAAAGGCACAACTACACGCGGCTCAACCCGGGCACCGTGATTCTCCTCATCGTCCTCATGCTTCAACTGTTGACCTTCTTCACCGGCGCATTTGCTCCTGGCGGTGAATACGTAGAGGACAACAAGCTACGAGTCGCTTTTGTCACTGTCGCCTACGCCGGGATGGGCTTGTATATCACCACACGCGTCAGGTTTCGCAGGCAGCAGCAGCTCCTCATCGGCGCACTCTTGATCGGTTTGGCGTGGGCAATGGTCGTCGGCATCCTGCAGAGCGTCGGCGGGATCGACTTGAGGTCGACGTTCGTGCCGCCCGGATTCATCGATATTCTTCCGGTCGAAGGGCTGAGCGAGCGGGGCGATTCCGTACGCGTGGTGGGAACGTCCGAACACGCCATCGAGTTTGCCGTCCTGGCCGCGATCACCGTTCCGTTGGCGCTACATATGACGCGGTACGCGTCGACCCGAGCGAGGCGCAGGGCGAGTGCGGTCGCCGCCGTGCTGGCCTGCTTGGCCATTCCACTATCCGTTTCGCGGACGGGTGCCCTGGTGCTGTTCGCGGTCCTTGCTGTCTACAGCCTTGCGTTGTCGCTCCGATTCCTTGCGACCGCAGCTGTTGCCGGGCTGGGGCTACTCCTGGCCTACAAAATCGTTTATCCCGGCCCCCTGAACTCGCTGTTGGCCTCGATTCTCGGAGCGTCCACTGACTCCAGTATCACCACCCGAACAGACGACTACGCAGCAGTCTCGGAGATGTTTCACCAGCATCCGTGGCTCGGAATCGGGCTGGGAGGTAATCCTCCCCCCGAGTTCCGATGGCTGGATAACCAATGGCTGCAAGCAATCGTCCAGGGTGGGGTCGTCGGGATCGTCGCGCTTATCGCGCTCCTGTCAGCGGGTGTCGCGGGGCTTTTCGTCGGTGTCAGCCAAGCCGAGAACCGGCGGGCCAGAGACCAGACCTACGCCCTGGGCGCAGCTTTTGTCGGCGTCTCGGTTTCGACGTTCACTTTTGATCTGTTCAGCTTCCAACAGGCCGCGATGATGTTATTCGTCCTGTTCGGCCTACTGTGGTCTGGCCCAAAAGTCTGTGGGCCTCCTAGGGCTGCACCCGGGACGGCGGAATCGACTCATTCACTCCGACTCGAGTCATCCCGCTCCCAGGTAGCAGCGGATCGGGGTGCGCCCTGAGACCGGAGTCGGGCAATTGTTACCACGACGCCATAGGTCAAGACGTCCAATGCCGACTGCGGACCAGCGATCGAATGGAGCAGGTCACGTACTGTTCCCGTAGCCGATTTGGCTTCGCTCAACTCGCGTTTGCCGCGATACACCCTTTTGAGCGTGTGGACGAGCGCCTTCGCTGACCGTGGTGCGGTCACGATCACGGAGTCGGTCGAGACCACCGCAATCTCGTTCTTGTCGAACTGCAGGTCTATCCACAGGTCGTCGGCTGTCAACTGGGGAAATGGACCAGCGACCGACGCTCCGGCTACATCCACCGCATAGGCGCCGGCGCCCCAGAGTCCGGTGTTCAACGATTCCACTCGACTTCGACATCGGTAGAAGCGCCGGACAATCCAGTCCGACTTCTTTGTGTCGACCACCGCTGACGGTCGAGCTGCCCGTATATCGCCGACGCCCAGTGCGCTGAACGTGTCCGCGACCGCGCTCTCGGTGATCTTGATATCTGCGTCCAAGTAGAGCCGTGGCCACAACGAGGCTCGGTCGTTTCCGGCGTTGAGAGCAGCCGGCTTGGAGGCCTCCGCAAGATCGACGACGATGACACCAGGGACCTCACGGGCCCTCGCCACCGTTTGGTCGGTGCAGCCGTTGGCGACCACGATCAATTCGATGGCACCCCGCGCGGCCGCACTACTCAGTGGCGCCAAAGTGTCCTGGATGGTCCGCTCCTCATTGTGGGCGGGTACTATCACCGCGCCGGAACCGAGATTGAGGAATCGGCGAGCGGGAACAGCCGATGGTAGGGCCTGCCACCGCTTCCGAGAGCCAAGCGTGAAGACCATGGCGAGGTCCGTGCGTTTGCGAACACGGACACTGGCACCCAGCAGGACAGCGGCTCGGAAAACGAGGGCGTAGAAGGCAGGATGCCACTTCTCGATGTACCTCACCTTGTTGACAGCGAGCAGGGTGTCGAGTTCTGGCGAAAGCCCGGACCCACCGCGACGATGAACCACCGTGGCCGAAGGAACGTATTGAATTGCCCATCCACAGTCACGGAGTCTGCGGCAAAAATCTACTTCTTCAGAGTAGAGAAAGAAGCGCTCGTCCCACAGGCCGACTTGGCTTGCCGCATCCGAGCGTAGCAATATCGCCGCTCCCGTCGCCCAGTCAACGGAATGCGCGGAATCGTAAGCTGCCACATTGTATTCGCCCTCTCGCAGCCATTTCGGACGACTGGCAACGCGCGATCCGAAAATAGATTCTCCCAATGTCCTCAAAATATTCGGCTCGCTGCGGAGGGACGGATTCACCGTCCGATCCTCGTCCAGAGTTCGAGGTACCGCTGCGCCGATCCCATGGTCACCGATGGCGCGGATGAGCTCACTGATCGCGTCGGCTTCGACGCGAAGATCGGGATTGAGGATGAGGACGTAGGTCGCTGGACCTGCATGGCGAATGCCTTCGTTGATTCCGCCCGCAAACCCTGCATTGCCGGCCGGATTCTTGATCAGAACGACATCATCGGCGGTGCTACATACGATCTCGACCGTCCCGTCCGTTGAGTCGTTGTCCACGATCACAACGCGCACCCGAAGAGTGGAGGCTTCGCGGCGCAAGTCACCGATGAGGTCGAGCACATCGTTCTGGCTGTTGTAGGTGACTATAAGCACCGCGACGTCACATTCGGTGTTCGCCGGGGCAAACCTTCTGTGTTCGGCCATCAGCGGTCCAAGTCGGCGATCGCTGCCATCGGCGGCACGGTATTGACGAACCCGATCACCGCGGCTGCTGCAACTGACCGAGAGCTGCCCATTTCACCCGATTCCATGTCGTTCGTGCAAGAACCCCTGCGGGGCGACTGTTTCCCTGAGTGTATGCACAAAGGCTGCATTGACGAGGTAAGTCGTCACCGATCTCAAAGCCGTTCGACCGCACGGTAACCTGTGGCGATCGGGAAGGGAATGCTATGCGGCTTGCCAACAGGCAACTCAATAAATACGCGGTGCCATCGATAGCATCCTTCGCTCAACGGCGCGTGCCAGGTTTGTCAACTGTGCACAAATTTCGGTTCGGTATCAGCCATGGCTGACACCGAACCGACACTTGGGTCGAGGCTGGCCCACGGCGCCGCATGGAGCGCTATGGGCACGGTCGTACTGCGGATGGGGACGTTCGTCGTTGGCATCGCCCTAGCGAGAATCCTGACACCAGAGCAATTCGGCGCGTATGCCGTAGCCCTGACGGTGCAATCCATTCTCATCACGCTCGCCGATCTGGGATTGTCGGCGGATCTCATCCGCACCGACGATCCGAAACGAATCGCCCCGACTGTCGCAAGCCTCGCTCTGATGAGCGGAGCATTCATGGCGACGATTACATACTTGAGCAGCGATCTGCTCGCCAACACCCTCGGTAGTCCCGAAGCTGCTCCCGCAATCGCCGTGCTGTCAATCACGCTGCTGTTGGCGGGGTTCAGTGTGGTCCCGTATGCAATGCTCCTGCGTCGATTTCAGCAGCGTGAGCTATTCCTTGTACTGTTCCTCGATTTCGTCGTGTCCACCGCCGTCACTTTGCTTCTGATCAGCCTCGGGTGGGGCGTCGTCGGCCTGGCAGTAGGCAAAGTCGCAGGTCAGATCGTGTCATCGACGATGCAGTTCGTTGTTGCGCGAGAGGTGCCGAAGTACTCGATAGATCGGGCCGTGGTGCGGCCAGTGCTTGCGTTCGGACTACCCGTCGCGGGGGCCGCCTTGCTCATGTGGGGCTTGCTGAATGTCGACTATGTCGTGCTCGCACGTGTCGCGGGCGCCACAACACTTGGCTACTACGTACTTGCCTTCAACATTTCCAATTGGCCCACGAGCGCCCTCTCATCCGCAATCAAGGCGATCTCCCTGCCGTATTTCTCGCGCGCCGACGACGATCCCTCGGCTCTGGCATCGCTCACTTCGATCGCCTGGGCCGGCGCTCTGCCGATAGGTGCAATCTTGGCTGCGCTGAGTGCTCCCTTGATCGAGGTTGTGTACGGTCCGAAGTGGTTGCCGGCTGCACCCGCGCTTGCCGCGCTGGGACTGTTCGGCAGCATTCGTGTCATTTTCGAGCTGTTCACAGGGTTCTTGCTCGCACGCGGTCGGTCTCGGCCCGTGCTCTGGGTACAGGCCATCTGGCTAGCCGCCCTTACTGTCGCGATGATCTTTGCGACACAGCGCTACGGAATTGTGGGGGCGGGCTGGGTTCACGTCGTCGTCGCGGTAGTGGTCGTAATGCCGTGCTATGCCGTCGCGCTACGCTCGGCCGGCGCCGGGATCGTCAGCCTCATACGGGCGGCGTGGTGGCCGACGGTTGCAACCTTTCCGGCGGTCGGAGTCGCATTGGCCGCCCGTTCCTTGATGACCAGCCCGGTTGCCGAACTCTTGGTCGGCGGATTTGGAGCTGTAGCGACGTACGGTTTGATCATGTGGCCCTGGCTACGCCGCCAGATCGAGGTCATTCGTGGCCAAGCATCGAAAGGTGTTACGCAAGGCGAAAGTTGACTCCCCGCCGTGACCCGATCTCAACCAATTAATAAGCACGACAACATATTTCGTTAGCGACAGCACCGGGGACGAGCGCTTGAGACGGTGCCGAATCGAGCGCATCCCGGCAACGGCGGAGCATCGCGCGCCGGCTCCGCCCGACTTGTCCGAAATGTCACGTTAGACAACAACACTGCAACCCGTGTAGACACCCATATATTCAGAGAACTCCATCCCCGATTGGAGCATCCACGTGAGTACTTCAGCGACCCCTACGCCCCTGGGCCTTCGCGCCGGCGACATTGTCGAAGTCCGAAGTGCCGCAGAGATAATTGCTACTCTCAACGAGCAGGGCGAGCTCGACAATTTGCCCTTCATGCCCGAAATGCTGGCGTTCTGCGGCCAACAGCTCACCGTCCACAAGGTTGCCCACAAACTATGTGACACGATCAGCGGTACTGGCCTTCGCAAGATGGAGAGCGCGGTTCACCTCACTGGAGCGCGTTGCGATGGATCGGCGCACGGCGGCTGCGAAACTGCTTGCCAGTTCTACTGGAAGGAAGCCTGGCTCAAGCCGGCTAGAGCGAGCGCCTCGGAATCCACAACGAGCGGGAACCTCGACCTCACGGTGATTTCCACCAACACACATCGGACGCCTGGCACGAACGGCGAGGTGCGATTCCGTTGCCAAGCGACGGAGTTGCTTCGGGCCGCGCCAACCTGCCTGCCATCGCGACAGTTGAGTCAATACGTGACCGACGTGCAAACTCGAAACGTTCGTCCGTTCGCATCACTCAGAGCATTGTCAGTGGTGCTGTTCAATAGGGTTCAAGATGTCAGCAAGAGAGTGTTACCCGAAGGGATGCGGTTTCGTCACGGACTGCATTGGGGTTTCGTCGAGGGAGGAATCGTTGGCAAGACGCCGACCGCGCACCTTGACCTGAAGCCGGGTGAGCTGGTGCGGATCAAGTCCAAGGAGGAGATAGTCGCCACGCTCAACCAGGATCTCCTCAACCGCGGTATGGGCTTCGAAGAGGAAATGGCTCGATACTGCGGAAGTACCGCCCGCGTCAAAGCACGCGTCACCAAGTGCATCGACGAGAGAACTGGCGAGCTACTGACGATGAAGAGCCCATGCATCGTGCTTGACAACGTGGTTTGCGCGGGCGTTTACCACGGCAGCTGCCCCCGCGAGTTCATTCCCTTCTGGCGGGAAATCTGGCTGGAACGCGTGTAGCTTTCGATCGAATTCATAACGGAGACTGATGCTTCGGTCTTCGGCGCGGTGGCTTGATGCATGCCCGCTTTGCGCGGGGTAGCCTATCGGCCATGGACACCGATATTCGCGTCTCGATAGGGCTGCCTGTCCGTAATGGCGTGGAACGGATCGAAAACGTTGTACGCTCGGTTCTCGCACAAGATCACGAAAATATTGAATTGGTGATTTCCGACAACGCTTCCACGGATGGAACCGGTGATCTGTGCCGTGAGCTGGCCGCTCAGGACAAGAGGGTTGTTTTCCACTCAAATGACGCGAATATTGGCCTCTTCAACAATTACGTGAATACGATGCGTCTGGCGACGGGCACCTTTTTCCGATGGATCGGCGACGACGACGTACTTGCACCGAATTGCCTGTCGCGAGCGCTCGCCGTGTTCGCATCTGATGAGCGTTTGATCCTCGTGACGTCCGGGGTGTCGTACACGCTGCCGAACGGTACGACCCAATCTCCCATCTATGAGTGCAACGATCTTCGTTCGGATGATCCGATCACCCGCTTCGCCGAGATGCTGCGACTGATCAATGAGGAGACCACACTTGTCGACCCCCTTTACGGGCTGATGAGGCGTGCGTCCACAGTTGTTATCAGGCGCCGCAACATGCTTCGTGAGGACGAGGTATTCGCAACCAAGATGGCGTTGGCCGGACCGTGGGGACACACGCCCGAGGTGCTCGTCCAACGACACCTGAAGGTAGAGAAGCAGTCCGAACTGGCTCGCAAGCTGGACGTGCCCGCGTGGCAGGCTCACTTCGCCACGACACTGCAATGCCGGGAGATCCTACGTGCTCTGCCCGATTACGATCTGAACGAACAACAGCGGAGTCGAGCCCGCAAGGCAGTGGCCGGTATGTTCGTTCGGCGACAACGGATTGTTGTCAAGCGTCGCAGTTCGAAGCTCGTTCGACTGGCCAAATCGGCCGCCAACCAGCGAGGCCTCACGATCGGATGAATTTGGCATCCTTCGGAGATGGAACCGCCACCAATCGCCTATTCTCGTGACGGGATGGTGCCCAACTCAAGCGCCGACGTTGCGCTGGGCATCGGGTCGAAAACCGTACAGCACCACGACCCTTCGGAGGGATGGCTGATGCGCTGCCGCTTGTGTGATTCCGATGACCTGCATAGCGTTCTCGACCTCGGTTCCACGCCGCCCTGCGAGCGGTTCTTGACTGCTGATCAACTTGACGAGCCCGAACCCACTTTTCCGCTCCACTTGCGTATCTGTGCGAACTGCTTGTTGCTCCAGATCCCCGCTCTGATCACACCAGAGGACACGTTCACGGAGTACGCGTACTTCTCTTCATACTCCGATAGCTGGGTTGAGCATGCGCGACGCTTCGTCGATGGGGCGGCCGATCGACTCGGACTGGGCGAGGATTCGTTCGTGATCGAGGTTGCGAGCAACGACGGGTATCTCCTCCAGCACGCACTCGCACGCGGTATTCGTAGCCTGGGCATCGAACCCTCGGTGAATGTAGGGCAGGCCGCACGCGACAAGGGCATTCCGACCCTGACCGAGTTCCTCAACCCCGCGACGGCGGCCAGGGTCCGCGCGGAGAATGGCCCAGCCGACCTGGTGGTGGCCAACAACGTATATGCACATATACCTGACTTACTGGGATTCACTGCAGGGTTGCGCCGCCTGATGGCCGACGACGGATGGTTGAGCATCGAGGTGCACCACGCCCAAAATCTTGTGCAGTTGGGGCAGTTCGACACCATCTATCACGAGCATTTTCAGTACTACACCGTGCTCTCGGCCTCACGGGCACTCGCAACCGCTGGCCTGCAGGTGGTTGATGTCGAATTACTAGCGAGCCACGGCGGATCTATCCGCGTCTGGGCCAGACCCGAAGACGTTGCGGGGCCACCGAGCGATCGGGTGGTCGAGGTGCTGCGCGCCGAACAAGAGGCCGGGCTGCACGACATCAGTGGATACATCGAACTACGTACGCGTGCCGAGAAGGTCCGGCAGGATCTTCTACGCTTTCTTCTTGCGCGGCGCGCGGAGGGCGCTCGCGTGGTCGGCTACGGCGCTCCCGGCAAAGGTAACACTCTGCTGAACTACTGCGGAATCCGAACGGATTTGCTCGAGTACACCGTCGACCGCAACCCGTACAAGCATGGCCGGTACACACCAGGCATGCGGATCCCCATCCATGCGCCCGAAAGGATCGAGCGGGACCGACCGGACGTGATCCTGGTATTGCCATGGAATCTCGAGTCGGAGATCAGCCGCCAATTGGCGTTTGTCTCAGAATGGGGTGGACAACTCGTGTATCCGTTACCAGAGTTGCACGTCGTAAAGTCCGAAATACTGGCGGGTGAAGTGAAATGAAGGTCGTCCTCTTTTGCGGTGGCTACGGGATGCGGATGCGGAACAGCGAGCACGATGACGTTCCCAAACCCATGCAGATGGTCGGTCCGCGACCACTGATCTGGCACGTCATGAGGTATTACGCGCATTATGGGCACAAGGACTTCATTCTTTGCCTGGGCTATGGTGCCTCGCACATCAAGAACTTCTTCTTGTCGTATCGAGAGACATCGTCGAATGATTTCGTAATCCGCGACGGCCAGGTCGAACTGCTGCAGACCGATATCAGCGACTGGTCGATCACATTTGTTGACACGGGAATTGAATCGGCGATCGGCGAACGCTTACGCCGGGTCCGACAGTTCCTGGGCGACGACGAGGTTTTCCTTGCCAACTATGCGGATGTTCTCACCGATGCACCGCTCGACGAGATGATCGAGCGCTTCGATGACTCGGGCGCGGGTGCCTCGATGATGATCGTTCCACCACAGTCGTCCTTCCACTGCGTAGACATCGATGACAACGGTTCGATATCTCTCATCACGCCGGTCTCAGAACTCAACATCTGGGAGAACGGCGGGTTCTTCGTCCTCCGCCGCGAGATTTTCGACTTGCTTCCAGAAGGGGGAGATCTCGTCGCTGACGTATGTGGCGCATTGGCCGCTCAGGGCCGACTGTTCGGCTACAAGTACGGGGGATTCTGGAAGCCTGCGGACACATTCAAGGAGCGGGCCGAACTCGACGAGAAATACGCGAAGGGCGACAGGCCGTGGGCGGTCTGGGAGAGAGGCCCGTCAACGCGGTGAGGTCGCTAGAGATTGGACACATCACCGACATCGCCGTTCTCGGTGCGCACTGCGACGACATCGCAATCGGAATGGGCGCGACGCTTCTGACGATGGCGCAGGCGCACCCCGGTCTCACGGTTGATGCACTGGTACTAACCGGCGCCGACACGGACCGAGAACTCGAGGAGAAGGCCGCGCTGGCGGCCTTCTGCCCCGGCGCGACTTTGCGTTTGACTGTGTTGGACTTCCCTGACGGCAGGACACCGGATCACTGGGGGCGCGTCAAGGATGCCTTGCATGTGTTTCGTGGGGAGTGCGCACCTGATCTCGTCTTCGCGCCCCAACGACACGACGCGCATCAAGACCACCGGCTGCTCGCCGAGCTCGTCCCGACCGAGTTTCGTGATCAGCTGATCCTGGGGTACGAGATTCTGAAGTGGGAGACAGATACACCGACACCCACGGTTTACCATCCTGTGGACGGCGCGGTGGCGGAGGAAAAATCTCGACTGCTGCACCGGCACTACCCGTCGCAAGTCGACCACGATTGGTTCGACGACAGGGCGTTCTTGGGACTCGCTCGATTACGCGGCGTGCAGTGCCACCATCAATACGCGGAAGCTTTTGTGGCCGAAAAAACCATGATCTCCTTCGGAAGGCGATGACGATGCGGGTACTTGTGACAGGGCATCAGGGATACCTCGGAACGGTAATGGTCCCAATCCTTCAGGATGCCGGGCACGACGTGGCCGGTCTTGACGCCGGCTACTTCGCCGACTGTGTTCTCGGCTCGCCGCCGATCGAGCCACCTTCGCTACGAGTAGATCTCCGCGACGTCACCGTCGACCAGCTGGAGGGGTTTGATGCGGTAATCCACCTCGCGGCGCTCTCCAACGACCCCCTCGGGTCGTTGGCTCCCGAGGTGACTCACAGCATCAATCATCACGCGTCGGTGCGGTTGGCCAGGTTGGCGAAGGATGCCGGCGTCGGAAGGTTCCTCTACGCGTCCACTTGCTCCGTGTACGGAGCGGCCGGTGCCGAACTGGTAACTGAGGACGCTCCCCTTCGCCCACTGACGCCCTACGCTGAAAGCAAGGTCAGGGTCGAAGACGACACCGCCGCCATCGCGGATTCGGACTTCTCACCTGTGTTCCTGCGCAACGCCACCGCGTTCGGATTCTCACCACGACTACGTGCAGACATTGTCCTCAACAACCTTGTCGGCCACGCCGTGCTGTCCGGTGAGGTGAAGGTACTCTCCGACGGGACGCCGTGGCGCCCGCTCGTACACGCCCGAGACATCGCCCGAGCCTTCCTGACCTGTCTGACCGCACCCCGAGACAATGTGCACTGCCAGGCCTACAACATCGGCACCGAGAGAAACAATCTCACCGTCGCCGAGATCGCCGATGCGGTAGGCGATGTGGTGCCCGGATCGACCGTTGTGATCACCGGGGAGAGTGGAGCTGACCCGCGTTCGTACCGCGTCGACTTCTCCCGCGCACGAGCAGGATTGGGCTTCGAGGCCCAGTGGACGATTCCTGAGGGCGCGGCGGAGTTGTACAAGGAGTACATCGGCAACGGCCTCACCGCCGAGGCTTTCGATCAACGCTTCACGCGGCTTCGTCACCTTGAGCGTCTACAGCGGGAAGGCCTGCTCGACCAGTCCATGCGATGGATCACCGCAGATGCCTGAGCAGATCAGCCCATGTTCCAGCCGCGCGATCACGGGCGGAGACGACCGTCGGTTCTTGGGGCCACGGAATCGACAGATCGACATCGTCGAACCTGACGCCGATATCCTCCGATGGATCGTGCGGCCGATCGATGCGGTAGCACGTGTCCGCTGTCGGCGAGATCGCCTGGAATCCATGCAGGAATCCGGGTGGGACGTAAAGGTGACGGAAGTTGACGTCGTCGAGCACGACGCCGAGCTGACAACCGAACGTCGGCGAGGTGGGCCGGATATCAACGAGGACGTCGTGTATGGCACCGTGGGCGCAGCGAACGAGTTTCGCCTCGCCCGCACCAGATCGGCCATGCATCCCGCGGATCACACCCTGCCCCGACCGCGATTGCGAATCCTGCACGAACGAGGCGGCAGCGCCGGGACGGTCGAGGTATTCGTCGAAGAGATCTGCGTCAAACGTTCGGGTGAAAAAGCCGCGGTCGTCCCGAAACGGCTGCGGTGTCATCAGGAGGACGTCGGCCAACTCTGTGGTTTCGATGCGCACGTCGCCATGGTCGCATGAGCACGTGCCGGGCGTGTGAAAGTCGCAACCTCGTTCGGGTGCTTGACCTCGGATCCGTCCCGCCGGCCGACCAGTTCCCGCCCATCGATCGACCGGTGAGTACTGACGAAGCCGCCCATCCCCTCGCAATGGACCTCTGCTCATCGTGTGGGCTCGCGCAACTGGCCGAGGACGACACGGTGACCGACGAGCCGCGCGGCGTTGAGCCGCAAGCACTTCGGGATCAAGCTCGGGAGGCGATCGCCGACGTCGCGGCGGCTGGGTGGCTGCGCGGTAGCACCGTGCGCGAGTTCGGCAGCCCGCACGGCGGAACCTGGGTTCCGCTACTCCAGGAACGCGGGTTCATCGAGACCGAAGTTGCCGACGTTGTCCTCGACTGCTTCGGGATCATGCACGATGCCGACCAGCGTGACGCCTTCGCGCGCCGGGCCGCAGCAACGGCTCCGGGCGGCGTTCTATTGGTCCAGTTCCACTCGCTGGCGACAATCGTCAGGGAAGGCCAGTGGAATGCCCTGCGGCACGGACACTTCGCCTACTACTCGATGCCTGCTCTGGCGGATCTGTTGTCGGCAGCGGGAATGACCCCGGTGGCCGTTTGGGAATACGGACTCTACGGCGGGAGCATTCTCGTCGCCGCAGTTCACGGCGGGTCGGATACCGGACGCGATGTCCGAGCGCTGATTACGCGTGAATCCGGTATGACCGATCCGGCGATGGTCGGCGAGTTGCAGGGCATCGCCAACCGCCATGTAAACCAGCTGCGGCTGTGGCTCGAGGAGGAGCAGCGCGCCGACCGCCGGGTATTTGCGTACGGCGCGGCGTCTCGTGCCGTGTCGCTCTTCTGCTTGGCCGGACTCGACAGGTCACTCGTGCACGGCGTTGCCGATGCTTCGCCCGGTAAACAGGGTCGACGTATGCCGGGAACGGACATCCCGATCATCTCGCCGACCGAGCTTGTCGAGCGGATGCCCGACCGGGTCCTGCTCACGGTGCCAGATCTTTACCCTGAGGTCGACCGCAACTTCCCGGCGTTGGCGGGCAGGTGGTTTGTCGACGACACCGATGAAGGTGCCAAGCCGGTGGGTGACTGATCCTCTGGCGTGTCGCGCCTGGTCCGACTAGCGTGCTAAGAAATTCCGGAAATGACGCCCGATCGACTCGGCTACGGCCAACTGCAGAGGCTTGACCAAATGACAAATGTATTTGTTGACGATTCTCTCCGCGACGACGAGCGACGAGCTCGGCTGTATTCAGGCGACCTGCTCGTTCGGACGGGTTCGAAGGCCGTGCGAGATTTTGTTGCGTTCACTAAGGGGCTTGTCGAGGAGGCGTTTCCGGGGAGGTCCCCTGAGACCGCACAATATGAGCTACCGGTAGAGGAATTCGCGCAGATCCTCGCAGAGCTGAAGCCGCGTTTCATCCACCATCCGGAATCAAAAAGACACCTGGCATCGATCCTGACCGAGCAGGGGTGTGATCCGGATCAAACATATTTTGACGTCCCCAGGCTGCGGACATCAACGTCAGATGATTACCTCACCACCGGGATTGCGTACGCGTTCCATCCACATCGGGACACCTGGTACAGCGCTCCCATGATGCAGATCAACTGGTGGTTGCCGATCTACGAGGTGTGCCCCGAGAACGCATTGGCATTCCACCCGCGCTATTTTGATCAGCCGGTCAAGAATGGTTCGGAACAATATAACTATTATCTATGGAATCGAGACAGCCGCCACAATGCGGCAAATCAAATCGGTGTGGATACACGCGTGCAACCCAAGCCACTCGAACCCGTCGAGTTGGATCCGCAGATCCGTCCGATACCACCTGTGGGCGGGATGACGCTGTTCTCGGGCGCGCAGTTGCACTCGTCGGTGCCCAACAGCTCCGGACGTACTCGGTACAGCGTCGATTTCCGAACGGTACACCGGCTGGACGTCGAGCAGCTTGGGGGCGCACGAAACATCGACTCACGCTCCACGGGCACATCTTTGCGCGACTTCATGCGGGTCTCCGACCTCACTCGGCTTCCGGACGACGTCATCGCGCCATACGACAAAGGTGTCAGTAAGGAAGTACTTAAGTACGCAACGGCGTCGAACTGAATTGACAACGCCACGCACCCCGAATGATGGCCGTCTTTGTCGCGAGGAAGGTCAGTACGCGCCGTCCTTGCCGACGACAGCGCGAAACGTGCGCCACAAAATCACCAGATCCTGCATGATTGACCAGTTCTCCACGTAGGAGAGATCTAGTCGGACCGCCTCTTCCCACGGTAGGTCCGATCGTCCCGACACCTGCCAGAGCCCCGTCATTCCAGGCTTCACCAGCATGCGACGAGCAACGCGACCGTCGTACTTCTCCACCTCCTCAGGCAGCGGCGGACGCGGACCCACGAGGCTCATCGTGCCGTTGACCACGTTCAATAACTGGGGCAGTTCATCGAGGCTGTACCGCCTGATAACTGCTCCGACGCGGGTGACTCGTGGGTCGTCGTGCATCTTGAACATCGGCCCCGAGCCCTCATTCACTCCGATGAGTTCAGCTTTGCGCTTGTCAGCATCGACAACCATCGAGCGGAATTTCCACATCTGAAAGTCCCTGTTACCGAGGCCGACTCGGGTGGCGCGGTAAAACACCGGACCTCGGGTATCGATCTTGATCGCGATTGCAACCGCAATGAGGACCGGTGCCAGCCCGACAAGTAACAGCGATGAACCGACCCGGTCGACGAACGCCTTCCGGAAGCGGTTGGCGCCCTCGAACCGTGGTCGGTCGATGTGCAAGAGTGGGAGCCCCGCAACGGGGCGGACCATCATCCGTGGGCCGGCTACGTCGGTGACTCCGGGCGACACCATCATCTCGACATCCATGCCTTGCAGGTCCCAGGACAGTTCTTGCATCGCTTCGTGGCCCAATGCAGACGCTGAGGTCACCGCCACCGTCGTGGCACCCGAAGCGGACACCGCCGTGGACACGTCGTCGAAGTCGCCCAGAACCGGGATTGTGTCGCCCTGCGTGGCACGCAGGCCCGCCGACCCAATCGGCAGACACGCCCCAATGACCTCGTAACCTAATTCGGGGGCTTGCCGAAGCCTCTCGACAAGGTGCGACGCTGATCGCTGATCACCCACGACAAGAACTCGTTCGAGATGTTTGCCCCGTGCACGCGCGCGGGTAAGCCTCTGACGCCATCCCCATCGAGACACGAGCACCCCGACCGTGCCCAGTGGCAGGGCCAGCGCAAAGTATCCGCGCGAGACCTCGATGTGGAGCGCCAGCACGAGAATGGCCATCAGTCCAAATATTGAGAAGCATGCGGTGGCGACACGGCTGTATTCCTCTGTCCCTGCACCGATGATGCGACGATCCAAGGTTTGATACACCCGGAGTGCCGTGAGCCAACCCAGGATCAGCAGGATCGACACGAGTGTTACCGGCGAACCCGCACCGAATCGCTGGTCAGTGGGGTCCGACCCAAATCTGATCAATTGCGCAAGGAATACTGCCAGAGTCACCACGGCTGCGTCAGTCCAGGCGACGACGGTCAGATAGCGCTGGATCCATGGGTGCGCAGCGTACTGCGATGCGAGCCTCAGTGGTCTGCGCCGATCGCCTGGGGGGACACGGTGCAACGAAAAAGCTTCCTGCTCGGATGATCCGCGTACCGCCACGGGCATGCTCCCAAGTGTCGAAACTGAATCTGTACGGCAGCGCCCACGCCTGCCGGTTCATGGCACCGGCCAGCATATTGAGCCCTTCAAATCAAGTATTGCAGTTCGCAAATTTACGCGACTGCAGTCGCGTAAGCAACCGTGCTAGCCCTCGATAATTCGAACATGTGAATCGACAGTAATCGCGGAGCGCTGGTAGCGATCTTGCCATATCAGTTCCGTCGCTGACGCTGAACCAAACGTTACTGCCCGCAGCCGATGCAGAGTCAGCCTTCCCTCGGCCGAAGGCCGCCCGGCAACAGTCAGAAGCGATACCTTTCGGCCCACTCGATGACGCACCGAAGCTGAGGTTCCATCGTGCGAAACACCCTCTCGAATTCCTCTCGTGGCCGTCCCATCGGATCACCAATGTCGAGCGACTCGGCATTGGTATCGATCCGGCCTCGGGCACCCATGATCTCCTCGAGACTCCCCACCGACGTCAGCTCGGCGAACTCATTCAATGTGAATGCCCGTTTCCACCGGGCCGGCAGCGCCTGCTGCACCGACGCTCGGTGCTCACGGGTCAGGCACAGCACCACGTCACTCTCAGAGATCATCGGTGGCCGCAGATAACGAGACCGGAAATCGGACGGGTCGACCCCGTGTTCGTTGAGCACGTCGACGGCCAGCGGATGCATCGCGTGACCGTTGAGCGCGCCCACTCCCGCGCTGGATGCGGTCACCGGCACCGCATTGGTGGACGCCATGTCCAGGCAGATCCGTTCGGCCATCGGCGACCGACATATGTTGCCGGTACAGACAAAGAGAATCGCCAGGGATTCACTCACCGCTGTTGTCCTCCGATTGCCCGGCCCCGCACTCGGGCACATCGACGCCGACCTTCGGATCGTCCACCAGTGGCTGTATCGGCACCTGCGCCGGACCAGTCGCCGACGTCGGCTCCGAGAGCGTGAGAACAAGCGTCGCCGTCTGGCCGGCAGGAATCCTTACCTGGGTCACGGCGACCGGGTGATCAGAAAGCAATCCCTCCCAATACAGCGCCGGACCGCCATCGACAGTGAACTTTTCGACGGTCGCCCCTTTGGTGACGGTGAATTGGACGTTGGCGAAGTTGGTGCCGTTGGCAAGATTCGCATCCGGGGACCCATTTGGGCCGATCACGTATGTCGGCAACGACAAATCGGTCAGGGTGTTGGTGAGCTTCACGGTGATTGTGCTGGTCCTGCGGTCACCGGAACAGGCACCAGCGGCATACCTGATATCGCGCTTGAGGTAGTAGTCGATCTTGTTACCGGCAACATTGCCAATCGTGACGTCGGCCAGCGGCGCGTCGGTGTCCGGCAGCTGGTGCGCCAATTGTGTTGTGGTCAGGATCTTCTGCTCGTCGGGCCGGGTGCTGTAGACCATGATCCGCCGTTCCGACACCCCACGGCCGAGCGCCTTCAGCAGGGCGCTCGTGTTGGAGCGCGACTTTGCCGTCTGGTCGACGGCTGCTTTCGCGATCGTCTGTAGGTAGGCCTTGCGGGCATCGTTGTCCCCGGCGAAGCGCTGATACGAGGTCGACAACGTGATCGGTACGACATTCTCGCCGGTGATCTTCTCCCCATCGGGCAGAGTGACCGGCCCCGTCACATCAAGGATGTAGCTCAGCGCGATGGGATCGAGCGCCACCGCGCCGTCGAGGCGGTCACCGGTCTGGTGCTGCCAGTTCGCGATCCAGATCCGGGCGGCGTCGGGGAAGTTCGGGCTGATGTTGCTATTGCGGTAGTCGGTATAGGGGTGGGTCCAGGCGTAGAGGTCGTTGTAGTCCGAGCCCAGATCCACCAGCGGGCGGGGCGGATTCTGCAGATCGCTGTTGGCGGAGACGGAGTCGGCGGTGAACTTGCCGTCGGTGATGGTGAAGCCTGCGACCGCACCGACCAATCCGCCGGTCGCGCGCGCTTCGGCCGGTGTCTGCAGTGCGAGGTAATAATGTCGCGGTCCGTCGACACCCAACATGCCCGGGGCGATCTGCGCGGCAACGGCTGTCCCATCAATGAACCGCGCGGTTTGAGCGGTCTGGTCTGCCAGCTGCCGCTGGGCGTCGGCGACGGGGCCCAACCACGTTCCGGAAATCTGCGCGACGCGACGATCGATCGAGTCGGCCTTGGCCGCGATGTCGACGAGTTGCGGAGCCGCAGCTCGAAGTCTGGCGAGGTTGGGTGCGTCGTCCGCGCCCAACAGATTTGTCAGCCCGACGGTGTCGGAGAGTTGGGCACTCGGGACCAGAACGTCGGAGGTGAGATCGGCAACGGCCGCAGTCATGTCTTGTGTGCTGGCCAGCGGCGCACCGAGCCATGGGATACCGGCCGCGGCACTCCACACCAAACCACTGGTCAACGAGTTGGCCTCGGTCGCGGCCGAATTCGCCGCTTGCGCCTCTGCTTGTGCCCTCGACGCATCACCGGAGAGCAGCGAGGATTTCGCTGCCGAGGCGTGCGAACGCGCCTCCTCGAGCTGACTCTTCGCATGGACCGCCTGATAGCCGATGAAACCACCGGCACAGACTGCGAGCACCGCGACTACCAGCAGGCCCCATAGCAGTGGCCGGATCCACCTGCGGCGACGCACGGTCGCCTGCGGGTTCTCGGATTCAGTCACCACAGTTCTCCTATCTGCCTGCCGATGCGGGCCATCACGTCGGGCTCGCCGAAGTCGGCGTGATGCGCGTCGACGTCGACGGCATGCCACTCGCCGTGCACATAGGCGCGCCAGGTGTCCGGATTCGGATTGTCGTCGGCGACGAACGCTATCACCCGTTCGGCCTGCGTGACGCCCGGCCGATGCCGATCGATCGACGAGAGCACCGCACCAATCGACCGTCGGTACTCGGCGACCATGCTGCGCATCCCGTCGGGCACCGACCCATCGGTCAACGCCTCCCCGATCACATCGTCGACATCGGAGGTCTCGTCGTCGGCGACCTCGACGATCTCCTGCGGCGTTCGCACGTCGAGGAGGACTAGTGTTGCGACGTGTTGCCCGGCGTCGTCGAGCTGTCTGGCCATCTCCTGAGCGATGATCCCACCCGCCGACCACCCACCCAGGTGGTAGGGACCGGTGGGCTGGACCTGCCGGATCGCCGCGAGGTGACCGGCGGCGACCGAGGCCAGGGTCCCGTCGTCACGTGACTCTGGTTGTGCCACTTGCACACCCATCACCCGGAGGTCGGAGAGTTCGGTTGCGAGCGGCCGGTAGTCGACGGCGAGGCCGCTGGCCGGGTGGATGCACCAGAGGATCGGCCGGTCGGCAGCGTCGTCTCCCGAAAGGTCGATGAGATGCTCGATCGGCCAGCAAGCTTCGGTTGCGGAATTGTTGACGGTGCGGTCGGCGACCGCGGCCGGCGACGGGTTGAGGAGTAGCGATGCTGCGGGCACGCGAATCCCGGTGTGCCGCTGGATCGCCTGTTGCAGTCCGATGAGCGCGAGGGAGTTGCCACCGGCGTCGAAGAAGTCGTCGTCCATGCCGATCTCGACACCGAGGATCTCCTGGAACGCAGCCAGGACCTGCGCCTCGGTATCGGTGGCGGGTGCACGCTGAGAGGTCGACCAGTCGACGTCGGGAAGAAGTCGGGTGTCGAGTTTGCCGGATGGCGTGAGCGGCAACTCGTCGACGGCGATGATCTGTGCGGGCAGCATGTGCCGCGGCAACTGCCGCCGGCAGGCGGCCTTGAGACCCCCGATCGACGACTGATCGTCGTCGGCGAGCACGACATACGCGACAAGCGATTCACCGGCCGGTGCGGCGCGCACCATCGTGGCCGCACGAACGGCGCCGGCGTGCCGGAGCACGCCATCGATCTCACCCAATTCGACGCGCTGGCCCCGGATCTGGATTTGCTGGTCGGCTCGCCCGACGAAGAACAGGTCATCACCGACCAGCCGGACCAGATCGCCCGTGCGATACATTCGGCGGCCATCCGGTGCCGCGACGAACCGAGCCGCGGTGAGGGCGGGGTCGTCACGGTACCCGCGGGCCAGCGCCGACCCCGACAGATACAGCTCGCCCACGACCCCTGGTCGCACCGGCCGCAAGTTGCGGTCGAGCACAGATCCCCCGTCACCGGCCAACAGTGGTCCGAGACGGACCCGCTTACCGACGTCGTGCCGGTCGAACGTGACCTCGACGGTGGCCTCGGTGGGGCCATAGGAATTGACCAGCGTCGTGTGAGTAGCCCACCGATCGGCCAGGTCTTGCGGCAATGATTCGCCGCCCGCCACGACGAGATCGAGTGCGGGCAGCGCGGCCGGGTCCAATGTCGCCAGCACCGACGGAGTCGATGAGAGCACGGTGATCTGGGCGGTGCTCAGCCAAGCGGCGAGGTCATCACCCGCGGTCGTCTCGGCGGGGACCGGAACCAGCGTCGCCCCCGAGGGCAGCGGCGCGAGAAGTTCCGCGATGATGGTGTCGAATCCGGTGCTGGCAGCCAGCGCGACGCGTGCGTCGGCGGCGACAGCGGCGCCGTCTGCGGTGAGGAGTCGGTGCACGCCGCCGTGAGTGACCTCGACGGCATTGGGTGTTCCGGTGGTACCGGAAGTCATGATGACATATGCGACGTCGTCGCGGTGGGGTCGTAGGTCTCGTTGCCAGACAACGGGTTCGGCGGGTTGTGGTGGCACGTCGGCGATCGCGATCGACCTCGCCCCGGTACGTGCGAGGATCGCGTCGATGCGCGCCTGCGGATACGAGGCGTCGACCAGCACGGCGGTCGCCGCGATCCGGGTGGTCGCCCACATGGCGACGACCCATTCGACGGATCGGGGCAACACCAGGGCGATGAGGTCTCCCCTGCCGAAGCCTCTCTCGCGCAACCTGTTTGCGGTCGCCGCGATCCAGCTGTCGAGGTCTCGGTAGGTGATCTGACGGTGTCCGTCGTCGATTGCCAAGCGGTTCGCGTGACGGGTGACGGCCTCGTCGAAGATGCCCGACAACGTCGGGGCGGAGGGACTGAACCGTGCGGCGGCCAGGGCGGCGAGTTGTTCGCGCTCTTCGGCATCGAACAGGGTGAGGTCACCGAGCCGACTGTTGGGATCGTCGGCGACGGCGCTGACAGCGGCTTCGATGCGGTGCGCGAGATGGGTGATGGTGTCGTCGTCAAAGAGTTCGATGGCGTATTCGAGGTCGATGACCCAGCGTCCCTCATCGATGGCGGCGGTGATCTGCAGGTCGAATTCGACCGGCTCTGGAGGTAGTTGGCCGCCGAGGAACGAGTCGTACTCCCCGACCGGGGCCGGGGCAAGGGAGAAAAGGACCTGTGCAAGCGGTGCCGTGTCGACGGTGTGGGGAAGGTCGAGTTCGGCGATCACGTCGTCGAATGGGACGAAAGCATGGTCCTGGGCGGCAAGGTCGGTGCTGCGAACCGCAGCGAGTAGATCGCCGACGGTCATCTGCGGAGTGAACGTGACGCGGGGCGCGACGGTGGCGACCAGCATGCCGACGACACCGGCGAGTTGCGGGTCGCGGCGCATCGATACCGGGGTGGCGACCACGACGTCGTCGGTGCCGGCCTGCGCGGCGAGGGCGAGGACGGTCGCTGCATGCAGGAGGTGGAAGTCGGTGACATGGTGTTCTCGGACGACCGCGTCCATGCGCGCGGTCATGTTGTCGGGCAGGGTGATTCGCCGATGTGCCGCAGTGAGAGTGTCGATGGCCGGACGATCGCCGACCAAGTCGAGCATGCCGGAGTAACCGTCGAGTTCCTGGCGCCAGTATCGGAGGTCGACGTCTCGGCGGGCGTCGGCGACGGCGGACAGCCACCGCGTGACCCGGGCGAAGGCCAGCGTGATCGATTGCGGTGCAACGACCTCCCGCTCGAGGAACCGCGTGAGGTCCCGTTGAAGCAGGGACACGGATTCACCGTCGACGGCGATGTGGTGGGCGATCATCACCACGGCCGTCGCTTGCGGGCCGTCGGTGATGACGGTGAACCGGATCGGTGGTGCGGAGGCAAGATCAAATGGTGTGGTCAGCAGCGTCTGAATGATATGCGGTGTGATTCCCTTGACAGCGAGATGCGAGATCGCCGGCTCGGAGTGATCGAGGATCTGGCGTGGACCGTCGCCGCTATCGGCATAGCGGGTGCGCAGGACAGGTTGTGCCGCAACGAGTGCCGTGATCGCTTCCTCGGCCTCGACGACCGAGTGACCGGGAGTCGGCACAATGAGTGGGACCATATAGGTCGCCTCCTCAGGGAAGAGGGTGGCGCTGGTCCAAATACGTTGTTGAGTCGGTGCCAGCGGCAGCTCATCCGGGCTGTCGGAGAAGGACAGCAGCGCAGGCAGTTCCGCCGCCGTGGTGACCGCTGCCATCGCGGCGGCAAGCGCATCGGGCGTCGGATTCTCGAACAGTAGTTGCGCAGGGATCTGCCGGCCGGTTGCTGTCCTGAGCGCCGAAACGACCCGCGCCGCCGACAGCGAGGTACCGCCGAACGCGAAGAAGTCCGCACCGTCGTCGATCGACTCCGGCGGAAGATTGAGAGCGGTTGCGAATGCCGCACTGACAGCCCCCACGTGCGCTTCCCCCGCTGGTCGAGCAGACGCCTCGCTCGCTGGTCGAGTAAGCCCGGCGACGAAGGAGCCGCGCGCATCGAGACCCCGCGCCCCCTCCGCCGGTCGAGCAGCCCGAGCGAGCGCAGCGAGCCCGGGCGTGTCGAGACCCGCACTCTCCACACCTTCAGCACCAGCCCTACCCACCGCCGGTCGAGCAGCCCGAGCGAGCGCAGCGAGCCCGGGCGTGTCGAGACCCGCACTCTCCACACCTTCAGCACCAGCCCCACCCCCCGCCGGTCGAGCAGCCCGAGCGAGCGCAGCGAGCCCGGGCCTGTCGAGACCCCCCGCGACCCCCTCCAAATACCCCAACACCCCATCCAGCACCAACCCAGCCGTCGCCCGCGACACCCTCCCCGAATGCACAACGCCAATCGTCGTGCCCTCAGCCTCCTGCGCCACAACAACTTCGAGGTCATACTTCGCCGCAATGGCATCCGCGACATATCCGACGATCTCCGCCCGAACCCCGCCGTCGATCTCAAAATCGCCACCCAGGCTGGGCACGACGTCCTGGCTCACCAGCAGCACCGAAATCAGCGGGTCCTCCCCCGCAGCCGTGCGCGACGCCGGGAACAGAGCGCGCACCACGTCGTCGTACGGCACCAGACTGTGCGCGTCGGCGACCAACATACCGTTGCGACTGTCGCTGATCGCATCGACGATGGGTGCGCCGAAGTCGACATGGGTTCGCACCGCAACGGTGTTCACAAACATGCCGACCACGTCGTCCCATGCCGGGTCAGGACGGCCGCGGACCGGGACGCCGACCGTAATGTCGGAATCCCCGCTCAGGTGGCTGAGCGTTTCGGCCAACGCCGCATGCACCGCATGAAACAGCGTCGCCGATCGCGTGGCAGTGACCCGCGTCACCTCAGCGGTGACCTGCGAGTCCAGGGTCCGCGTAATCCGACCCGAACGGGCATCGACACCACGTCCATCGTCAACGCCCGGGAACCGAACCGGCGATGCGCCCGCCAAAGCGCTTGCCCAGTAATTGATCTCCTCAGCCTGTCGACTCTGCGGGTCACCCGCATCACCCAGGACTTCGCGTTGCCACATGGAGAAGTCCGCGTAGGTCAGGTCGGTGCGCGGATCAACGTCGCGGCCGGCGTAGGCGTTAAGGAGGTCGTCGAGCAACGTGCGCGTCGACCAGCCGTCAACGGCGATGTGGTGCATCACCACGACGAGGACGGAGTCGTGCCGATCAGAGGAAGAGGTCAGAAGGTGCGCGCGGATCCCGGGTTCGAGGGTGAGGTCGAACGGCGTGGTGACCTCGGTGTAAACCGCATCGGCCAGGTGCTGTGGCGCAATAGTGACGGTGTGGAGCGGAATGTCCGCAGCCTCCAGAACCACCTGCGCGGGTCCGCTCGGGCCATCGGGATAGACCGTTCGCAGGCTGGCGTGTGCGGCGACAACGGTCGCCAGAGCATGCTGGAGTCGCACGACATCGAGTAAGCCGCGAAGTCGGACGGCGATCGGTAGGTGGTAGGCGCTCGAGGTCGGGTGCAGGCGATGGTGAATCCACATGCGCTGCTGGGCCGGTGACAGCGGAAGGTGTTCCGGCAGTGGCCGGTGCACCGGAACGATGCGCGTCGTCGATGGTGCATCGTCCAGGCGGGTCGCGATCGCGGCAACGGTGCGGGCGTCGAAGAGCTCGCGCAGCGGAAGTTCGTGACCTGTCTCTGCGGAGAGTCGTGCGGCGATGCGTGACGCGCTCAGTGAGGTGACACCAAGGATGAAGATGTCGGTATCGGCGGAGATCTCATCGACGGCGACGTCGAGCATCTCCGCGCATGACTGAGCAACGAATTCTTCGGTCGGACCCGAAATGCCTCGACCCGCGGCCAACTCGGGGGCGGGCAAGGCGGTGAGGTCGATCTTCCCGGACGATGTCCGAGGAATTGAGTCCACTACGGTGACGATGGCCGGAACCAGGCTGCGCGGCAATAGATTCGCGACATCCCGACGGACATCATCGGTTCGGATGTCGTGGCCCGATTCCGGAACGACCCACGACGCGAGGATCTGCTCCCCCGCCGCGGTAGTTCGGGTAGTGGTTGCGGCTGCCGCGACGTCGGGCAGCGTGGTCAAGGCGGCGTTGATCTCGGCGGGCTCGATGCGGATGCCGCGGATCTTGAGTTGATGGTCGCTGCGGCCGTGAATGACGAGCGTGCCGTCGAGGCGTCGGTGGACGAGGTCGCCGGTGCGATACATCCGGTGGCTCGGCTGCCATGGGCACGCGACGAAAGCTGTTGCGGTGCGGGCGGGGTCGTCGAGGTAGCCGCGGGCCAGGCCGTTGCCGGTGAGATAGAGCTCGCCGATGGTGAGGTCTGGGACCGGGCGCAGCGCGTCGTCGAGGATGAGGGCACCAACGCCAGGCAGCGGCGTGCCGATCGTGACCGGCCCACCCGCGACCAGCGTCGCGGAGGTGGCGGCGACGGTGGTTTCGGTGGGGCCATATTCGTTGGTGATCGGGATCGGCCAGTCGCGGACCAGATTCGGTGGGAGCGCTTCTCCGCCGACGACGATGTGTCGCAACGATGTTGGCGCGTGGGGGTTGAGGGTGGCGAGCACGGATGGTGTGGTCAGGAGGACGTTGACCTGCATACGCTCGAGGGTGTCCCCGAGTTCATTGTCGGCGACCACATCCGGCGGGCAGATGACGATGGTCGCGCCGGCGACGCGGACGGGCACGATACCCATCAGGTAGGCGTCGAATGTCGGGGCGTAAGTGTGCAGCATGCGGTCCGTCGCGGTGAGCCCGAGGCGCGACGCGGTGGCGTGCGCCCAGTCGGCGAGCCCGCGGTGGGTGATCTCGACGGCCTTCGGTGTGCCGGTGGTGCCGGAGGTGAAGGTCAGGTAGGCGAGGTCGTCGAGGTGGAGCGGACGTCTGCGCTCGGCCGAGTCGAAGCTGGGCCCAGCGTCAGCAGTCAGATCGTCGGCAAAGAGGACGTCGATTTCCGAATCTGAGTGTGGAAAATCGTGCTCACTGGTGGTGAGCAGACAGCGGGCGCGGGACCGGGCGATCAGCATGTGGCGGCGCGATGCCGGGTCGGTGGGCTCGACGTGAACGAAGGCGGCCCCGGCGCGAGCGACCGCGATCGTGGCGACCACCGAGTGGATCGACCGGGGCAGGTGGAGGGCGACGACGTCGCCAGGTCCGATGCCCATGGCGACGAGGCGGCGGGCCAGCGCGGTGGTGAGGCGATCGAGGTCGGCGTTGGTGATCGTATCGCCGAGGCCCGGAAAATGTTGTGCAGCATCGATAATCGCGGTCGCTGTGGGAGCCGTGGACATGTGCGCGGTGAGAAGGTCGGCCAACATCACGGTCGACGGTGTGGGCGGGGCGAGGGTCGGCAGCGTCGGTGTCAGGTGTGTGATCGTCGGGGCGTCTGGGGCGGCGAGGACGGCCCGCAGGGTCTCGATGGTGCGATTGAGGAGCGCTGTGAGCGTCGGTGCGGCGGCGACGGCGGCGCGGCAGGTCATTGTCAGGTGCTGACGGATGTCGCTGCGGAATTCCTGGATGTCGATGCCGAAGAGCGGCGGGGGTTTCGGTCGTCCGTCGAGCGGGTCCATTACGGCGGGGTTGACCGAGGCGAACATGACGTCGAACAGTGCGTGACCGATTCCGGTATGCGCGGGGTCGGCGAGTGCGGCGATCTCGGCGAGCGGGAGGTCGGCGTGCGCGATGGCGGCGAGGTCCTGGACGGTGACGTCGGTGAGGAGTCGTCGGAACGGGAGGTCGAGGTCGATGCGGGTGTGCAGCGGGATGGTGCGGGCGAAGAGGCCGGGGACATCGGCGAGCCGGTCGTCGAGGCGTCCGGTGACGGCCGCTCCGATGGTGATGGAATCCGCGCCCGACGTTCGAGTGAGGACCGCGGCGATCACGGTGTGCAGCAGGATATACGGCGTGGTGCGGCATTCCCCCGCGAGCGCATCGAGCGCGGTGGTTTCCGCCGCGGTCAGCACCGCGGTTACCTCATGCGCGGTCTGACCGTCGTTGCTGCCCAGCGCTGCAGCGAAATTCATCTCCGGAAGGTGCAGCGGCTCGGGCGGGGTGTCGAACACCGTTGACCAGTACTCGACGAGCTGCGGCCGACGCTGCTCGAGGACGGTCTGTCGCCAAAGTGTGTAGTCGCGGTAGTCGATCGGCGGCCGACCGCTGGGATGGCCCTCAGTGGTGAGTAGTTCGTGGAACTCGGCGGCAAGTATGTCGAGAGCCTCACCGTCGACAGCGATATGGTGGATCGCCCCGAGGAGCCACAGCCCACCGTCTTGCTCGACGAGCTCGGCCCGCCACGGCAGCGACTCCGTCAGATCGATAGGCCGGCACAATTGTCGGACCCGGCGATCGAGACCCGAGGTGTCTGCCCCATCCCCCCGCTGGTTGAGCAGCCCCCGAGGCGCTAGCCGAGGCGGCGTTGTCGAAACCCCACCACGCAACACCATCGCCAACTCGCGACCCAACGCCGCATCATCCCACCACCACTGATACGGCACACCCTCACGCTCAGGAAAACTCGTCCGCAAAACATCATGCCGCCGAACCATCACCTCAAGCACGCGCCGGACACGACCCGGATCAACATCACCCAACGGCACAGCCACCGGCAGCAGATACCCAGTGAACTCCGGATCTGCCCGCCACCTCAGCCAAAGATCCTCCTGCTCAGGCGTGAGCGGAAGATGCTGCGGCAGAACCTCATGCGCGTCCAGAGCCGGAACTGGATCGCCCGAAGACGTCGCCTGAAGCAGCCGGGCGATGCCTTCGACGGTCGGGTTGTCGAAGATGTCGGCCACCGACACCTGCTGCTCACCACTGGACAGCCGAGCCGCCAACCGAGCCGCCGACAACGAACTACCCCCGGCTGCAAAGAAACTCGTGTGCGGGCCGAGAAGGTCGAGAGTTCCGTCGCCGAGCACCGTGTGCATCGCGGCGGCAACGATCTCCTCCGGCGCGGTCAGCGGACGTGCCGACGAGCTCACCTGCCCCAGCGACGCAAGCAGCGAGGCGCGGTCGAGTTTCCCGGTGTCGGTCATCGGCCATCGCGTCACGACACCGATCCGCGACGGCACCGCGTGCGCCGGTAGCCGCGCGGCACATTCGGCGAGCAGGTGTGCTTCGCCCGCGTGATCGCCCGCCAGCACAAAGGCCACCAGCCGCTCGTCACCGCGCTGCGCACCCGGCTGGATAACCACCCGTACGTCACTCACCCCGTCAACATCGTGGAGCGCGGCCACCACCTCAGCCGGATCGACGCGATGGCCGCGGATCTGCACCTGGTCGTCGGAGCGGCCAAGATACGCCAGTCGCTCGCCATCGATACGCCGAACGATGTCGCCCGTACGGTACCGGCGAGTGCCATCCGGTTGGGCGACAAAGCGTTCGGCGGTCAACTCGGCCGACCGGAGATAGCCCGATGCCACCTGCGTTCCGGAGACCCACAGCTCCCCCCGGCCACCAACCGGGACCGGCCACCCGCGCTGATCGAGCACGTGCAGGCCGACACCATCAAGTGGCACGCCGATGATGCTTCGTTCGTCGTCGACATCGACATCGCTCCACGTGAGGTGCACCGTGGTCTCCGTGATGCCGTACATATTGATCAGCCGCACCCCGGGATTGCGGTGGGCCCACGATCGCAACGACGCGGGGTCGAGCGCCTCTCCGCCAAAGACGACGCAGCGCAGTGATGGCGCGGCGGTCGCCGACTCGGTACCGCGGATGTGCCGCCGCACCTCGGGGTCGATGAACCGGCTGAACGACGTCGGGGTCTGCGAGAGGATCGTGACGCCATGTCGTTCCACTGCGGTAACGAATTCCGCCGGGTCTCGGACGGTGGCGGTGTCCATCACGGCGATCGATCCGCCGGAGGCCAACGCGCCGAAGATCTCCCAGACCGAGAAGTCAAAAGCGTACGAGTGCGCCCAGCTCCAGACGTCGGTGTCGCGCGCGCCGACCACGTCGAGCGCCGCGCCGAGCATCGCGGCCAGATTCGTGCGGGTTACACGGACGCCCTTGGGTGTGCCGGTCGACCCGGAGGTGTGGATGACGTAGGCGAGGTCGGTATCTCGCTCGGGTCGTGCCTGGTGCTGCGGGTACGGAGAGATGTTCAACCTCGACACCGGTCGAGCAGCGCGTTCCGCTCCGCCCGAAGCGGTCCCCTCCGCCGGTCGCGCGTCGTCGGGACCACCACCGTCAGAAACGATCACCACCGGACGAACGTCGTGCAGAATCGTGTCGATGCGCGCCTTCGGGTAGATCGGGTCGATCGGAACATAGGCTGCGTCGGCCATCAGCACGGCGACCATCGCAACTAGTGTGTCGGCGCTGCGGCGCAGACGCAGAGCCACCGCGTCCCCACACTGGACACCGACCGCAGCAAGGCGAGTCGCCACCTCCTCGGCGTGCGTAAGCAGCTCGGCATACGTCACCGTCCCCGATCCATCGAGAATGGCTGGGGCATTGGGATTCTCGACGGCAGACCGGCGGAGCGCAGAGATCGGATCAATGCGCGGAGTCTGTCGCGCCACAGCCTGAGGCGGGTCGACAGCTGGCAGGCACTCCCGAACCATGCTCTCCGGGTCCGCGTCCGCCAGTCCGGCGACGGCCGCCACGAAGGTTTCGAGTATCTGGGTGGCGCCCTGGACGTCAATGTGATGTTCCGCAACGGTTGCCGTTACGTGGAGACCGTTCGCGCCGTCAGGGGCGACGGTGAACTCGAGTGCGGTGCGTGCAACCCCGGTGCGCAACGGTTCGCTCGACACGACCACCTCGGTATCCACCAGCTGCGGATCCTCGGACTCGTAGGCGAGGATCACGTCCGGCAAACTTGCCGGCGCGGCGTCCGCGTGACGGACGGCGCCGGCAAGCGTATCGGCTGATGCCACAAGCGATTCGGCGAGAGTATGATCACATACCCCCCTCAGCCGCAGCGGCACGGTCTGCACGAACATTCCGACCTGAGTGAGGGTATCGGTGCTCGAGCGGCCAGCGATCGGGACCGCGACGACGGTGTCGTCCGTCCCACTGAATTGGGCGAGGGTTGCGGCGAGAGCAACGTGCAACACGCTGTGCAGCGTGGTTCCCGCAGTGGTCGCGCGATCTGTGGCCGCCCGACACACCGACGCATCGATCGTCCGCTCCATGTAGGTGGCGGTTCCGGCGGTGAGCCCAGTCTGTGCCGGAACGGCCGGTTCGGGCAGCGCGAGGTGCTCGGGAGCGCCGTCAAGCGCGCCAGCCCAATACTCTTCTGCCGCAGCGGTATCTGAGTCCTCTGCGGTGTGCCCACCATACGAGTCCGCAGGGCTGGCCCACTGCGGCTCGACTCCGGCCTGGCGTGCCCGAACCGCGGTGGCGAAGTCAGCGAGGAGAAGCGGCATTGACCACGCATCAAGCGCCACGTGGTGACCGACCAACACCATCTTCAGGCCCCCCGGTTCCTGAGGAGCCCGCGAGGCGCTAGCCGAGCGAGCGTCTCGAAGGGTCTCATCGATCACCGCCCGCCACGGCGGCGCAGTCGTCAGGTCGAACGGCGCATCCACGGCAGCCCGCACCCCGGGCTCATCGAGACGTCCCACACTGACGGGAAGCTTCTCTGCCACCCGGTCGACGTCCAACACCCGCCCGACGGGCTCTCCGTCGGTATCCGCCGCAAATACCTTGCGCAGCACCTCGTGCCGGATGGCGACATCAAGCAGCGCCGCACGCACGTTCTCCGCGGTGATTCCCGCCGCAAGCGTGAGGCGGACCGGCAGGTGATAGACGGGCGAGGTCGGTTCGACGCGATTGAGCAGCCAGATCTCGCGTTGGGCGCGGCTGGGTCGGAAGCATGTCCGGGGTGGAGTTTCTCGCGCAGCCGGGGCAGGACGACCAGAGCGAACCACGTCAGCGAGCTCTGCCACAGAGGCAGCTACGGCGAGGTCTCCGATCCGGATCTCCACGTTCTCGCCGGAACTCAACTGAGCAGCGATGTGCAGCAACGACATCGATGTCGCGCCGAGTTCCAGCAGACCGGCCGCCATGGACGGATCCTCGATGCCGAGGACTTCGCCCACCACGTCGGCGATGACTCGCTCCAGATCATCTTGCGGCGCAACATAAGCCGTCGGCTCGTCGGGGGTGTTCTCGATCTCGGTCCGTGCAGCAATGCGATCGAGTTTGCCTGTGTCACCGAGCGGCATGGCGTCGAGAACGACGATGCGTCGCGGCCACATGACCGGCGGCAGAGCCGCGGTGAGATGGCGCCGGAGGATGTGTGGAATCCGCGCCCGGTCGGCGTTGTCGTCGGTGGTGACGCCGAGGTCGATTACCGGACCGTGGGTGGTGTCGGCGAGTACCGCCACCACCTCAGCCACCCCATTGATCTCTGTACTAGCTCGTTCGATCTCAGCCGGCTCGACGCGGACACCACGGATGGAAAACTGGTGGTCGTTGCGCCCGTGATAATGCAACGCTCCGGCGGTCGGGTCGATACGTCCGAGGTCACCGGTGCGGTACATACGTTGCCCGTCGCCCCACGGGTTCGCAACAAAATGGGCTGCCGTGGAACCGGTCTGGCCGAGATAGCCACGCGCGGTCTGCGGTCCGGAGAGGTAGATCTCACCGATCACCCCGGGCGGTACGGGGCGCAGTCGGTGGTCGAGGACATGGATGGCAACACCCACGTTCGCGTATCCGATCGGCACAGGCCGGTCCCATGACGTGCCCGGATCGAGGGTTGCGGTTACGGCGTACAGGGTGAATTCCGCAGGGCCGTAGAGGTTGTAGGCCGTGCGCGCGGCGGTGAGGCGTGCGGCGAGTGCCGGCGGCAATGCTTCCCCCGTCGAGATGACCCGCTCGGGTAGCTGTGCGTCCGGGATGGTTGCGATGATCGACGGAGTCGCCATCATGTGCGTTATGCCCGCGGAGACCAGGAGGTCACCGAGCTGCGGGGTCGGGCCCGGTGCCGGCACCATGCAGAGACCGAGCGTCGCGCAGGCCAGCAGTTCGGTGTGGACAGCATCGAACATCGGTGATGCGAGCCCGATCAGCCGGCCACCGGAGTCATTGCCGCCGAACGGTCCACGTAACGCCTCCACCAACGTGCTCAGCCCTCGGTGCGGCACCGGAACACCCTTGGGTTCTCCGGTGGTGCCCGAGGTGAAGACAAGGTACGCGGCCTCGTCGAGGTGAGGCCGCTCGTGATCGAGGACTGCTGGCTCCCGCCGCGATAGCTCCTCGAGTGTCAGGATCGACCCACCGAGATCAGCGCCGTCACGCGAGATGGTCACCACCGGTTCCGCCGTCGCGAGGATTCGCGCGATGCGAGCCGATGGCTGAGCAGGATCGATCAGCAGGATGGTCGCACCCGTTCGGGCCACCGCCCACCACGCGACCATCTGGCCACCGCCGCGCCCCACCATGATCGCCACCACGGTTCCCGGCCGCGCGCCCATCCCCCGGAGTCGACTGGCGAGTTCGGTTGCCCGGCTATCGAGTTCACCGAATGTCAGGCCAACATCCTCCCCGGTCGCTGCCCCGTCGAGTCCTAGCGCATTCGAGTGCCGGGCCACCGCCTGGTCGAGCAGTTCCGGAAGCGTTGCCGGCCGTGGCGCGATGAGTGATTGCGCTCCTTGCGAAACCACCAGCGGAAGTTCGTCGATCAAACTCTCGGGTCGGCTTAGGAGGGCGTCGGCGAAGGTGTGCAGCATCGCGAGGAGTTGCCGGTGATGTTCGGCGACTTCGGCGTCATCGTAGCGATTGGGGTTGGCTTCGATATCGAGGACGAGGCCCGGGTTGCCGCTGCCCGCGGACGGATAGATGTTGACCGAGAGGTCGTCGACCGGGCCGGTGGTCAGCACGTGAAAGGTGGCAGTGGCCTCTCCGCAACGGAATTCGCGGTCGAAGAGCATCAGGTTGAGGACTGGGCCGTTGAGGCCGCGCGATCCAAGCGGATTGACCGAGGTGGCGTCCTCGAGGTCGTTACGAATGTCTGCATATCGATATCGCTGGTGCCGGAGTGCACCCATGAGTGCGGATTGGGTTCCGCGGAGTGCTTCGGAAACGGTGACTAGGGGCCCGACGTGGGTACGCAGTGGCACCACATTGGACACCGGCAATGGGGTGCGGCGTAGCGCCGCGGTCGTCCGGGCGGCGACCGGAAAGTTGATGATCACGTCATCGCTGCCGCTGATCCGGCTTATGTAGCCGGAGAGTGCTGTTGCGATGAGTGCAGGGAGCGTGGTCGAGTTCTGTTCTGCCGCTTCCGTCAATGATTGCATTGTCGCGGCTGGAACCGCAGCTGATATTCGTCTGCTGACTGCGGCCGGTGTCCCGCTCCGGTATGCAAGGCTCGCCGGCGCAGGCATGTCTGCGAGCGTCTCGCGCCAGTAACTGCGATCTATTTGGAAGCGGTTGGATGTGCGGTAGCCGGCATCGGCGCGGGCGGGGAGCGCAAAGTCGACCGGTTCCGAAGGCGCAACTGGTTGACCGGCGATGCCGGCGCTGTAGGCATCCAGACCCGCGATCATGTGGTCTTTCGCCGACAATCCGTCGGCGACGAGATGGTGGCCCCGGTTGTAGAGGATGAACTTCTCATCCTCGATGCGCATGAGAAATCCAACGACGGTGCGATCGGTGAGCGGATTCAACGGCCGTGAGTAGTCCTCGAGCATCAGCGCTTCCGCCGCCGAACGCGGATCGGGTTCGGACCGGAGATCGAAGTAATCTGGCGTGTTGTGGAGGGCAGGGTCGTAGATGCCGACAACGTTCTCGCCGTCGCGTTCGTATCGGACCTGCATGAACTGGGCGTTGCTAACCGCTTCGCTCCCAAATCGGACGAACGCGTCAGGGTCGATGTAGCCGTCCAGTTCGGTGTACTGCGCGATGTTCAATGGCAGCTCTGGTATCGCCTCCTGCATGAGCCACAACGACTTCTGTGCCTCGCTGAACGGAAAATCTTGAATAGATCCGTACGCTCGCCCACGTGAGCCCGCTCCCTCATCTCTCGCTAACCCAACACTTTTAGCCCCCGCGCGCGAAGGCACGCGCCCCTTCATTGCTCGAACGGACTCAACGTCTACGCCTGGGAGCACCCCCAATTCTGCCGATCGAGCCGACGCATCCGAATGCAACGAGTCCAAGCTCCCTTCCGCGGATCGAGCTGCCTCAAGCAAGCGCAGGGAGTCCGACCCGTATCGAGACATTCCCTCCGCTTCTCCATTTCGCGACACCGTCACGACAACTCATTTTCGACGTCTCGCATGCGGGCACGTCGCCTTCACAGTGGCCGTGCCTGCACCCGACCGAAGGGCCACTTGCGCTTCGCCTTGCACAAGCGTCGTTTGGTGGAACACCGAGCATCGTCAAAGACCTTTGTTGCTCGACCGCTACATTGCCGACCACGGTGAACTGCACGTTAGCCACATGGAAATCCCCCTTTGAGATTCGCTTCCACGGCGCCGAGTCAGCCGTGCTCTCGCCGTCGAAGCACTGAACCCAACGAACGTCCGTCGGCCGCGGAGTCGAAGCATCAAATTGAAAAGAAATGAAAACAAGAGAAGACGTCGTTAGAAAAGGTGATCTTCGACACCCGCAGATAAAGAAGAAACACTGGCATTTGCGCTGAAAGATCATGCAGGAACCCGGCCTGACCAGTAGAACTGGTCGTTCAACTCTTGACGGCATCGGCAGAATCTAGAGAGTCTCCCGCGCGTGCGCCGTACTCCGACCCGTATGCCCCAACGCTAACAGGCGCGCCATTGAAGATCACGCCCACTATGGCTGAATGCGCCCGTCCAAGTTCGGCAATCGATGACACGATCTCTGGTTTCTTACTCTGATTCCCACGCACGACGAGAACCACGCCATCCGCATACGTGGACAGAACTGCGGAATCAGAAAGCACAAGGAGGGGCGGCGAATCAATCAGCATAATATCGCAAAGCCCCGAAGCCTGAGAGAACATATCCGACGCCCTCTGTGAACTCAACAATTCCACAGGATTAGGAACATCAGAACCGCGCGAGAGAACAAAAAGGCCAGGAATATCCGATTCTTGGATTGCATCGTGGATCGAAAGACGGCCAAGCAGAACGTCAGAAATTCCCACGCGAGAATTAACAGAAAATAGCTCCCCAATCGATCCGCGCCGAAGATCCGCATCGACGATCAAAACACGCCTTCCCATTTCAGCGAACGCGGAGGCTAAATTAACCGAGGTAGTTGTCTTGCCTTCGCCAGCGGCAGGGCTGGTCACAAGAAGAGTCCTCAAAGGCCTATCAACGCTAACAAACTCTAAGTTCGTACGGACCCGACGAAGCGCTTCCGCGACAGGATTAGCACCTGCGCCGAAGTCAATGACCGAATGCCCTGAAAGCCCGGTATCATCGGGAAGTGTCCCCAAGACAGGAAGACTGGAAATCTCGTCGAGATCCTCCTGAGATCGCAACTTCAGGTCAAGACGCTGTCTGAGGATAAGCACGCCTATACCAACGAAAACACCTCCTCCAAGCCCTACCGCAACATTTCTACCTGTACGCGGCGAAACAGGATTAACACTCAACTGTGCTGGGGTAACCACGGTCAACTTCGCCAACGGTTCACCACCACCAGACGGAGTCTCAAGAACCCTTACATACTTCTCCATGGCCACAGCCGCCCCGTTGGCCAAGCGCATCGCGGTCGTTTGATCGGTGCTCGTGGCTGAGATGTTCAACAGGACTGTGTTAGGCGCACCCGACGCCGACAAAGAGGTCAGGGCCGTATCGAGAGTCATAGAGAGGCCAGACTCAGCTAGGGCACTGCGCACAACCGCGTCCGAAGACACCAACCGACTGTAAGAAAGGACCCGCTGCTGCGACGCCATCGAACCCTGATATGCAGCACTCGCCGAAGCCCCGTCAAGGCTAGAAGTGACGTACAACGTAGCTACCGAGCGGTAGACCGGGCGCTCACTGAGACTCCAGCCTGCGGCAACGACCGCTCCGACAAGCCCCCCCAAGGCCAAGATCCACCAGCCTCGTGAAAACAAGTCTTTCAACTCCCCGAGTACAGCGCGGGAAGAAACGAATTCTTCATCCATCTATCTACCTCCATCTATATGACAGTACATCTACAAAACGCCCGGGTGAGCCACGGGATCTACGCAACCTCAGAAAAACAACAAGAAAGATAACCTCACTCGACTAAACACCCTATTGTATAGGTGAAATCGTATTGGAAGATTCGAAATTACCGGCTGAATAGGAATCCCTCCCCAGATACACACTTCCACCGCAGCTCACAAAGAGGCTATCGCGAACCACAACACCAGTCGACTCCCTAACTAGAACACAAGGACCTATTGATTGTGATACAAGGCAAGAAGATATCGAGACTGAATCACACTCGTCCAATAACATGCCTGCCCCACGGGAATGAAACGAAGAACAATCAGTGATCAAAACCTCAGAAAGTCGACGAAGGATGAAGCTCTCGCGATCCGCGTCGACTGATCCAAAAACACGCCCTCGATCCAGTTCTATTGGACCAGACATTGACGAACCAAGACCCTGACCGGCTATCCAGATTCCTACACCAATAAAACCCGAAAGGCGAACATCTTGCAGCACCAGGTTATCAATCCCGCGGACACGAATCCCAGAACCGCGGTTGCCCTGCAGGAATATATCCACGTTCGCAACTCGCACCGACCCAATTCGCGACGGGCCAGACGTCGCGTCAAGGAGCCTGAACCCGTCATGAGGGTCGGAACCCACCGCCACGATCGCAACACAGTCCACAATTTCGACGTCGTCAATCCACGCGTTCGGCGCACTCGGTAAAACGTGCATCTTGATGGCAGAAGCCATCGCAGATTCCAAGCAACATTTTTCAATTCTAATCTTTTCCAGCCGACCTATATCCTTAGCCTTCGCGGTGAGGGAGATAGCGTCATCACCGGAAGAAATAATGCAACCGGTCACAAGACATCCAACTACGCCATAAAGATGGAGTCCATCCTCTCCGTGATACGAACTCCCCGACCATCTGACTTCCTTTACAAGAACGTCAGCGCAGTTCCTAAAGACCGCCATAAAATCCCCACAGCACGAATCGATAATGAGACCCTCTATCGATACATTCTCTACCCGCACGAAACCTATATGCTTGCCGCTAAATCCATCTGGCGCAGATAGACGAGCGCCGAGTATCCGTATACAGGTGTTTCCCCCCGCCTGATCTGAATTCACCAATGTACCCCCAGCATCGCCTTCGCCATTATGGGAACGAATAAGGTGACAACGGGATAGATCCAGCGTGGTACCGGAATGAATCCGGATCGGGGCGGTGCACAGGTGAACGCCGCGCAACGCCACGTATTTACCGCGATTCCAGAAAAGCGATCTATTGAGGTCAGCGGTCGATGTAGTACGAGAAGTGTGAAAAACGCGGATATCGACGTCCTGATCTATTTCAACCTCCAATGGCAAATCTCCGTCCGTCGAGACTGCCAAGGCAACAGCAGCAAGACCACCCAAACGCAAAACATCGCGACGACCGAATCTCATAAGATCAAAACTCCCAAACCAGCTGCGCCCTCGGATAGAAGCGCCGCCATCACCGCGTCCGCCAAGATCATCGAAACCGGTGCTAGAAGCGACCCACCGCGGACACGCGCACCTGTAGTCGTGATCGAGGGAACAGGACGACCCACCTCGAGAGAATCTCGACAAGTTGTCGCCGATGAACGATTACACGAGCGTGACTTGGAGTCCTCCACGATGGGGCCGCCACGACACCGAGACCGCAACGTCCCAAGAAGTAAACAAATCATTCGCGCCCGCCATCAGAATCCGTGTGCGAACCGTGGAACCTATTCCTCCAGTCCGCAAACATACGTCCGATAACCAGCGACCGGACTGTTGGTATCAAAACCAGATTGATCGTTGCAGTGAAACATACAAGAACCGCCATTAGGCTTCGCGGTATTCCGCCAGCGACTAGACCCTCACCAACTATCAAAACTCCTAGTGACGGCAAGAGAAATAACAAAGAACGCCCAAGAATAGTGGAACCGCCGACGCGCCACAGGCCGAAGAGAAGAGCAACCAAGGCGCCAACGGAGAGGGACAGTCCAAGCCCAAACGGACCGAGGTGTGAAACAGCATAAGGTCGGATCGTAATAGTTACCACGCATTGCAATGCAACGGCCAAAATCGCCTCAAAATTTCTGAACCGCGCATTAAGGGCCTTCACCATCGTATAGTTCACAAGAAGCGCCCATAGTCCTACACTATAGCCCCGAAGGATAGACGAGGTCTCAGACACAGCACTGGTGTCGAAAGCGCCACGGGCGAATAAAGTCCTAACCACGAGGTCCGACAGAGAGAACAACAAGATGCTCCCAGCAATTGAAGCCGGCAAGAATACGGAAAGGATATTCGAAATACTAGCTCTAAATTGATCATTCCTAAGCGTCGGATAAACAACGAGCGCAGTCATCCCAATAGGCATAGCGAGAATAAGTATTCCCGTCTCCGCGATAATGCGAGCATAATCAACAGCGGCTATTGCTGAAGTTCCGAGCGTGCTCGCCTCACGTTTTTCGAACAACACTTCCGCCTGGGCGAAGAGTGGGATCCACATCAACGCTAGACTAGGCTTCGTAAGAAGCCTGAGCGCACCAAACGCTCTACGATATGAGAATTTCCGATCTTGGTCGTCCAAAACCAGGTATTCTTTTCTCCTGATCCGAACGGCGAGCCACATCGTAAGAACAAAATAAGCTCCAGAAAAGCCACCAAGGATGAGCGCTGGCAGATGCAGCAAGTAGGCCAACACGGCCCCGACAATCAACCCAACGCTCTGGCCCGTCGCCCTTATCGTACTAGGAATATAGTCACCATGAGAAAGCGCCAAATAGCTACCCACTATATAATAAAGATAAAATGGAAGACCCAGAGCCATCGCAGATATCAAAGAAATAGCGATAGCCGAGAAATCGTCAGAAGGGCGCGCAACAAGAAGACCAACGATCTGCGGAGCGCACGCAATATATAGAACTACCGAGCAGACACCTAACAAGAGTAGGCAACTTCTAATTCCACGATAGAGCCAAGAGGCCTGTGCTCGGTCAATAGTACGTTGGCGCGCATGTTCCGGGAGAAAAGCACCACTTAGGACATCCGTCGTCGCGATATTCATCGGAGACAGCACTGCAGCCTGCGCTACCCGGGAAGCGGCGGCTACATCGGACGTGCCGTAAAGGAATGCGACAACTACCTCACGAAAGAGACCCAAGAATTTTCCGAGCAACCCCCCCGAGATTAACCGCCATACGCCGCGCCTCACGCCCCTTGGACCTTCGTATTGTCTCTTGAAAGCGCAAGGTATAGATCAATATAAGATCGAAGTTCGCTGTCTACGCCAAACCTTTCCGTAACGAGTTCACGGGCAGCGACGCCGGTCGAACGCTTATCGAGAAGGGCAGTCAGAATGCACGACGTTATGTCGCTAACCGTCGCGGTTCGCGCTAAGTACCCGGTCTTACCATGGACAATCTTCTCAGGAATGCCACCCACAGCAGTCGCCACGATTTGCCGTCCATGACTCATGGCTTCTAGGGTGGTGAGACTACTACCTTCATAACGCGATGGCTGAACAAAGAGATCACATTCGGCAAGCGTAGACTGCACAATGTCGTCCGAGGCGTCGCCGATAACATCGAAAAACACACGCCCACGCAGCCGCCCAATGATCCGCTCGACTTTTGCGCGCTCCGGTCCAACGCCGAAATGAACCCAGCCGACTCTTCGCGGCAACCTCGCTCGTAAACTAAGATCTACAATCGCCTCGGCGAGAAGATCATATCCTTTGTTCTGCACCAAACGTCCGATCGAGACGATTGTATAATCCACTCCTTCTAGTGCTACCGGCCTTGCACTGGCAGCCTGCTTCGCAAGAGCGCTCACGTCTACTGCATTCGGAATTATTGCTACGGTCCCAGGCATCGGCCTAATCGCTCTTTCGATACGACTAACGAGACTGAGATCAGTGGCAATAATACGGTCGCCGTGGCGCCCGGCGCGGACCATCTTGCGAGTGAATAACCTGTTAGATAGACGTTTGGCCGAGAATGCACCAAATTCTTCCATCCCATGGGGGTTCACAACCGTGATATATGAACGGCGCAGTTCTTCCGACATCAGCGCGCCTGCGGCAGCCCCGTGTAAATGAATTACGTCTCCAGGGTGGACAGTCAGCTGGAGAATTTTTGCGAGCCTATTCGCCCACATGGCGTACGCCAGTCCAAAGCTGACGCCCCCTCCCCTTGAAAGACCCCGCGGCCATGGAACGTGAACTACTTCGACGTCGGGAATGAGATCACCGGTTATGGTCACGGCATCCGTAAACAAACGCACCGTCGCTCCCGCAGAAATCAATCCTCGCAGATGGCGGTTGGCTGCCCGTTCCATTCCTCCCACGCCATCTCCAAAGGAAATTCTCCGGATACCCACATTTACTACGAGTCCATCGAGACTCAACCTATTAGACGTCGACATTGACATACCCTTGCATCGTCCGTGAACGGCGATATGCAAGACCACCGAAGCTTCGAACATCATAGACTGACAGAACGGTGATAAGCACGACTGCTCCCAAGAAGCCCACTTGAGCACCTAATGGACCTCTGATGATTCCCGGCTGACACGCCGCCAGCGCGATACAGATCGTTCGGCCAAACTGGCCACTACCTTCATAGTATCTTTGGTCGAGCCGGCTCGACAGATATCCGTACGACACTAGCGCAATAACCACGAGGATCAGCCCGCCGTCTAAATATATTTCGGCCCACAACGGTAGCGAGAGATTCTCGAACGAGTAGCCACGAGATTCTGCTATCTCCAGGCTCGCCGGCTCCGCCTTCCCCGGCCAAATTCCGCGCGGAATAAAGAAGAACGCAGCCGACAGAATATGATTTCCGAACGCATATCCTGATTCTTCCACGTGCACAAACGTGTTGATTGTCTGCTGAAACCCGTCGAAGTCTACACTGTAGAAAGCGTCACTCAGCCTAACTGGGCTACCAACTCTTAGGCTATCTCGCTTAAACCACGTAGCGAGTGGGTAGATAACGATAAGCCCAATTACGGTGATTACGCTGAAAGCAAGCCTTATCCCTGTAGTCCCGAGATTGACTGTCGCAAGAAAGGCGACCATTATCACCGCGAACGCCACGTACCGAGAACTCGAGTATGGGTTCGCGAGAATTGAGCAAAATATCAGCGATATCATAACACCGAGCCATGCGAATATGCTTCTAGTGCGCGCCGGACCCTTGTAGTTCCGCGCGTTCTTAACCGCCAATATCGAAACCATTAGAGCAGCCAAAGCAGCAGCGGCAGGAAGCCTATTAAGGACAAAAAGTAGAATCGAGTTTCCATTCTCCATAGTGAGTCCTGACGCTTCGAAGGTTGCGGTAAGCTTGTCTCGCGTCTCGAACCGTCCCGCTAAACCTCCTGAAGCACTGAGTACAGGTAGAATGAGCAGTCCGCAGATTGCAAGCGGTAGAACTGGCTTAAACGCGTTAGTTGATGACCTATCTGGTATCCCCTGTTTCTTGCGCTTCCGTCCGTAACGGTTACCGCGAATTGCCGTTGCGTATCCTGCTGAATAACCAAGCACTGCTATGGTTGTCAGTGCTTGTGCCGCAAAATAGTAGGTCGACACATCAGAATCGGACCAGGGTAGCCTTCTCGCATTTATCTGTGCTAGCGGAGCTATGCCGAGCCAAACAAAAATGAAGGCGTAGAAAGTGATCGCGAGCGGTCCGCCTTTACCTTTCCTGCACGCAAGACATAATCCCAGCGCCGATAGCCAACAGTTTACGAGCCCAAGTACGGTGGCTGGCGAGTACACGTTAACGAATGCTCGCCAGACAATCGCCACAGAAGCCACTGAAATGAAAAGAGTCAGCAACAAGTACTCGGTCTCCCGTTCGACCCGCCGCCGTGCTTGATGCGTTGTGCCTTTTCTCACCGCTAGCCATCCTTCTGCATAATGAATAGCTCGGAGTCTCCTGGAGCTCGATGGAGGTTGCACGCTGTTAGTCCGCCCTTATGTCAGTGAACATTTTAGGGCTCGTTAGCATCCGTCACTGCTGGTTTTGTGTATGAGTTTTTCGACTTGTTCGATTCGGCTTGGCCAGGAGTGATCTGAGGCGAACTGTGAGTATGCTCGTGCTTGCTCGACGTTCCATGCGAATGCTCGGATCTTCACTTCATTTGCGAACTCACATGCATCAACAACCGCGACACCAGGAATGTTTCGCTCTTGCAAACTGTGAATCCGCGTGGATACGACAGTCATTCCCGCAGCCAAGTATTCGTAAACTTTTAGCGGGAAGACGCCTGCGGAATACGAATTCCTCAAGTATGGAATCAGGCCAACTGATGCACGACCGCACTCTATTGCCAACTCTTTCGGGGAAAGATTTCCTAAATACTCGACATTTTTCCGTTCAAAGAGCAGCCGGACATGACGACCCGCAGTCGTCCCATCGATGCTGATCGGGCCAGCAATTCTTAGATTAATCCCCGGCTGGTTTGCGACCTCGGAGAGGAGTGCGAAGTCCACTTTTGTAGGGGTGAGGTTTCCTGCGAATAGCACGGTCGGCGACCGCGTTACACCAAAAGCAGCGCTAAAGATATCTACGGCGGCCACATTCTCCCAGAGCCTAACGCTTGTAGCTCCTACTGACTCCAGATGCTCGGCCACGCCTGATGAGCTTGCGACCACGTGATCCGCGGCATGGATTAGGTGTTTCTCAGCCTCGAGGAGTGCTTCTGAGGGCATCGCCGGCATATGATGCACAAGGTCAACGGAATGATATACGACTTGGTCGAAGTGTTCCTCAATTCCGTACGTCATCGGACTGAAGGTCCACAATGTTGTACCTGGCTCAGACTGTAGTCTTGGTAGCAAGAAACGGCGGATCGACGCCTCGTTGAGGCGTCTCGCGATGCGCCACCCGTGATACGGGATCACTGGCGGTTTGATGATTTCGAGTCCGCTGGGAACTTTCTCGGAACTGTGGTTTCGGCGGGATCTCCGCAATCGTCCGTAGATCCGCGACAAGTCGCTAATTGCTAATGTAGGCCGCCGCAATCCCATTGATTCGATATACTGCACTGTATATCCGTTGTTAACAAGGCCCAGCGCCAGGTGCTGCTTATTTGTCCACACTGAACTGAAGTAGTCGGCTGTAGAAAGAACGACTACCGCTGGACGTTCGTTGGATGTGTTCATAGCGTTATTTTCGTTCATTATCGCGTCGTTTCAGAATCGCCGATTAATTGCCTATCCGGACCACTCCGGGATTTCGCGGATCCAATGACTACAATTCACGAGAATCAGATACGGTCTTGGCGTCGGCCTGTCTGTAGCGTGCACGCAGGGTCACTGATTTTTGTGTCGTCGAGCGCGATCTTCGGGCTTGGGCCATCATTTGACTCGTAGCCGACTCCAGGAATTTCGGTTGTGTGCCTGCTGACCCACTGCCGTATCTCCGATCTAAATCTAGTTCGGGAAAATCGTTGCGCGGAGTTCTTAATTTCACTACTATCCAGGCCTGTCGCCGTCGCGATGGCCGATACCCAACCAGTTCTCGTATCAGATTCCAATAACGCTCCGCCTTTCGTTATCTGTATTGATTCTGCCGCGCCCCCAACTGGGGGCGCAATGACGGGCGTACCGACTGCCATCGCTTCGATGGGCATAATTCCGAAGTCTTCAATTGCTGGGAATATATACGCTAGCGCTCGGCTATATAGCGCATAGAGCAGGTGATTGGATGGGCGTATTACAAACGTAACGGGTACGTCACATAATGCGGCGCGTTCTCTTAGAATCGCCTCGCCCGGTCCGCTACCAGCAATTACCACAGGGAGGTTAGCTGCACTTCCGGCATCGAGAACTCGGGTTAATTTCTTGTAAGGAACAAACCGAGACGCCCCAAGCAGAAACTCTGTCGGGCACGCATTTAATATATCCATCTCTTTGCCCGTGAGCGTATCTGCCCAGTCATTTCTCGACGCAATCCGTTCCGTGTCGACGGGAGGGTAGATTACCTCGGCATCTCGCCGCCAGGCTGTTCTTATTCTGTCCCGTGTGAATGCGCTGTTTGCTGCTATGCAGTGGCTCTCCTGCGCGCGTCTACGGTCGATCGGACGCAACCCTGTCGAGACCAGTCGTGCGATCCGGCTGTTTCCTCGGGTATCCAGATCAGGGGTCCACAAATATCGTGCTGGTGTGTGCGCGTACACCAACTTTGGAATATTGGTCGTGCCGCGAAGACGCAGGTGGTGGGCGAACATATGAGAACTCACCAGCAGCCACTCGTAATTCCGAGCTGGTGTGAGCATTCGCCAAGTCGGCAGAATGAAAGGTATTGCAATGGCCTTGTGCCGCCTCAGCGGAGTTCTTGCGATCCAGGTCTCATAAACGCGTGTAGGGTATTCATTGGCTGTATCCTTCCAAAGAACTTGTAGATCTGCGTCGGGGAAAGTGCTGATTAATTCATCGAGAACCCGTTCAGATCCGCCTGACTGTGCAATCCACTCGTGTGCAATTAGTCCGGACATGCGCACACTCGCTTACCTGCTCTGGGATATGGCGAAGTCCGAGCTAGGGTCAACATGAGTATTCCCATCCAGCCGTCCGCCATTGCTCTGAGTTTAGACACATTCGCCCATCGATCACACGTGGCCTGCGAACAATTTCGCGTAGTGGGTTCGGATCAAGTTTAACGAACTCTTGCCACTCAGTTAGAACTATCACCGCGTCGGCGCGGTTGCAGGCATCAATGGCGGAGCTCGCATAGTCCAACGTCGGAAACAGCTTGCGGGAGTTCTCCATTGCCTTTGGGTCGTACACCGTGACCGAGGCACCCTGCAGCTGGATCTGCCCGGCGACATTGAGTGCCGGCGAATCACGGACGTCATCGGATTCCGGCTTGAACGCAGCACCCAGGATCGCGATTCGCGTACCGAGCAGCGAACCTCCGCACACCTCTCGCGCGAGCTCGACGATGCGGGTGCGTCGCCGCATGTTGACGTTGTCGACCTCCCGTAGAAAGCTCAATGCCTCGGCTGCGCCGAGCTCGCCGGCTCGCGCCATGAACGCGCGAATGTCTTTGGGGAGACAGCCGCCGCCGAAGCCCAGCCCGGCATTGAGGAACTTGCGACCGATGCGATCGTCGTAGCCGATGGCGTCGGCGACCTCGGTGACGTTTGCGCCGGCCGCCTCACAGACCTCGGCGATCGCATTGATGAATGAGATCTTCGTGGCCAGGAAGGAATTCGCGGCGACCTTGACCATCTCGGCGCTCGGCGTGCTCATCACGAGGAACGGCGTTCCTTGCGCGATGATCGAAGCGTACACCTCGCGTGCCGAATCCTCGGCGCGTCCGCCCGGTTGAACCCCGACCACTAGTCGATCTGGCGTCAGGGTGTCGTCGATAGCATGTCCCTCTCGCAAGAACTCTGGGTTCCAGGCGATTTCGACGATCACGCCGTCCTTGGCAAGTTCGTCAGCACGGTCTGTGAGGCGCTGGCAGGTGCCCACAGGCACAGTCGACTTGCCCAAGATCAGTGCGTTCCGCCCGAGCAGAGGTACGAGCGTGTCGATCACCGCATCGACATACTGCAAATCGGCGCTGTACTCGCCCTTGGCTTGCGGTGTCCCGACGGCGACAAAGAAGACGTCACCCCAGTCGGCGGCCTTCTCGTAGGAATCTGAGATCTGAAGTCGCCCCGAGGACAAATGCTTCTGGATGAGTTCGGGAAGGCCGCGTTCGTAGAAGGGAACCTCGCCGCGCGCCAACGACTCTCGGCGTCGATCGTCCACTTCGATGCCCAGCACTTCATGTCCGAGCTCGGCCATGCAGGCGGCGTGAGTGGCACCGAGGTACCCGAGTCCAAAGACGACTAGTCTCATGAATCGCTGTCCTTCATGCTCAGTACGCGCCTTGCTTGAGGGCCACCGTCTTCAGCGTGCGCCACAAAATCACCAAGTCCTGCATCAGCGACCAGTTCTCGACGTAAATGAGGTCGAGCCGAATCCTGTCTTCCTCGGAAAGGTCGGATCGCCCGGATACTTGCCAAAGTCCGGTAATCCCAGGTTTGACCAGCAACCGCCGTTCCACGAAGTTCGGGATCTCTGATCCCTCACCTGGCACAAGAGGACGCGGCCCGACGATACTCATCTCACGTGTGATCACGTTGAATAGTTGCGGTAGCTCGTCGATGCTCGTCTTGCGGATGAATCGTCCGATCGGGGTTATCCTCGGGTCGTCTTGTGCCTTGAAGAACACCGAGCGGTCGGGATTTGCGAATGCACTCTGTACCTGTGCCTTCTGGCCGTCCGCGTTCTGGGTCATCGAACGGAATTTCCAGACACTGAACTCTCGGCCGTCCTTGCCCACCCGAGCGTGTCGAAAGAACACCGGACCGCCATCGTGTCGTTTGATCGCGATAGCCGTCAGCAGCATGACCGGAGACGAAAGGAGCAGTGCGGTACATGCGACCACGTAGTCGAGGGTTGTCTTGAGCACGCTCTGCGAAGCGCCGTACTGCGGCTTGTCAATGTGCAGAAGTGGCAACCCCTCCACTGGCCGGAGGGTCATACGGGGACCGGCGACGTCGGTGATGCCCGGCGCCACCAGCATGTCGACGTCCATACCTTCGAGATCCCAGGAGAGATTCTGCATTGCGGTGTGGCCGAGGGTTTCCGCAGATGTCACCGCCACCGCGGTCGCGTTTGACTTCTGTACGGCATCGCTGACGTCGTCGAACGTCCCGACGACCGGCACGACGAAGTTGCCTGCGGTGACCGAGCTCCCCGATGTCCGGGGCTCTGGGAGGCAGATGCCCACCACGCGATAGCCGAGCCGTGGTTGCTTCATCAAGCGCTTGATCAGCGGGACAGCCGAGTTGATTCCGCCGACCACGAGAACATTTTCGAGGTTCTTGGAATCGGCGCGTTGGCCGGCAAGGTATTGGCGCCACATCCACCGTGACAGCAGGAGGCCGATGGTGCCGATCGGGAATGCCAGCGCCAGGTATCCGCGTGCGATGTTGAGGCGGAACAGCATATCCACGACGGCAAGCGCGCCGTATACGGACAACGATGCGGTCACTACGCGGCTGTACTCCTGTGACCCTGACCCGATGATTCGGCGGTCCCGAGCCTGGAATGCCCGTAGCGCCAGCATCCAGGTGCCGGCGAGGGCGATCGACACCAGTGCGGCCGGAACGTGCGCCGATCCGCTCGACGCGAGAGCGTCATCACCACCGAACCGAACGACTTGCGCGATCACCACAGCAGCGATCACGATCACCGCGTCGGTCCACGCCATCCGCACAAGCAGGGCGCGGGCCCATGCTCTCGACTGACCTTGGCGGCCGGCGATCCGCAGGCGTGACCGAAGACTCCCGGAGTTCGCGCGCTGGGTCGCGTCGAAAGCCGAGTTACTCACCACCGCAACCCCTCCCGCATGCCGTCCGAGTACTTCGCTTCTGCCTCCAGGTTTCGGGCACGGCAAAATAGCCTCACCCATGGCTGGATTTATCAGGTCGTCGACGGCGACCCTTAGCAGACGCTGAGAGCGTATTGCAGCTAGTTGAGTTGACAACTTGAAACCGGACCACAGAATCGCCTATTCAGCCCGAGTTGCGGCGCATCGGAGTACAGCTGTAGTGTCTTTCACCCGGTTTGAAAACCTGCTTTATGAATTTGGCGGCGAACTCGCATTGAGTGCGAATTTCTAGCGCGTTTCGGCTCTCTCGGTCTGCGCTGATCTGAACAGCTCACTCTTGTGATATCACTCACAGCTGCGTTCCCAACGGCGATTCACATGTGCTTTCGCAAATCGCATAGCACCGTACCGGCCCAAGTCCAAGACTTGGCGGCGAGTCACTACGTGCGCGATTGCGGCCTGCAAGCGAGCCGCTGAGCGCTGACCAAACCGCCTGCATCGCAATGTGGATCCCGAAAAGCAGCACACTCTCAGGCACCACCAGCGGGCGCTGCCACTCCGTAGCCGCCGGGCGACAGTTGGACGGCCCTCAAATTTCACGGTCGCTGGTGCCTACCAAGGCCGTCGAGCACCGACATACGAAACAGACCGATTCTGTAATTCGCAAGGTTGCGGCTCGACAAACTCGGCAACATGACTACATTTCTCGACTGCTCGAGCCAAGATGGGTATGCCGGTATTTTCTGATCGTGAATCACGACAAATGGACCTCTAATCCTTGCGCCGCATTCTTTGCGCATTGTCGGCGATCAACGCTGCCTGATCCCCGCCGGGTCAGCGATTGAGGGGCGGCTACTTGAGCAGCCAGATAACCACGACGATAATCACGACAATCACCAGCCAGATCGCCAGACCAGCAGCGACCGAGGTAAGGATGCCGCGCACGGAATTTGCCGCGTCGTCATAATCGTCGGCGCGGGCGGCCTTCGTGAGGCGTCGGGGCTGAGCTCGGCGGGCAGGTTTCATGGTGAGTCGGTGTCGAGTCTACGGGCAGAACCCGCACGTCAGCGGCCGATCACCAACGAGGTTCGCGATCCCATCAGCCTCACCACGTGTAATCCCCGGGCGCATCGCTACCCTGACTCCGTGGAGGCGAGCGCGCGTTGAATGGCACACGGCCGTTGCGCCTACTCACCCGCCGCGACATGCTCCGATTGGCACTCGCCGGCAGCACCGTCCTGGCCCTGACCGGGTGCGGGTCAGATTCGCCATCCGACCCGCGACGTCGGGCTGCTTGGGGCGCATTCATCCCATCTGTGACACCGAGTGCTGGCTCCTCCACGTCCCCGCTCGACCGACTCTCCGCCCTCGCCGGCACGAAACCAAAGTACGTCCACCGCTTCGTCGCCATCGGCGATGCCCTACCAATCGATCAGCTCGACACGATCGTCGACTTCGGTGCGACTCCCCTACTCACCCTCGAACCGTGGCGAGCCGACGGCGGCATCGACCAGCCTGCCTACGCCCTGGCCCGGATCGCGGCCGGCGACTTCGACACCGAACTACGCCGCTGGGGCGCAGTCCTCGCAACGTGGGGTAAGCCGTTGCTGCTGCGGTTCGCCCAGGAGATGAACGGCACCTGGTATCCGTGGGCGGTCTGCGCCAACGGCAATACCGCCGCCGACTACCGAGCCGCCTGGCAGCGAATGCGATCGGTCATTGCTGCCGCGGGCGCCGACAAGGTCTCGTATGTCTGGGCGCCGAACGTGCTGACGCTGGGCACCACCGACTTCACATCGTCGTACCCAGGCGCCGACCAGGTCGACTACGTCGCTGTCGACGGCTACAACTGGGGCGACGTCCCCGGCCATCGGTGGCAGCCCGCCCCCGATCTGTTCCGGCCCAGTCTCGACGCGCTCCGCCAGCTCAACGGCCAGCACCCGCTGTTGGTCACCGAAGTCGGCTGCGCTGACGGCGCAACACCCGACATGAAGGCCAACTGGATTCGCGACTTCTTTGCCATCGTCGAATCCGAACCTCGTCTGGCTGGCTTCCTCTGGTTTCAGATGGACAAGGAACGGGATTGGCGGTTCAACACGACAGCGGAGAGCACCGACGCGTTTCGAAGTGGAGTCGGCGCGATCGCGTGATCCGTGTTGGTAATGGCGGGTGTCGACGCACGTTATGCCCCGGTTGAGGCGGGCACCTGGGATGGGCTCGTTGGTCGTCCGGCGACAGTCGGCGCGGGCGCGAACGCTGCCGCCGCTCGTGCTGCGATCTCCGCCCTCGGCGAGATCGTCGTCGATGTGACAAAGTTCGGCGCGGTCGGCGACGGCAAGGTATCCGTCGGGTCGATTGCCTCCGGGTCGGCCGTGCTCGCCAATGGCGGCAGCACGAACGTGGACCTTGCGGTCGGCGATGCCGTGGTCGTCCCGTACGCGGGCGCACCCCTGATCACCGGCGCGCCGGTCGCATCGGCATCCACCACCGCACTCGTCAACGCACTCCCGGTCGGCACCTACGGGGTCATCGTCACCGCGTTCTGCGGGGCAGGGGAATCGGCCGGGTCAGCCCGGGCGACCGTCACACTCTCGGCGGTCGGATCAATCACCGTCACCTGGACGATGGCCAACCAGACCAATGTCGCGGGCTACCACATCTACGCAGGTCTGTCTGGCTACGAGAGCTACGTGGGATCGGTGTTCGGTGCGGCCACCACATCGTTCACCTGGACCGGGGGGCCGTCGAAGTTCCTCGCCTCGACCGTCAACCTGCCGCCAACGGTACCGTCATGCTCGGCACCGCTGCGAACCACCGTGGCGAGCTTCACCAACAAGGCATCCTGGACCCTCGCGAATGCCGCCGGTACAGCGATCCCTGCGAGTCGATCCGTCACCGACGCGGCTTGCGGGCGTTCGGTAACCGATGCCGCTGCCACCGTCAACACCACCACCGTCACCTCCGCGACAGCAGCATTCACCCAAGCCGATGTCGGCTCCTACGTGTCGATCTCCGGCGGCGCACTCACCGGCAAAGGCGTCACCCCAATCATCGCCGTCATCTCAGCTACGCAGGTTACGGTTGGCATGACCATCAACGCCACGGTCAGCGGCGCGATCATGCACATCCTGCCGAACGTCATCACCTCGGCCACCGCAAACTTCGCAGCCGGCGACGTCGGCAAGACCATCTCGGTATCCGGCCAGTCACCCCTCTTCGGGTCGTTCGTGATCTGGAAGGTGCTGTCGGCCACCAAGGTTCTGATCAACGGATATCCCGCCGCCAGTTTCACCGGGGCGTCCGCGACCATCCCGGCAGGCAAGATCTACTGGGGCACCGACAACACCACCGCACTGTCGGCGGTCCGTGACGTAGTGTCCGCGCAGATCACCGCATCCTCAGGCGTGAAAGCCGTCATCAACGGGTACGCCCAGAACCTGCACCTCCACTTCCCTGCGGGCCGCTACCTGATCTCGGGCGACTCACCCGTGATGCCCGATCCCGCAACCGGGTCTCGCGGCTTCAAGATGACCGGCGCGGGCCGCGACAACACCTTCATCTACTACGCGGGAGCCAGCACACCGGGCGCGGCATTCATGCGGAACAACAACAAGTACATGTACCTCGACGTCGAAGACATGAGCTTCTTCGGCCTCGACGATTCGGCCGACTGGCTGCAGAGCATGTCCAACAGCCTCGCCCAGAACTACATTCACGAGAAGATCAACTACTACGGGACCTGGCGGCGCATCTACTCCATCTACGGCGGTGACACCGCGAACACGAACAGCGAATGGTCGCTGGCGCGCATCACCTACTCGTGCACCGTCGCGCAGGCGATCTTCGACTGCGGCGTCGGCACACTCGAAGGCGGCACGACCATCAGCGACGAGGACCAGTTCCTCAACTACCACTGGGAAGACTGCACCTGGCAATTCAACGGCGGTGACGGCATCCGCATGGCGATGGGCGGATGTGTCACTCTCGACGGCTTCGTCAACCACTTCTACTCGGCCGCCCGGGCAGGCACCTTCATCTCCCTGCTCGGCGCAAGCCACGCCGACGGGGTGGCGCGACTGTCGGTGCGAGGGCTACGCCAGGAAGCTCAGCACACCTACGCCCACCGGGTGCTCTACAGCGAATGGGGCACCGGCAGCGTCACATTCGACGACACCACCCTCTCCGGTGCGGGCAACGGGATGGCCAACACGGTCCCACTGATCGAGCTGAACATGACCACCCTCGACGGCGCGACCTACACCTTCTCCAACTCGTCGCTCGTCGGCACGCTCGTGGCCTGGTGGGGCACCAGCTACTCTTACCGACGCCTGCTCAAGTTCGACGGCTGCACCTTCCGCACCGTCGAGCAACCTCACCAGTACGTGACCTCGAAGATCGCACCGAGCTACGCGGGCGGCAACGTCGGCTCACAGATCCCGGTCATCTTCAACAAGTCACGCGGATATGCCCTCGGCTCGGGCCTGCAGAACGCGGCACTGGAATCGTTCACTTACCGCGCCGACGTTGCCGCGAACTCGACGCCGCAGCGCCGCACCATGTACGTACAGGGCAACCCAGGCGGAATCCCCGGCCCGGGTGCCACGTCCACGACGTTCCGCGTCCCGCCAGGGTCGATTATCACGCGGATCACGCTCATCCATCCGGCGAACGCCAGCACGTCGACGGGCTGGACGGTGGCCGTGCAGACGACGGAGGGGACGCCGCGAGTTCTGTGCTCGGCAGGCGGTGCGGGATCAGCATCACTCGGAGCTGGCTACCGAGCATGGGCCGACGAGCTGCAGGGGCTGTCGGCGACGAGCGGGCAGGCATCCACGCTGATCTTGCCGTTGTACGTCGGTACTAACTCGGCGCTGAGCACGCTGACGCTGGTCACCAACGCCAGCTATGACAACTTCTCGTCGGCGAGCTTCTGCATCGTCGACTTCGTCGCGTAATTCTCGAGGTGCGGGTAGCGGGGGACGGGGGTCGCTCGCCATGCGTGTTGCGCGAGCACGCCGATCGTGAACCACATGAACGCTTCGGACAGGTTCGGTCCGGCGACTGACTTGCAGACCAGCAACGCGGCTAACGTCCACACCGCTGTCTTTGCCGACGCGCTCCCCGTCTTCCATGCGGCGACGCTGCTCCGACCTCGACCATGTCGCCGAGTTCGATCATGTGAATCCGGCGGCGGGTGGTCGAAAATGACCAGCTCGTCCTATACCTCGCGCACTGGCGCCGACTTGTTCTCGCTGCGACTCTTCGAGGAACCGCGGCAACCAGTGCGAGAACCAGCAGTCCGGCGATGAGCATGGCAGCCGGTGCGTACACGGCCGTGCGGAGCCGGCGGTGATCAAGCCCCTCGCACTCCTGCTACTCATCGTCCTCAACCGCGCGTATGCTGAGTTGGCGTCGTTCTACGGCGTGCTGATCGATCCGGCCAGGGCATTCAAGCCGAAAGACAAAGCGCGCGTTGAGCGTCCGATGCCCTATATCCGGGACTCGTTCTTCCGTGGCCGCGAGTTCGACAGCGTCGCGCAGATGCAGCAGGCCGCCATCGAGTGGTGCCTACAGGTGTATGGGCGGCATTCCCATCGCGGGATCGACGGCATGATGCCGGTGACGCTGTTCGAACAAGCTGAACGTGATGTGTTGAAACCACTGCCACCCAGGAGGTTTGAACTTGTCACCTACCACGTAGGTAAGGTCGCGCCGGATTGTCATGTCAAGGCCGGCAAAGCGTTGTACTCGGTGCCGTGGCGGCTGATCGGTGAGCAGGTACGGGTGCGCACCTGCGGAGACGTGGTGCAGGTCTTCGCCGACGAAGAGGTGGTGGCCACCCATGTGCTGCACCTGAGCGACTTTTCGACCAACCTCGAACACTATCCGCCACACACGGTCGCCTTTGCCTCACGCCCGGCGCGGTGGTGCCGCACACAAGCCGAACAGATCGGTGAGCACGCCGTCGCCGTGGTCGATGAACTCTGCGAGGTCAACGCGATCCACCGGCTGCGCTCAATCCAATCCATCCTCGGCCTGCGCAAGAAGTATCCCGACGACCGTATCAACGCCGCGTGTGCCCGCGCGATCGCCGTCGGCGATGTCGGCGCCCGCACCATCAAGGGCATCCTGGTCGCCGGCACCGAACACGACGGCGCTCCCGAGCCTGCGGCGCCGACGACGCCGGCATGTCTGCGGGGGCCGCAGGCGTTCGCCGACGACGGCCTCGACCCTGCCATCGGCCAATAATCAGACCCGACATTGTGTTATCCCTCAACATCTTTCATATCAAAGGACCTGATGATGTCTATTCATGATCCCAGCCTGCGAGCCGCGCTCAAAGCGTTGAAACTGACCGGCATGCTCGACACCCTCGACGCCCGACTGGCCCAAACCCGCGCCGGTGAGCTCGGGCACCTGGAGTTCCTGCAAGTGCTCTGTGAAGACGAGATCGCCCGCCGCGAGACCGCCGCCCTGGCACGTCGGGTCCGCCGGGCCCGGTTCGAACAGTCAGCCACCTTCGACGATTTCGACTTCGCTGCCAACCCGAAACTCCCGGCCGCGATGCTGCGCGACCTCGCCGCGCTGCGCTGGCTCGACGCCGGCGAATCAGTCATCCTCTACGGCCCAGTTGGTGTAGGCAAAACACATGTGGCACAAGCACTTGGCCATCAAGTCGCGCTACGTGGCCACGACGTGCGGTTCGTCAAATGTGCCCGCATGCTCGCCGACCTCGCCGGCGGCCACGCCGACCGCACCATCGGGCAACGCATGCGTGAATACACCCGGCCCGCCGTGCTCATCGTTGATGACTTCGCCATGCGCGAGCACACCACCACCGGCTCCGACGACCTCTACGACCTCGTCTCCGACCGCGCGATCGCCGGCAAACCGTTGATCCTGACCAGCAACCGCGCCCCCCAAGACTGGTACCCGCTGTTTCCCAACCCCGTCGTCGCCGAATCCCTGCTCGACCGGCTCATCAACACCAGCCACCAAATCTTGATGGACGGACCGTCCTACCGGCCACGTAAACGGCCCGGACGTACCGCCAAGACCAGCTGACCACCACCGCCAGCTACGCTGGCCTCAGCACACCTCAACGTGGGGAATTACGTGACAGAAACCCCTGAGGAATTACGTGACCGTCGACATGCGCTGACCCATCGCCGGCACCGTCACTCGCTCCTATCCGGCGCCCCCACCGCCACTCGACCGGCGCGCCGTACGCGAGCATTTACACATGAGGTAACGACTACCCCTACCGACGCATTTTCGACAAGTCAATTCGCCCACTTTCCTTCTTCCCCAATTGCCTGCAGAATGGATGTTCCCCAAGCGGACGGAGCTGTCTGCCCAGATCGACGACGATGTCGTTTACCATCGACTGATATTCAACGGGCTTTGTTCCAACGGCGGAGGTTGTTGAGCATGGATTTACTGGGCGGATCACACCCGCCGCCAAGTGGGTTCAAACCGCGCAAGAGGAGAAGCTGATGTTCATGAGACGACTTGCTGCAGCATTCGGTGCGGCGATATTCATCTTGGCAACGTTCGGAGCCCCTGCCGAGGCAAGCCCGGCTTCGATCACTGGCACCCAACGAGGAGTGATCGCAGCGTACGCGCTGTACAACTGGGATCCAGACGAAACGTCTTACAAGTTCTCTAACGACTGCACTTACTTCGTTTCCTCGGCGCTATGGATGGTTCTGAGCGAAACACCGGAGTGGACGTCGAGCAGTTCGGACGAGCGGTTATTGGCATCCTCACTAATGAACCCTGGGCCGACAAAAGCCGCTGCGGCCGCTGACTACTTCGCGAAGTACATGGTCGCCAGCGGGACCGCGACATCCTCACGAATCACATGGAGCGACAATACAGCCCACGGTGCACAGCTCGGGGATGTAATTGCATACGACTGGGACGGGAAAGCCGACGGAAGCATCGACCACCTCGCCATCGTTACCGGATTCGCAAGCGATGGATATCCTCTGGTCACCCAGCATTCCCCCAGTCGGCGAAATCGTGGCTGGTCATGGGACCCTTCTGGGAACAACTGGATCGAGTTCACCCATCCCGGATCCGCAGCCTTCCTCATCCACATTAAGTAGCTCTACAGTATGGATTCCCAGCGGCCAGTGGCGGACGGTCGTGTTCTCGAGATGACCTATTCGGAGATGGCGGTGAGTTCCCGGGCGGCACTGACGAGAACTTGCCCGGTAATCAGCACGTCCGCGGAATGGGCGTAACACCTAGCCTGAATTTTTCGTGCTGATTTGCTGTGGCGTCGTGTTGATACGCGAAAGTGCCTGTCTCACAGGGCATGATCCGATTTGTTCAGGATCAAC
>NZ_JBSFQJ010000011.1:0-190272 GCF_053588655.1 Gordonia sp. NPDC003424
GGTCAGACCACCTCGGAGAACATGAACCCGAAATGCCGGCCGTGGCACTTGCTGAAAACGTTCTCCGGCTGGCTCGATTACATGTGGCGCGACGACGAGGGTCGGCTGCGTACCGAGACGGTCACCCCCGAGGGACTGGTCATCCCGGGTGAGGCCGAGACCATGGAGGAACTGTTCCCCGGCCTGCGCCGCATCCGCTACACCGCGACCCCGCAAGCACCGCCCACCCAGGCGCCACCGATCGACCGCCCGACACGCACCCACAGTCGGACGGCGAACAAACACGCCCGCCGACGAGCAGAACGCAACCGCAACCACAAACGCCACCACGACGGACCACCACCACCCTTCTGAACCCGACTGACGCGGGGCGATGTGAGCCGTGCCTGATCTCAGGGCGCACGTGTCCCGGCTTCGATAGGGCACTCGGGTCGGGTGCGGACTCAGGCGGTGATGGTGGCGGGATCGCGAAGGGCGTTGATCGCACGCCGCTCGACCAGCAGCGGTACGAAATCCCGGATGACGATCCCGTCGAATCGGTGATAGGCCGTATCCACGCTGGCGGCGACTTCGTCGGTGGTGTGGTCGATGAAGCGGGCGGCCAGTCGGTCGCGGACCGCGTCGATTTGCTGCTGTTCGCTCTTTTCCCCGTTCATACCTTCGATTCTACGATCTATGCAGGTCAGTGCGGGTATGCAAGCGGTGTGATGCCGGACCTAGGCCGTTGGTCCCGGCGGTCCGGCGGCACCGTCGAGGTGAGCGCCCCCGGCAGGATTCGAACCTGCGACCTAGGGATTAGAAGGCCCTTGCTCTATCCACCTGAGCTACGGAGGCTGATGCCGCTCGGGGCGGCAGCGTGGGCGAGTATATCCCGCCTAGAGTGATTCCATGATCAGCGCGTCCCCGGCGACCCCGGAGGAGTTCGGACGGGACCAGATGCGAGAACGGCCCGGCGTGGTCGCCGGTCTCCTGTGGGCGCTCATGTGGCTGGCGGCGATCGTGGCCGTCGCAGTGACCGCGATGTCGGCGTCGTCGAAGCTGCAGCTGGCCGGTGTCCCCGATCCGGGGTGGGCGACCAGCTTTGGGCTGCCCACCGTCACCGCGGTGGGAGAGGTCGCCGCCGCGATCGCGGTGGGCTCGACCATCTTCGCCGCGTTCTTCGTGCCGCCGCAATCCGACGGGGTCCTCGATGTCGGCGGGTTCCGGGCCATCCGGATCGCGGCGACGTCGTCGCTGATCTGGGCGATCTGCGCGGTGCTGCTCGTCCCACTGTCGATCTCCGACGTCAGCGGTCAGCCCCTGTCGGTGTCGATCATGCCGTCGAATCTGATCACCGCCTACTCGCAGGTCGCCGACGCGCGAACCTGGATGTGGACGGCGATCTTCGCGATCGCCGCGGCGGCCGCGGCCCGGGTGGTCCTGTCCTGGGGTTGGACCTTCCTGGTGCTCTATTTCGCGGTGCTGAGTCTGATGCCGGTGGCCCTGGCGGGGCATTCGTCGACCGGCGGCAACCACGACATCGCCACCAACAGCCTGATCCTGCACATCCTGGGTGCGACGGTGTGGATGGGCGGTCTGTTCACCGTCGTCGCTTACGCGCTGGCCGACGGACGCTGGCGAGTCCTCGCCGTGAGGCGGTTCTCGCGGGTCGCCTTCTGGTGCATCGTCGTGGTCGGTGTCAGCGGTGTGATCAACGCGCTGGTCCGGGTCCCCGTCGGCGACCTGTTCTCCGACACCTACGGCCTACTGGTGCTGGCCAAAATGGCAGCGCTCCTGGTGCTCGGAGCGTTCGGCGCCTGGCATCGCCGGGTCACGATCGCCCGACTCGAGAGCGAACCCGCCACCCGGTCGGTGTTCGTCCGATTCGGCATCGCCGAGACCCTGGTGTTCGCAGCCACATTCGGGCTGGCGGTCGGGCTCTCGCGCACCCCGCCGCCGGCCACCGGAAGCGCGGATTTCAGCGCCGCCGAGGCCGCGATCGGCTACCGCATCGACGCGCCGCCCACCCTCGGCCGAGTCCTGTTCGACTGGCGATTCGATCCGCTGTTCGGAACGCTTGCGATCGTCCTCGCCGTCGTCTACGTGCGCGGCGTCGTCAGACTGCGGCGGCGGGGTGATGCGTGGCCGGTCGGGCGGAGCGCCGCGTGGCTCATCGGGTGTGCGGCGTTGTTGTTCACCACGTCGTCGGGCCTCGGACGATATGCGCCGGCGATGTTCAGCATCCACATGATCACCCACATGCTCATGTCGATGATGGTCCCCGTTCTGCTCGTCCTCGGTGGTCCGGTGACCTTGGCGTTGCGGGCGCTGCCGCCGGCCGGTCGCGGGAATCCGCCCGGCCCTCGCGAATGGCTTCAGTCGGCGATCCACAGTCCGCTCTCACGGTTCCTCACGCACCCGGTGGTCGCCGCAATCCTGTTCGTCGGCAGCTTCTACGCGCTCTACCTCGGCGGGCTGTTCGAGACGGTGGTGCCGTATCACGCCGCGCACATCGTCATGAACGCTCATTTCCTGGTCAGCGGCTATCTGTTCTACTGGATCGTCATCGGCATCGATCCCGCACCACGGCAGGTGTCACCGGTCGCCAAGCTCGGAATCGTCTGGGGCTCATTGCCTTTCCACGCCTTCTTCGGGGTCGCGCTGATGATGACGAGCGCGATCATCGCCGAGACCTACTACCGTGGGCTGAACCTGCCATGGCAGTACAGTCTCTTCGACGATCAGCGAACCGGCGGTGGAATCGCCTGGGCGGCAGGCGAAATCCCGCTCGTGGTCATCATGCTGGCCTTGCTGGTGCAGTGGCGGCGGCAGGATGAGAAACAGGCTCGCCGGTACGACCGCAAGGCCGTGCGCGATCACGACGCCGACCTCGAGAACTACAACAAGATGCTCAGGGAACTCAACAAGCGCAACTGATCCACCGAGTTGTCCACAGATCGCGCCTTCCCTCGTCCGTGGGTTGATTTCTGGCCGATGCTGACTCCAGCCACGATTGCAGGTGGCGCCGGGAAAACCCAAGGAGTGAAGCATGTTCGAGACGTACACCACCGTTATCGGCAGCGTCGTGAGTGATCCGCGTCGTCGCCAGACGACGACCGGCGAGGAGGTGATCTCGTTCCGCGTCGCGTGCAACTCGCGGCGCCTGGACAAACGCACGCAGGAGTGGACCGACGGTCCGACGCTCTACCTGACCGTGAGTTGTTGGCGCCGACTGCTGGCCGGTGTGGGCGCGGCCATCGCGAAAGGCCGGCCCGTCATCGCGCACGGCCAGATCAAGACCAACGAGTACGTGACCGGCGACGGGCAGAAGCGATCGGATCTGGAGATGACCGCCGTCGCCGTCGGGCTCGACCTCAGCCGCTGCGTGGCGCGGTATGTGGAGTCCGAGACGGTGCGGCCGGTCCCGGAGATCGCCGACGACGAGCCCGCGGCGGCCTGACGCGAGGGTCCGCATCGAGATCTCGTTCACCGTTGATCTCGATGCGCTCGCTCGCAAGCTCGCGGGCTTACTCGATCAGCGAAAAGGGCTGCGGCTCTTCGCGGTCCACGCCGGCCGCCTGCGGCGGCCCAGGGTTACGTACTCGATCAGCGGGGACGACTGTTCGGATCAGGCTCCGAGCGCAGCGAGATCACCTGTCGGACAAAGGAAGTGGCGTCGATCCGCGTGGTGTTGGCTACTCACTCGACCGCCGGGGGTGCCTGGCGGCGGAGCTCGTCGACGACCTCCCGTTCCCTCGCGGTGCGTTCCTGGGCAGAGGTGAGTGCCTCACGGGCGGTGGCGTGCTCGGCCTCGGCGGCGGTGACCTGGCGGTGGAGGAAGCGCAGTTCGTCCTCGCCGCGCGCGAGCTCGGCGGTGAGCGTCTCGATCCGCGCCTCGAGGTCGGTGACCTGACGACCCAGATCGGCGAGCCCGCCGGCGTGGTGCTGTTCGGCGTCCCGTGCGTGCGTCTCGGCGGTCTGGGCGTCGGCGAGCCGGGCCTCGGCCTCGGCGAGCATCTGGGCCCGGATGCGTTGCCGCTCCGCTGCATCGACGTCGGAGCCGTCGGCCGGCGGGGGAGCGGCATCTGGCGGCGGCGACGGGGCCGCGGCCTCGGGAACGAGGAACAGCCCGCTGGGGCCGAAGCCGCTGTACTCGGCGGCGGTGACCAACCGGCCGCGGCGCAGGTCGGCGAGGACGGCCTCGTCGGCGAGCGCCGCGCGCAGTGTCTGTCCGGTCTCGCGGAGGGCGTTCTCCGAGAGTCGAGCGCCCTGATCGGCGGCCGCTGCGGAGACCGCCCGGGTCGCGGTCGCGATCAGGTCCTGCCGTCGCGCCGACAACGTGCGCAGCCGGTCGGCGGCGGACCGGCGTTGTGCGTCGGTCAGTTCGCGGGCGAGTTCGGCAAGGTCGTCGACGTCGTCGGGGTGGGTGCGGGACCACGCGTTGATGGCCCAGGCGACCTGGGTGGGTCGTCGGAGCTTACCGACTCGTTGGGCGAGTTCGCGGTCCCCGTCGGTGCGCGCCGCCTTCGCGAACTCGGTGCGGGCCGCGACGAACTCGGCAGGCGTCAGTGCGTACAACGCGTCGGCGATCTCGTCGAGCGGGCCGTCGTCGCCGGGCATAGGAACGATGATAGGGACTCTCGGCTGGCGATCCCTGTTCAGTCGATCGACAGCCAGGCCCTGATCTGCGCCTCGTGGTCGACGAAGCGGTCACCGGACACGTCGACGATCACCTTGTCGATTGTGCCACCGGTGAACTCGAATGCCCCTCGGTCGGCGTAGTCGGGGGTGACGGGAGAGGCACTGTCGCGACCCACGCAGATCCCGTCGCCGACGAGACAGAAGTTACCGGGCTGGGTGACGATCTGACCGGCTCCGACCTGCTCGTCGTCGATGTAGAGCGTCAGCGAGCCGGCGAACCCGGGCATGGCCGGATCCTGGTGCGGTCCGTCGACCTGGAACTCCGCGGAGAACGTGTGCCGGCCCGGGGTGATATCGCGGTCGGCGGTGACGGTCTGCAGATGTGTTCCCACCCAGTTGAAGACATAGGTCAGTCGGTGGTCCTTGACATACAAGCTGTGCCCGCCGGCGACGCCCCCATGTGCGTAGAGCACACCCTCGGCGTCGGCCGAGGCGACCTCCACTCCCGCGACGATCGTGTACGAGCGACCGTTGATCGCGGCGCCCGCCGACTCCGGAACATCGGCAATGCCGGGGAAGTACTCGTACCGGGCACGTGGAGGAGCTCCCTTCGGTCGCTCGGCGAGGACCTGCTCCAGTGCGCTGCGGTCGTCGAGCGGCAGACCGTTGTAGATGCCTGCGTAGTAGAACCACAGTTGCTTGAGCCGTTCGAGGCGATCGGGGTGATCGTCGGCGACGTTGTACTTCTGCGCCCGGTCGGTCTCGAGGTGGTAGAGCTCCCACTCGTCCTTGTCGAAATGTCCCCATCCCGACAAGGGGGGATGCACGGTCGAGGCGAGCCAGCCGTCGTGGTAGAGGGAGCGCTGCCCGAGCATGGTGTAGAACTGTGTCTTCTTGCCGGGGGCGTCGGGATCGGTGAGCGCCGCGGCGAAACTCTCGCCCTCGATGGGTGACTGCAGGTAACCCTTGATGGTCTCCGGTGGCTCGATGTCGAGCAGTTCGTACACCGTCGGCACGATGTCGACGGCGTGCACGTACTGCTGGTGGGGCGTCGGCGAGGCGGGAATCTTCGCCGGCCACGACATCAGGCACATGTCGGCGACGCCACCTTCGGCGCCCGCCCATCGCTTCCAATAGGGGAAGGGTGTGTCCAGCGCCCAGGCCCAACCAGTGGGGTAGTGGTTGTACGAGTTCGGCCCGCCGAGGTCGTCGATGTGCGACATGGTCGCCGCGGTGTCGCTGGGCAGGCCGTTGAAGAAACGCCACTCGTTGAACTCGCCGTTCGGGCCGCCCTCGCCACTGGCCCCGTTGTCCGAGATGACCACGATCAGGGTGTTGTCGAGTTGACCGGACTCCTCCAGATAGTCGAGCACCCGACCCATGTGATGGTCCCAGTACGAGATGTAGCCGGCGAAGACCTCCGCCATCCGGGCGAACAGTCGTGTCTCGTCGTCGCTCAGGGTGTCCCAGGGTCGCACGGTGTCCAGCAGCGGCCACGGTTGCCCGTCGGGGCCGGTGCGCTGCGGTTCACCGTGCGGGTTGATGTCGGAGAGCTCGGTGCCCTCGGGCAGCAGTCCGAGCTCGATCTGCTTGGCCAGGATGCCCGCCCGAATGGCCTCATAACCCTCGTCGAAGCGGCCCCGATACTTGTCGATCCACTCCTCGGGTGCCTGATGCGGGGCATGCCCGGCCTGCGGCGCCAGATAGAGGAAGAAGGGCTTCTCAGGGTCGATGACCTTGGCATCACGCACGAACTCGATCGCCCGATCGGCGAGATCCGGCGCCACGTGATAGCCGTCCTCGGGACGGCCGGGCGCCTCCACCTGATGGTTGTCGTGGACGAGGTCGGGGTACCAGTTGTTGGTCTCGCCGCCGAGCCAGCCGTAGAACCGTTCGAAGCCGCGACCGAGCGGCCAGCGTCCCTTGTAGGCCGAGAGGTTGCATTCTTCTCCGGGGGTGAGGTGCCATTTGCCGACGCAGTAGGTGTTGTAGCCACGTTCGGCGAGCACCTCGGAGATGAACCCGTTCTCGAACGGGATCCGGGTGGAGATGCCGGGGAAGCCGGAGGAGAACTCGGCGATCGTGGCCATGCCGCAACTCGTCGCGTTGCGGCCGGTGAGCAGAGAAGCGCGGGTCGGCGAGCACAGCGCGGTGGTGTGGAAGTTGGCGAACTTCACGCCGCGGTCTGCGATGCGCTTCATGTTCGGGGTCTCTACCGGCCCGCCGAAGATGTCCATCGTCGCGTAGCCGAGGTCATCCCACGCCAGGAAGAGCACGTTCGGCGCGCCATCGGGAGCCTTCGGCGGCAGATACGGGTCCCAGTCCGGGGTGGAATCCCGAATGTCGAGTTCGATCTGGGCGTTGCTCGGACGGCTCATCGGCTCTCCTCGTCGGACGGACGGACGGACGGACGGACGGGCGCGGCGCGGGGGAGGGCGCGCGCGACGATCTCCACGGTCGCGACATTCCGGTCCGGCGTCGTCATCCGGATCGGGTGAATAGGTGTCGGGTGAGGCGGCAGCCCGGGCGAATGGGGAGCGACTAGACTTGGCTGTCGTTGTGTCGTGATCACCCGATCGCACCGCCGCTCAGGCGAGGCAGGCGATCGCCGAGTGCTCGACGGCAGGCCCATAGCTGACAACAGACCCGAACATCGCGGTAGAGAGGCGAGAGCGTGAGCGAGTTCATCTACACCATGAAGAAGGTGCGTAAGGCGCACGGCGACAAGGTGATTCTGGACGACGTCACCATGTCGTTCTTCCCCGGCGCCAAGATCGGCGTCGTCGGCCCCAACGGCGCCGGCAAGTCGTCGATCCTGAAGATCATGGCCGGCATCGACCAACCCTCCAACGGTGAGGCGTTCCTCGATCCGGGCGCGACGGTCGGCATCCTGCTGCAGGAGCCGCCGCTGACCGAGGACAAGACGGTCAAGCAGAACGTCGAAGAGGGCATGGGCGAGACCAAGCTGAAGCTCGACCGCTTCAACGAGATCGCCGAACTGATGGCCACCGATTACTCCGACGAGCTCATGGAGGAGATGGGCAAGCTGCAGGAGGATCTGGACAACGCCGACGCGTGGGATCTCGATTCGCAGCTCGAGCAGGCCATGGACGCGCTGCGCTGCCCGCCCGGCGATTCCCCGGTCACCCATCTGTCCGGTGGCGAACGCCGCCGCGTGGCGTTGTGCAAGCTGCTGCTGTCCAAGCCGGATCTGCTGCTGCTCGACGAGCCGACCAACCACCTCGACGCGGAGAGCGTCCTGTGGCTCGAGCAATTCCTCGCCAGCTACCCGGGCGCCGTCCTGGCCGTCACCCACGACCGCTACTTCCTCGACCACGTCGCGGAATGGATCTGCGAGGTCGACCGCGGAAAGCTGATCCCCTACGAGGGCAACTACTCCACCTACCTGGAGAAGAAGGCCGAACGCCTCGAGGTGCAGGGCAAGAAGGACCAGAAGCTGCAGAAGCGGCTGAAGGAGGAACTCGCCTGGGTCCGTTCCGGCGCCAAGGCGCGGCAGACCAAGAACAAGGCGCGCCTGGCCCGCTACGAGGAGATGGCCGCCGAGGCCGAGAAGACACGCAAGCTCGACTTCGAGGAGATCCAGATCCCGACCCCGCCGCGCCTCGGTGACGTGGTGGTCGAGGTCGATCACCTCGACAAGGGCTTCGAAGGCCGGGTCCTCATCAAGGATCTCTCGTTCACCCTGCCGCGTAACGGCATCGTCGGTGTCATCGGCCCGAACGGTGTCGGGAAGACGACGCTGTTCAAGACCATCGTCGGCCTCGAACAGCCCGACTCGGGCAATGTGAAGGTCGGCGAGACGGTCAAGCTCAGCTACGTCGACCAGAACCGGGCCAACATCGACCCGAAGAAGTCGGTGTGGGAAGTCGTCTCCGACGGGCTCGACTACATCGAGGTCGGCCAGAACGAAATGCCCTCGCGCGCCTACGTCAGCGCTTTCGGCTTCAAGGGGCCCGATCAGCAGAAGCGTTCAGAGGTGCTCTCCGGTGGTGAGCGCAACCGCCTGAACCTCGCGCTCACCCTGAAAGAGGGCGGCAACCTGATCCTGCTCGACGAGCCGACGAACGACCTGGACGTGGAGACCCTCGGCTCGCTGGAGAACGCGCTGGAGCAATTCCCCGGCTGCGCCGTGGTGATCAGCCACGACCGCTGGTTCCTCGACCGCACCTGTACGCACATCCTGGCGTGGGAGGGCAATGTCGAAGAGGGCAAGTGGTTCTGGTTCGAGGGCAACTTCGAGGCCTACGAGGCCAACAAGGTCGAACGCCTCGGCGCCGACGCCGCCCGCCCGCACCGCGTCACCCACCGCAAACTCACCCGCGACTGAGCCGAGCCGCCCGCGTGGCAGGCCGGCCCGGAGTGGCCGACCCGCCCGCAGTGGCCGGCCGGCGCGTGGCGACGTCATGTCGCGCATACGAGGCGTGATCAGTCACTAGTATCGACGGGGGAAATGCCGCGGGTCCCCCGTGGCCCCGACGTTTGTCACAATGGGGTGAATACGGTTGTCGAACACGACATCGCTTCTGCCACAAGCGATTGCGCGCTACTTCAGTTCGTCGTCGATCAACGGTGACGACGACGCCGAGCTGCCGGACCCGGACAGCCTCGATCCCGAAGAGGTCGAGCGTGTGCGTCGCCACCTCGAGGTCGCGCATCGGCGTGACCCGGGCGCGCGGCTCATCGACGTCGTCACGACCCACTCCGGTGGGATCGAGGTGGTGGCGGTCAACGACGATATGCCGCACCTCGTGGAGGCGGTCCTCACCACCGTCGAGGCGCACGGCCTCACCGTGAGTCGGATGGATCATCCGGTGCTGCCGGTGATCCGCACCGGCGACGGCACGCTGTCCGACTTCGCCGCAGACGCGGAATCCGCGACGGTGGAATCGTGGATCTTCGTCACCGCACTCTCGCATCAACCCGACGTGGATCTCGCGGGACTGCGCACCGACATCGCCGAGGTCATCGGCCGCGTGGCCGACGTGGAGCGTGACGTCACCGAGATGCGCTCCCGGATGACGATGCTGGCGGGTCACTGTATGGCCATCCCCGTCAGTGCCTCGACCGGTATCACGCCGGAGCAGAGTGCCGAGTACGCGCTGCTGCTCGAGTGGTTCGCGGGCAACCACTTCGTGCCCCTGGGCTATCTGCACGTCGCGGCCGACGGCTCCACCGACGACCGCCTCGGCATCTGGCGCACCGGCGCCGTCCCCAGTGCTTTCCCGCTGGTCACCGAGCTGCCGCTGGTGCCGCGTGTGACGCGGGTCTTCCTGGAGACCGGCATCCAGCGATCCAACTTCCCGTGCCTGCTGCAGGTGCCGGCCTTCGACGCACACGGCAGAGCCGACGGCGAGTACCGATTCCTGGGTTCGTTCACCTCCTCCGGCCTGCATCAGACGGTTCTGGACGTGCCGGTGCTGCGCCGGAAGGTCGAGACCGTGCTGGAACAGTCCGGCGTCGAGGACGACTCCTACGCCGGCCAGTCGATGCTCGAACTGCTGCAGAACTATCCACTGGTGGAGATGTTCGCGGCCACCGTGGACGAGCTCCGTCGCCGCGTCGACGAGATGCTCGACGCGGTCGCCACCCGATCGTTGCGACTGTTCGTCCGCGCCAACCCCGACGGGCAGATGGCCTCCGCGCTCATCTATCTGCCGCGTGACCGCTACAACACGCGCGCCCGACTCACGCTGCAGGACGAGCTGCGGAAACTGCTCGGCGGTTCCGAGGTCGAGTACACCGCGCGGGTCAGCGAGATGCCGTTGGCGTTGTTGCAGGTCCTGATGCGCGTCGACACCGAGATCACTCGTGCCCTCGGTCCGCTGGACACCGGTAGCGCCCGGCACGAGGAGATGCAGACCCACCTGTCCGAGGCGATCCGCAGTTGGGACGAACGTGTCCGCGCCCTCGGCCGTGCGACCGCGATGGAGATGACGCCCGAGCAGATGCTGGCGCACTGGCCGGCCGGCGGCCTCGACACCCTGCTGCGGATGCTGCCGGGGCTGCCGGAGGAGTACAAGGAGCTCCGCTCGCCCCGCGCCGCGCTCGGTGACCTGATCCATGTCGCGGGTCTGGACGAGGGCGGCGTGACCGTCGCGCTGAGCCGGTTCATCGACGATCCGGCCGACGCCGCCCCGATCACGGACGAATTGTCCGGTGCCCGTTGGGTGTTCACGCTCTATCTGGGTGGGGAGAGCGCGACCCTGACCGATGTGCTGCCGGTGCTGCACAGCCTCGGTCTCGACGTGCTGGACGAGCATCCCTACCACCTCGTCCGGCCGGACGGATTATCTTGCTGGGCATACGAATTCGGCGTCACGCTGGCTCCGGGCATGTCCGTCGACGCCGAGTCGCAGCATGACCTGGAAAACCGGTTCACCGATGCGTTCCGGCAGATCTGGCGGCGGTTCGCCGAGGTGGATGACTACAACGAACTCGTCATCCGCTGCGGGCTCGACTGGCGGTCGGCGGCCATGCTCCGGGCCTACGGGCGTTACTTACGCCAATGCGGATTCTCCTACACCACAAGCCATGTCGCCGCGGTGCTGGGTGAGCACCGGTCGGTCACCCGCGGACTCGTCGACCTGTTCGCGGCGTCGTTCGACCCGGCCGCCGCCGACGAGGACCGACGCAACGCGGTCCTCGACCGGCTGCGCGACGACGTCGGGGCGGTGATCAGCCTGGACGCCGACCGCATCCTGTCCGCCTTTGTCGCGGTGCTGACCGCGACGTCGCGGACCAACTTCTACGTGACCGACGAGTCCGGGCACCAGCCGATGATGTCGTTCAAACTCCGCACGCGAGAGATTCCGCAGGCGCCGCAACCGAGACCGCTGCACGAGATCTTCGTGTACTCGCCGCGGGTGGAGGGTGTGCACCTGCGGTTCGGCATGGTCGCGCGCGGCGGCTTGCGGTGGTCGGACCGGCGTGAGGACTTCCGCACCGAGATCCTCGGACTGGTGAAGGCGCAGGCGGTGAAGAACGCCGTCATCGTGCCGGTCGGCGCCAAGGGCGGATTCATCGTCAAGCGGCCACCGGCGCCCACCGGCGACCCGGTCACCGACCGTGAGGCACAGCGCTCCGAGGGCATCGCGTGCTACCGCCGATTCATCGCCGGGTTGCTCGACGTGACCGACAACATCGACCGGCAGTCCGGCGCCGTGGTGCCGGCGCACTCGGTGGTGCGCCGCGACGGAGACGACCCGTACCTGGTGGTGGCCGCCGACAAGGGCACCGCGGCCTTCTCCGACATCGCCAATGACGTTGCCGCACATTACGGATTCTGGCTAGGCGACGCCTTCGCGTCGGGCGGGTCGGCCGGCTACGACCACAAGGCCATGGGCATCACCGCCCGCGGTGCGTGGGAGTCGGTCAAACGCCATTTCCGGGAGATGGGCACCGACACCCAGACCGAGGACTTCACCGTCGTCGGCATCGGCGACATGAGCGGCGACGTGTTCGGCAACGGCATGCTGCTCTCCGAACACATCCGACTGGTCGCCGCCTTCGATCACCGGCACGTGTTCGTCGACCCGAATCCGGTTGCGGCGACGTCGTTCGCCGAACGCGCGCGCATGTTCGCGCTGCCCCGCTCGTCGTGGGCCGACTACGACAAGTCGTTGATCAGTCCCGGGGGTGGCGTGTGGCCGCGGGACCAGAAGTCGATCCCGATCAGCGACGAGATGGCCGCCGCCCTCGGCCTCGCCACCGGCGTCACCGCGCTGTCGCCGCCGGAACTGATCCGCGCGGTGCTCCTCGCACCGGTCGACCTGCTGTGGAACGGCGGCATCGGCACCTATGTGAAGGCGTCCACCGAATCCGACGCCGAGGTCGGCGACAAGGCCAACGACGCGATCCGCGTCGACGGAAATCAGCTGCGGGCCAAGGTGATCGGGGAGGGCGGCAACCTCGGTGTGACGCTGCGCGGGCGCATCGAGTTCGACCTCTGCGGTGGCCGGGTCAACACCGACGCGATGGACAACTCGGCCGGCGTGGACTGCTCCGACCACGAGGTGAACATCAAGATCCTGCTCGACTCGATGGTGTCGTCGGGGAATCTGGCGGGCGCCGAACGCAATCCGCTGCTCGGGTCGATGACCGACGAGGTCGCCGACCTCGTGCTGACCGACAACGTGGCACAGAACGCCGAACTCGGTTTCTGCCGGCAGTACTCACTGGAGCGGGTCGACGTCCACGCGCGGTTGCTCGGCTACCTGTCCCGCGTCCACGGTGTGGATCTGAAGCTCGAGGCGCTGCCGGAACCCGCGCAACTGCAGAAGCGGATTCATGGCGAACTGCACCGCGGCCTGACCTCGCCCGAGTTGGCGACGCTGATGGCGCAGGTGAAGCTGGCGACCAAAGCGGATCTGCTGGCCACCGACACCCCCGACAACGAGGTGTTCGACGACCGACTCGCGGACTATTTCCCCGTGCCGCTGCGCGAACGGTTCTCCTCCGGTATCCGGTCTCATCGTCTGCGCCGCGAGATCGTCACCACCACCCTGGTCAACGACGTCATCGACAAGGCAGGCACCACCCACCTGTTCCGGCTGGGTGAGGGGGCGAGCTCCTCGACCGAGGAGGGGGTCCGCGCCTACGTCGTGGCGAGCGCGGCGTTCGGCATGGATGAGCTGTTCGCCCGTATCCAGAACGCACCGGCGGCGGTACCGGCGATCGACGAGATGATGCTCTACTCGCGGCGGTTGCTGTTCCGCGCATCGCGATGGCTCCTGGCGTTCCGCCCGCAACCGCTCGCGATGGCCGCCGAGATCACCCGCTACCGCGACCGGGTGGCCGACCTGACGGCGCTGATCGACAGCTGGTTCGGGGCCAGTTCGGCGCTCGACGTCGACCGACGGACCCGGCACTACCAGGAGGCCGGGGTGCCGCAGGACCTCGCACACGACGCGGCGGTCAGTCTGCACCGGTTCTGTCTGCTCGACATCATCGACGCCGCCGAGATCGCCGATCGGGACCCGGTGGAGGTCGGCGAGACCTACTTCGCGGTGATGGAACATTTCGGCATCGAGGAGCTGCTCACCGCGGTGTCCGAACTGGAGTACGGCGACCGGTGGCATGCGCTGGCGCGGTTGGCCCTTCGCGACGACATGCAGGGTGCCTTGCGGGCGTTGACGCTGAAGGTCCTCGAGGTCGGAGAGCCCGAGGAGTCCGCGGCGGAGAAGATCGAGGAGTGGGAGCTGTCGCATTCGTCGCGGCTCTCGCGCGTGCGTGCGACGCTCACCGAGATCGAGGAGGGCGGCACGATGGACCTCGCCACCCTGTCGGTCGCGGCGCGGCAACTGCGCAGTGTCATCCGCTGACGCACGCGGGTTATGGTGAACCATGGCCCGGACGGCGTTGCGTATCTGCCCACTGTGCGAGGCGACCTGCGGGTTGACCCTGCAGGTCGACGACGACCGCGGCCGGGTGCTCTCGGCCCGCGGCGATGCCGAGGACGTGTTCAGCCACGGCTACCTGTGCCCGAAGGGCGCCAGCCTGCCCGAACTCGACAACGACCCCGACCGGCTCGGCGCACCCCTGGTCCGCCGCGACGGGGAACTGGTCGAGGTGGATTGGGCCGAGGCGTTCGACGTCGTCGAGCAACGGCTACGGGCGGTGATCGATGAGCACGGCGGCTCGGCGGTGGGGCTCTATCTCGGTAACCCCAACGCGCACACCGTGGCCGGCGCGTTGTACGGCCCGCTGGTGGCGCGCGCCCTGGGCACCAAGAGCGTCTTCAGCGCGAGCACGCTCGACCAGATGCCCAAGCAGGTGGCTCAGGGGTACCTCTACGGTCACGCGGCGACGTTCACCGTCCCCGATGTCGACCGCACCGACCACCTGGTGATCATCGGCGCGAATCCCGTTGTCTCCAACGGCAGTCTGGCCACCGCCCCGGACTTCCCGGGACGGCTCGCCGCGCTGAAGAAGCGGGGTGGGCGGCTGACCGTCATCGATCCCGCCCGCACACGCACCGCCAAACTCGCCGACGTGCATCTGGCGCCGCGGCCGGGGAGCGACGCCGCCCTGCTGTTCGCCGTCGTGCATGTCCTGTTCGCCGACGACCTGATCGCACCCGACCTCGGCGGCATCGGCCGCCATGTCACCGGAGTCGACGAATTACGCTCCCTCGCTGCCGATTTCACACCGGAGCGGGTGGCTGGCCACTGTGACCTCGACGCCGCGCAGATCCGGGAACTGGCGCACTCGATCGCCGAGTCGCCGACCACTGCGGTCTACGGCCGGATGGGCACCACCACGGTGGAATTCGGCACGCTCGGCAGTTGGCTCATCGACGCCATCAACATCCTCACCGGCAACCTCGACCGCCCCGGCGGGGTCATGTTCCCGCTCTCGGCGACCGCCGCCGCGCCTCGAGCGCCGAAGCCGGGCAAGGGTTTCCGCACCGGACGGTGGCGCAGCCGGGTGTCGGGCCACCCCGAGGTCGCGGCAGAACTGCCCGCCGTGGCACTCGCTGAGGAGATCGACACCCCGGGCGACGGCCAACTCCACGCGTTGATCACCGTCGCCGGCAACCCGGTGCTGTCGGCGCCCGACGGTCACCGGCTGGCCGCGGCCCTCGGCGGCCTCGACTTCATGCTCGCCATCGACCCCTACCTCAACGAGACCACCCGCCACGCCGACGTGATCCTGCCTCCGCCACCACCGTCGCAGGCGCCCCACCACGACTTCGTCCTCGACAACCTCGCGATCCGGGCCACCGCCCGCTACACGCCGCCCGTGTTCGACACGACCGGCCGACCCGACGAGTGCGAGATCCTGTCGCGAATCGTGTTGGCCATCTACGGTTTCGGCGTGCACTCCGATCCCGCGCTGGTCGACGACCAGGTGATCGGGATGACCTTGTCCAAGGAGGTGTCGGATCCGCATTCGCCGGTGGCCGGCCGTGACGTCGACGAATTGAAGAGCATGGTGGCCGACGGGCCCGGCTACGAACGGCGCCTGGACATGATGCTGCGCCTCGGCGTGTACGGGGATGCCTTCGGGACCCGGCCCGACGGCCTGACGCTGAGCCGACTGCTCGACGCACCGCACGGGATCGACCTCGGCCCGATGCAACCCCGTCTGCCCGGCGTCCTGCGGACCGCCTCGGGGACCGTCGAACTCGCCGCCGACGACCTGGTCGCCGACGTCGACCGGCTGCGCAGCGCACTCGATCGCGGGCCCGCCGACCTAGTACTCATCGGTCGACGGCACCTGCGCTCCAACAACAGCTGGATGCACAATCTCACCGCCCTGTCCGGCGGCACCAATCAATGCACCCTGCAGATCCACCCCGACGACGCCGCCCGCCTCGGCCTCGACGACATCGCGATCGTGAAGGGACCGGCCGGCGAACTGCGGGTGCCGATCGAGATCACGCCGGACATCCGTCCCGGGGTGGCATCGCTGCCGCACGGGTGGGGCCACGATGTCGCCGGCACCCGACTCGCCGTCGCCGCCGAACATCCCGGGGTGAACGTCAACCAGCTCAACGACGGATCGGTGCTCGATCCGCTGTCGGGCACGGCCGTGTTGAACGGGCTTCCGGTGCAGGTCGGTCCGGCGTGATGTCGGTGGTGCAGTGACCGCACCCGAACGCCACATCACGCTCACCGGGCCCGGTGACCGGACCGATGCGACCGCATTTCTGGCCCGCGCGGTGCGACTCGACGACACTGCGGTGATCCGCATCGCTGCGCGGCCGGACGGTCTGCTCGGGCTGTGGGTGAACACCGGATTCGACGTCCTGGCCGGCCGGTCCGTGTTCGGTTCGATGCGACCCGACGACATCGTCTGTGATGCAACCACTTTGCGCGCGGCGCTGGCCTCGGCGTTACCGGGTGTGCCCGTCGACCCGGGATTCGGCCTCGACAGCGCTTGGCGCGGAGCGTTGCCGCCGACGACCGGTTTCACCCACCTCGACGACGTCCCCGCCCGCACCGTCGTCGAATTATCCAGGGGTGGAGCACAATTGGCCCGGGACGAGGGCAGTGCACACGGCCCGGCGACCGGGCTGCTCGACCAGGACGTCCTCGACGTGTCCTCGGCGGACGGAACGCGGCGCGCGTCGGTGTCTCTGCGGTCGCTCTTCGCGCTGACCGCCATGGGATTCATCCGCGACGCCGCCGGGCGCGAGGTCACCGAGACGTCACCGGTCGACCTCATCGACGCCGCCGAGCCGGTCCGAATCCGGTTGTCGGGGGCGTGGATTCGCGCCGACGCCCGCTACGGCTCGGTGTTCGCGCGTCGCGAGCGCATCGCGATGCGGGTGGTCTGACCCGTAGCCGGGCCGAGCCGTCGGAACCGCTGATCAGACCAGCCAGGCGGCCGAGTTCGCGGGCAACTGTCCGTCGACCAGCGGGTAGCTGGTCAGCAGGATCTCGCCCGGCGGCAACGAGACCGGCACGTCGCCGGCGTTCAACGCGCAGATGAGGCGTCCCTCGGACCGCCGGAACGCCAGGCAGCCCTCCGGCGCGCCGTACCAATCGACCGTTTCACCAGCGAATTCCGGCCGGGCATAACGCAGTTCGATGGCCTGACGGTAGAGCGACAGAGTGGAACCGACATCCTCGAGCTGTGCCTCGACGGTGAACCTCGTCCACGAGTCGGGGATCGGCAACCAGGTGTCGGGGTTGGTGCTGAACCCGAACGGCGGCTCGAATCCCTCCCAGGGCAACGGAACCCGGCATCCGTCGCGGCCGCGTTCGGTGTGGCCGGACCGCTCCCACACCGGATCCTGCAGCGCCTCGTCGGGCAGCTCCGCATTCGGCAGCCCCAGTTCGGCGCCGTTGTAGATGAATACGGTGCCCGGCAGCGCGAGTTCGACGAGGAGCATCGCGCGGGCGCGCAAGATGCCCAGATCGATGTCGACGCCGTCGTCGGACACCCGCCCGTACCGTGTCACCTCACGGTCGACATCGTGGTTGGACAACGTCCACGTGGGGGTGCCGCTGACCGACAGGACGGCTTCCAACGAGTTCTCGATCGCCGCGCGGATCGACTCCGGGTCGAACGTGGCCTTCGCCAGACGGAAGTTGAATCCGAGGTGCAGTTCGTCGGGTCGCAGGTACTCCGCGAATCGTTCGTTGTCGTCGACCCAGATCTCGCCGACATTCGCCGCACCCGGGTACTCGTCGATCACCTTCCGGATCTTGCGGTGGATGTCGTGGACCGCATAGTTGTTGAATCGCGGGTCGTCGTCCTTGTTCTCCAGCAGGCCGACCGATTCGAGATCCATGTCCGGGAGGTCGGCGGGTTTTGCCATGCCGTGCGCGACGTCGATCCGGAATCCGTCGACGCCGCGGTCGAGCCAGAATCGGAGAGTCTTCTCCAGGTCGTCGAACACCTCCGGGTTTTCCCAGTTCAGATCGGGTTGTTCCTCGGCGAAGATGTGCATGTACCACTGGCCGGGGGTGCCGTCGGGGGACGGGACGCGGGTCCACGCCGGCCCGCCGAACACGCTGCGCCAGTTGTTGGGGGGCTCGTCACCGTTCTCGCCGACACCGTCGCGGAAGATGTAGCGCGCCCGTTCCGGACTGCCCGGCTCGGCGGCCAGTGCCTCGACGAACCAGGGATGCTCGCTGCTGGTGTGGTTCGGGACCAGGTCCATCGTGACCCGGATGTCGCGGTCGTGTGCGTCCGCGATGAGCTGATCGAACAGTGCGATGTCGCCGAACACGGGATCGATGTCACGCGGATCGGACACGTCGTAGCCGTGATCGGCCATGGGGGAGCGCATGATCGGGCTCAGCCAGATGGCGTCGACACCGAGCAGTTCGAGATACCCCAGCCGTTCGATGATGCCGGCGAGGTCCCCGACCCCGTCGCCGTTGAGATCCGAGAACGACCGGGGATAGATCTGATAGAAGATCGCCGACTGCCACCAGGTGTTGTCGTCGGGATCGAGCTGGGTGGCCGCCGAAGCCGGCACGGGTGCCGGCTGTTCGGCGTCGTCTGTGGGTGTCTCGGCGTCTGTGGGTGTCTCGTCCGTATCGACCGTGTCCTCGGCGTCCAACTCGGCGGCGTCCGCGATGGTGTCGGCGTCGGTGGTCTCGGCGTCGGTGGTCTCGGCGTCGGTGGTCTCGGCGTCGGCGTCGGCGTCCGCGTCAGCGGTGTCCTCGGCGTCGGGCACCGCAGCCTCGTCGGTGTCGGGCTGGGCTTCGGCGGTGTCGGTGTCGGCTGCTTCGTCAACGGCTGGTTCGTCACCGGCTGCTTCGTCAACGGCGTTGTCTGCCGTGGCGTCTACGTCATCGTGCCCGGCGTCGTCCTGCCCGGCGTCGTCTGCTGTGGGGTCCGCGTCATCTTGGCCGGTGTCGTCGTCTGCTGCGATGTCGTCTGCTGCTTCGTCGTTCGCCGTGGCGTCGCCTGCTGTGGTGTCGTCTTCTGTGGTGTCGGCGTGCTCGTCGTCGGAGTTGTCGACCGAATCTGTTGTCGCCGATGCATCATCCGAGGCGTCATCTGAGGGGTCACCGGCAACCTCGTCCGAGGATTCGTCCGCGGGCGGCACACTGTTGTCGTTGTCGTCGGCGGGGGATGCCTCGTGGGCGCCTTGGGGATCCGGGTCGGCGGGGACAACGTCCGATGTCTCGTCGCTCACCGTCGTCATTGTGCCTTACCTGTGTTTTCGGTGAGAACTACTGGTCGGATCGGCGCGTCTCCGTGACGCCCGGCGTGTCAGAACGGGGAGTTCATCATCGAATTCGCGGCCATCTCCATGTAGTCCACCAAGGCCTGACGATGAGGGTCGTCGAGCGTCTGCGCGTCGATCGACGCGATGGCGGTGTGCATGCAGCGCAACCAGGCGTCACGCTCGATGGGCCCGATGCGGAACGGGTGATGACGCATCCGCAGCCGCGGGTGGCCGCGCTCCTCGGAGTAGGTGCGCGGGCCGCCCCAGTACTGCTCGAGAAACATGCGGAGCCGTCGCTCGGCGGGCCCGAGGTCCTCCTCGGGATACAGCGGCCGCAGGACCTCGTCGGCCGCGACCTCCTCGTAGAAGCGAGCGGTGAGCTTGTGAAACGTCTCGGCACCGCCGACCTCGTCGTAGAAGGTCGGCTGGGTCGCGGGGATGCTCGACGAGATGCCGCCGGGGATGTCTGTGCTCACGCCACCATTGTCCCGACGAGCGCGACGGTCCTCAACATCGTGGTGTCGGCGACGTGAACGTCATCGGCTGTTCACGTGGCCGACCTGCGTTGACACGCAGATTTGTCGTGCAAAGGCAGGTGTTCCGTGGTCAACTTGACGTCGTCGGTTGCAGGCGGGAGACGCGTATGACGAGTAGGGGCGTACGAAAGACGGCATCGGCCGAGGGTGCCCGTCAGCGTGTCCATGCCCTCACCCCCGTGCCCGGCGGCCGCGAATCCGACGCCGTCTCGTCCTTGCCCCCGTCGCCGACGACGTCCCACACCGGGTCGCTCTGGGGTCGCCGCCGGGTCCTGCTCCTCAACGCCACCTACGAGCCGCTGACCGCCGTGTCGCTGCGGCGCGCGATCGTGCTCGTCCTCCGGGAACGGGCCGACGTGATCCATGCCGACGACACCGGCATGTCGGTCCACTCCGCCGAACTCGCGGTGCCGGTGCCGTCGGTGATCCGGCTGCGGAGCTACGTCAAGGTGCCGTATCGCGCCGTCATCCCGATGACCCGGGCCGCCCTGATGCACCGCGACCGATTCCGCTGCGGCTACTGCGCCGCCAAGGCGACGACGATCGACCATGTCGTGCCACGCAGCCGCGGCGGGTCGCACACGTGGGAGAACTGCGTCGCCTGCTGTGCGAGTTGCAACCACCGTAAGGCCGACCATCTGCTCAGCGAATTGGGCTGGACGCTGCACGTCAACCCGACACCGCCGAAGGGCCGGCACTGGCGACTACTGGCCACCGTCAAGGAGATCGATCCGGCGTGGTCGCAGTACATCGGCGAGGGCGCGGCGTGACGCTAGCCGCCGCGCAGCACGTCTACGACACGTTGTAGGGGTCACTGCCCGCGGCCCGATTCCGTGGGCTAGATTGATCACACGACCTGCACCGCAGCCGCCTGCAGGCCCGCGCCAACCGATCGAAAGGGTGACATGGACAACCTGATCGTCGCCATCGGAGTGCCGGTCACGATCCTCGTCGTCGTGTCCGTCCTGGCCTGTGTGATCTCCATGGCGTTCTCGCACGGCCTGAAATACCCGAAGGTGCAGAACTACACCCTCGATCAGCAGTGGGAACACGCACCGCTGCTGTTCAGCGCCACCGACATCGAGCCGATGACCCTGGCTCACCATGCGGAGGCGACCGACGTGGACGGAGGTTCGGCAAGTGGCAAGTGGTGAGGTGGTCCACGGACAGCACGGCGACGTCGCCGTCACATCAGCGGCCGCGAGTTCGCTGCCGATCGGCACGGTCGTCACCAACGGCGGACGTGTGTCGGCCACCCGGTTCCCGGGCGACGCGCCCACGACGCCGCCGTTCACGCGCGATGAGCTCGTCGGCCTCGACAACGCCCTCAAGGACGCGAGCGAGAAGGCCTACGTCCGGTTCTCGGTCTACATCGGCGAACTCGGCTCGGATGCGACCGCGGATGCCCGCGAGATCCTGCTGCGCGCGCCCGAACCGGCCCACGGAACCCTGATCGCGGTCTCGCCCAACACCCACGACGTGGTCGTGGTCTCCGGCGTCAAGGTGGCCGATCGGGTCAACGACCGGGTCGCACAGCTCGGTGTCACCGCGGCCGTGACCGGCTTTCGTCAGGGCGACCTGATCGACGGACTGGTCGCCGCTCTGCGCGTCATGTCGACCGCAGCCGCCGTGTCCTGACCCGCACATCCGAACACGGCAACGGCCGCTCACCAGATTGGTGAGCGGCCGTTGCCGTCGATGGTCAGTGATCGACGAGCTGCCGTGACCGACCCGAGCTCTCGGCGCGATCGTCGAGCACGTCGTCGTCGACCATGTCGAGTTCGTTGAACGGGTCCCGGCCGGACAGCACGTCGTCGACCTGGTTCTTGTCGACCGTCTTGGTCCACGACCCGACGAGCAGGGTGGCGACGGCGTTGCCGGAGAAGTTGGTGACCGCGCGGGCCTCCGACATGAACCGATCGATGCCGACGATCAGGCCGACGCCGTCGAGCATCTCGGGGCGGTGGGCCTGCAGGCCGCCGGCCAGCGTGGCCAGTCCGGCGCCGCTGACGCCCGCTGCGCCCTTGGACGCGATGATCATGAACGCCAGCAGACCGATCTGCTCGCTGATCGACAGCGGGTCACCCATCGCGTCGGCGATGAACAGCGAGGCCATCGTCAGGTAGATCGCGGTGCCGTCCAGATTGAACGAGTAGCCGGTCGGGACCACCACGCCCACGGTGGTCTTCTCTACGCCCAGGTGCTCCATCTTGGCGATGAGACGCGGCAGCGCGGACTCCGACGAGGACGTCGCGAAGATCAGCAGGTACTCACGGGCCAGGTAGCGAACCAGACGGAAGATCGAGACCCCGGCGACGGTGCGCAGCAGGACACCGAGCACACCGAACACGAAGAGCGCACAGGTGATGTAGAACGCGAGCATCAGGATCAGCAGCTGTTGGATCGCCGCCCAGCCGGTCTGGCCGACGACGTTGGCGATCGCGCCGAACGCACCGATCGGCGCGATCCACAGGATCATGGTCAGCACCTTGAAGACGAGCTTCTGGAAGTAGGAGACGGCCACCAGGACCGGCTCACCGGTGCGGCCCATCGCCTGGATGGCGAAACCGACCAGCAGCGCGACGAACAGGGCCTGCAGCACGCTGCCCTCGGTCAGCGCCGACAGCATCGAGGTCGGGATGATGCCCTGGATGAAGTCCATGGTGCCGCCGGAAGCGTGTGCCTTCTCGGCGAGTTCGGCGCCCTTGCCCGACACCGAGCTGATGTTGAGACCGTCACCGGGCTTGATGAGATTGCCCACCACCAGGCCGATCGCCAGCGCGACCGTCGACATCGCCAAGAAGTAGACGAAGGCCAGGCCGCCCACCTTGCCGACCGTGGCGGCCTTGCGCACCGAGCCGATGCCCAGCACGATCGTGCAGAAGATGACCGGCGCGATCATCATCTTGATCAGGCTGACGAACATGGTGCCCAGCACGCCGAGGTCCTTGCCGACCTCGGGCCAGATCAGGCCGACCGCGGCACCCGCGACAACCGCGACGATGACGCCGACATACAGCCAATGCGTGCGATCGCGTTTGCGGGCGACCGCCGGGAGATCGGTGGTCGACACGGGCTGTCCGGGATCGTCGGGCGATCCGCCGGGGTCTCGTCGGAGGTTCATCGCAGTGCCTTTCTCGTGGCGTCGTCGCGTGGGATCGAGATGTGACGGTGTATGGATTGTTGGGTGTAGAGGTGATTCGGGTCACCGTTGAGTTCATTTCGTTCAGTGAACGCGTCGGCTGCGAGTGCCGGGATGGGAGGCGATCATGCGCAGGGTTGCGCCCCGCAGCCTCGCCGGTCAGGCGGTGGCATGGCTGCTGGTGCTGGTCGCGGTGATCGTCGTCGCCGGCAGCGTGCTGGCCGCGATCGATGCGCGGGTCGACGGCAACCGCGCGGCACGCGAGGAGACCACCGCGGTCGCGGTCAGTCTCGCCGACTCGCCGTCGACCGCGGTGGCGCTGGAGGGACCCAACCCCACCGCGGTGCTGCAGCCGGTCACCGAGCAGGTGCGGCAGGCGACCGGGATCGCGTTCATCACGATCATGAATCCGCAGGGCACGCGCTACACCCACACGACGCCGGCACTGATCGGACGGAAGTATCTCGGATCGATGGAGGAGGCACTGCGCGGTCAGGTCTACACCGAGACCTACACCGGTACCCTGGGGCCGTCGATCCGCACGATCGCGCCGGTACGCAGTACCGACGGACGGATCGTGGGCATGGTGGCCGCCGGCATCACCCTCGAGACCCTGACCGCCAGCTGGTTGGCGCAGCTCCCGCTGATCGTCGCGATCGCTGTCGCCGCGCTCCTCACGGCAACGTTGGGACTGTGGCTGGTCCGGCGCCGGCTATTGGGCCAGACGGGTGGACTCGCGCCCGACGAACTGCGGCTGATGTACGAACATCACGACGCCGTGCTCCATTCGGTGCGCGAGGGCCTCGTCGTCACCGAGGGCGGGCAGGTCGCGCTGGTCAACGACGAGGCGAAACGCCTGCTGACCGAGGACCGGGCCGACCCGGAGGAATCCGTCGTGTTACCGGAGTTCCTCACCACCGGAAGGGAATCAGTGGTCGACGCGCTGTACGTGCAGGGCGGGCGCACGCTGTTGGTCAGCCGCTCGCCGGTGGCCGGGGAGCGCGATGCCGCCGTCGTCACCATCCGGGATCGCACCGAATTGGCCGAGGCGATGGGGGAATTGGACTCGATGACCCGGTTCGCCGAGGCGCTGCGCTCCCAGGCGCACGAGACGGCCAACCGCCTGCACACCATCATCGCGCTGATCGAGATGGGCCGTGGTGACGAGGCCGCTCATCTCGCCACCACGGAACTCGAAGTCTCGCAACGACTCATCGATCGGATGACCGAGGCGGTGAACGAGCCCGCGTTGGCCGCGCTGCTGCTCGGCAAGACGGCGCAGGCCTCCGAGCGGGGCGTGGCGCTGACCCTCACCGAGGACACCCAACTGGGAGATGACGCCACACAACTGCTTTCGGCGGGTGAGATGATCACCGTCGTGGGCAACCTGATCGACAACGCGCTCGACGCGTGCGATCCGGACGATCCCTGGGTGGAGGTCACGGTGACCGGAGATGCCACACACCTGGAGGTCATCGTCGCCGACAGCGGAGCCGGAATGGAACCGGAGTTGTTCCGGCAGGCCCAGATTCGCGGCTGGTCCACAAAAGAGGGTGGTGACGCCGCCGGCCGGGGCCTCGGGCTGGCGCTGGTCGCGCAGGTGGTGGCGCGCCATCACGGCAGACTCACGGCGGAGAACACCTACGGATCGGTGGTCACTGTCGTGATCGACGGAGCAACGCAGGAGGAGAACCGATGATCCGCGTGCTCATCGTCGAGGACGAACCGCTCATCGCCGAGGCACATCGCGAATATCTCGCCAGACTGGGCGGTTTCGAGGTCGTCGGTGCGGTCGGCACCGCACAGCAGGCGGTGCGCGTCGCGACGCGCTCGGCGTCGGAGGGAAACCCGATCGACCTGGTGCTGCTGGACCTGGGTCTGCCGGATGCGCGGGGCGTCGACCTCGCGGCCGCGTTGTCCGGCGTCCAGCCCGGGCCGGACATCATCGCGATCACCGCTCAGCGCGATCTGGCCACCGTGCGCAGCGCGATGTCCCACGGCGTACTGCTCTATTTGTTGAAGCCGTTCACCTTTGGTGCGTTCGCCGAGAAGATCCGGCAGTACCTGGGCTACCGCGACGCGCTTGCCGATGGGACGGACGCGGTCAGCCAGCGCGAGGTGGACCGCGCGCTTGCCGAACTGCGCACCTCGGATACCCGACGTACCGCGAAGAAGGGCGCGGCTCCCGAGACCGAGGACGCCATCGCGCGAGCCATCCGGGACAGCGACGGCGGCCTCACCGCCTCGGAAGTCGCTGCGGCGCTGGGTTCCTCGCGGGTGACCGCGTGGCGTTACCTCGAACGCCTCGCCGACGACGGCACCGTGGAACGTGTCACCGAATACGGCAAGGCCGGGCGGCCGCGGGTCCGCTACCAGTGGCGGGTGCGCTGAGGGGGGTCTCGATGCGCGGCCTCGCTTCGCTCGGTCGCTTACTCGACCAGCGGGGAGGAGCCTCTCGCCGGTCACGTAGAGCAGCGGGGAGGAGCCTCTCGCCGGATCAGCGAGGAGCGCTTACTCGACCAGCGGGGAGGAGTCTCTCGCCCGGTCACGTAGACCAGCGGGGAGGAGTCTCTCCCCGGTCACGTAGACCAGCGGGGGAGGAGTCTCTCCCCGGTCACGCAGACCAGCGGGGAGGAGTCTCTCGCCGGTCACGTAGACCAGCGAGGAGGAGTCTCTCGCGGGTCACGCAGACCAGCGGGGAGGAGTCTCTCGCCGGTCACGTAGACCAGCGAGGAGGAGTCTCTCGCGGGTCACGCAGACCAGCGAGAGGCGGACTCTCCGGGCGGATCACCGTGAGGCGTCGAACTCCCTCGCGCGCAGCGATCGGGCGACCGTGTCGCGGCCTTCGGAGACAAGGCGTTTCAGGGCGGGAGGGTGGTCGCCGGCCAGGAACTCGTCGGCGGCGGCGAGGCCGGCGTCGTTGACGGCCCAGTGCGGGTACAGCCCGACGACGACGGTCTGCGCGACCTCGCTCGACCGTCGCGCCCACACCTCGGGGATGGCCTCGAAGTACTTCGCGATGTACTCGGTGAGCAGATCACCCTGCCCCGGCCGGGCGAAACCCTCGATCATGGTGCGGGTGAAGATGTTCGACAGCGAGTCGTCATCGATGGCCTTCGCCCACGTGTCGGCCTTCGCTTCGGCCAGCGGACGGGATGCCCGGGCCGCGGCGGCCTGCCGCGTACCGGCGGCACTGTTGTCGCGCTTCTCCTCGGCGTCGATCACCGGGGTCGAACCGAACTCCGTGTCGATGGCTCCGGCAGATGCCAGTGCACGCACCAGCTTCCACCGCATGTCGGTGTCGACGACCAGGCCCGCGAGCCCGTGATCGGCGGGATCGTCGCCGTCGAGCAGACCCTGGATGACCGGAATCTGATCGTCGTTGACCTTGCCGGCGAGCAGGGTGTTGACGAAGGCGAGCTGGTGATCCGATCCGGCGTCCGCGGCGCGGGCCAGCTCCAGGAGCCGGGCGCTGAACGCGGGCCGGCCGGTCTCCGCCGCCCAGCCGGGTTCGGCGTAGGCCTCGATCGCGCTCGAGGCCTGCATCAGAACCCGTTGCACCACACCGATTTCGGACTCGGCGGCGATACCGCGCTGCACCAGTGCGGCGAAGTCGCGGGCGGCCATCTCGGCTTGCCGGGTCATCTCCCACGTCGCCGACCACACCAGGGTTCGAGGCATCGGATCGGTGATGTCGCCGATCCGCGCGGTCGCGGTCGCGAGCGACTCGGCGTCGAGCCGCACCGACGCGTAGGTGAGGTCGTCGTCGTTGATGATGACGAGCTTCCCGCGTCCCACTCCGACCAGCTTGTCGACGTCGGTGCGCTCACCCTCGACGTCGAGCTCGACACTGTGGACCCGTTCGAGCTTGCCCGCACCGTTGTCGTCGTAGACGCCCACCTTCAGCCGGTGCACGCGCGTCTCGCCGGCACCCGGGGCGGCGCCGTCCTGCACGACGGTGAAGCGGGTGAACTTGCCGTCGGAGTCGAGTTCGAAGTCGGGGCGCATCACGTTGATGCCGGTGGTCTTAAGCCACTGGCTGCCCCAGTCCGAGAGGTCGCGGCCCGACGACTTCTCCAGCGCGGCAAGCAGATCCGAGAACGTCGCGTTCCCGAACTGGTGCGCGGAGAAGTAGTCGCGCAGACCGGACAGGAAGTCCTCGAGGCCGACATAAGCCACCAACTGCTTGAGCACCGACGCACCCTTGGCGTAGGTGATGCCGTCGAAGTTGACCTCGACCGCAGCGATGTCCGGGATGTCGGCGGCCACCGGGTGGGTCGACGGCAGCTGATCCTGTCGGTAGGCCCAGGACTTCTCGACGTTGGCGAAGGTGGTCCACGCGTTGACGTACTCGGTGGCCTCCGACTGGCACAGCACGGACGCGAAGGTGGCGAAGGATTCGTTGAGCCACAGGTCATCCCACCACTGCATGGTGACGAGATCGCCGAACCACATGTGTGCCATCTCGTGCAGCACGGTCTCGGCGCGACGCTCGTAGAGGTACTTGGTGACGCGGGACCGGAAGACGTAGTCCTCGAGGAAGGTGACGGCGCCGGCGTTCTCCATCGCGCCGGCGTTGAACTCCGGCACGAACAGCTGGTCGTACTTGCCGAACGCGTAAGGGACGCCGAAGTTGTTGTGGTAGAAAGCGAATCCCTGTTTGGTCTCGGTGAACAGGCGTTCGGCATCCATGTGCTCGGCCAGCGATGCACGGCAGTAGATGCCGAGCGGAATGGTGCCGTGATCGTCGGTGTAGGTGTCGGTCCACTCGGTGTACGGGCCGGCGATGAGCGCCACCAGATACGTACTCAGCACCGGGGTCTCACGGAAGCGGTGCACGCCCGGCTCGGCCTTGAGGTCGTTGACCACCGCCGCGTTGGAGATGACCTTCCAGTCCTCGGGAGCGGTCACCGTGATGGTGTAGGTCGCCTTGAGATCCGGCTGGTCGAAGCAGGCGAACATGCGCTTGGCGTCCGCGGTTTCGAACTGGGAGTACAGGTAGACCGAATCGTCGCTCTGATCGGCGAACCGGTGCAGACCCTCGCCGGTGTTGGAGTACGCGCAGTCGGCGACCACGGTGAGGGTGTTGTCGGCGGCGAGTCCGGGGAGCGGGATGCCGACCGACTCGTCGAAGTCGCTGACGTCGAGGTCGGTGCCGTTGAGGGTGGCCGAGATCAGCGTGGGTGCGACGAGGTCGATGAAGCTGTCGGTGCCCTCGGTGGCGGTGAAGGTCACCGTGGTGACCGAGCGGAAGGTTTTGGCGCCGGGTTTGCCGGAGCCGTCGGTCAGATCGAGGTCGATGGTGTAGTTGCTGACGTCGAGGGTGGCGGCACGTGCGCGTGCTTGGTCCCTCGTGAGGTTCGGAGCAGTCACGTTCACCCACTGTAGTGGTGTCCGACCGTGGTCGGAATCAACGAGACGCATACGGAGTTGTAATACGGTGGTGTGCCTTTTGCGCCCGGAACTAACGAAAGGACGAATGGATGTCGACGAAAGATCGTGTGGATTTCTGGTTCGACCCGCTGTGCCCATGGTGCTGGATCACCTCGCGCTGGATTCTCGAGGCGGAGATGGTCCGCGACATCGACGTCAACTTTCATCTCATGAGCCTGGCCGTGCTCAACGAGGACAAGGACATCCCGGACGATTACCGCGCGCGCCTCGCCGCCGCCTGGCGCCCCGTCCGGGTCGTCGCCGCGGCGGCCGCGCAGAAGGGCGACGAGATCCTCGATCCCCTCTACACCGCGATGGGCACCCTGATCCACAACAAGCAGGTGAAGGACCTCGATCAGGTCATCGTCGAATCGCTCGCCGAACTCGACCTCGACCCGGAACTCGCGAAAGCGGCCGATTCCACCGAGTTCGACGACGCGATCCGCACCAGCCACCACGAGGGCATGGACAAGGTCGGCGACGACGTCGGCACTCCCACGATCCACGTCAACGGCGCGGCGTTCTTCGGTCCGGTGCTGTCCCGGATTCCGCGAGGCGAGACCGCCGGCACCGTGTGGGACGGGGCCGTCGCGTTGGCGTCGTACCCGCACTTCTACGAGCTGAAGCGTTCGCGCACCGAGGCACCCGAGTTCGACTGATGAGATGAATCCCGATCATCTCGCGCTGTGCGCCAGCGATGAATGGGCCGACGCGATCCGCCGATGGATCGTGCCGTGGACCCTCGAGGGCATCGATCTCGGCATCCGGACCGTCGAGTTCGGTCCGGGGCCGGGAGCGACGACGACGGTGCTGGCCGAGCGTGCCACCTCGCTCGTCGCCGTCGAGATCGATCCGGATCTGGCGGCGCGATTGCGGGCCAAGTTCGCCGATACGTCGGGCGTTCGGGTCGTCGAGGCCGATGCGACCCGCACCGGAATGGCCGACGGGGAGTTCACCTCCGTCGTCTGTATGACGATGCTGCATCACGTGCCATCGCGAGACCTGCAGGACGCGTTGTTCGCCGAGGCCCACCGACTCCTCGCGCCGGGTGGTGTCTTCGCCGGTTCGGACAATCTCGACTCGGACGAATTCCGCGAGTTCCACCGGGGTGACGTGTGCGTACCGGTCCCGCCGGACACGCTCGCCGAGCGGCTGCTGGCGGCCGGTTTCGCCGATGCCACCGTGGACGTCAACGAGTGGGCGGTGCGCTTTCGCGCGTTCCGTCCCTGACGGTGGCACACCGGCACCCGTGTCGGGAACGCCGATGTGATCGCGGGGGTCAGATGCGCGGTGGCATCCCCAATCCGTTGGGCAGCACCCCGGGCGGGATGGCCGCCGGATGGGCGGGCGGCGGGATCGGTATCACGTTCCCGCTGCCGACGCCGCGGACGATCGTCTTCGGCCGGAAGAGCATCGCACCGGGGCGGGTGCGGTCGCGGAGTGCGGCGGCCCGCCAGGTGAGGACCGGGTGGGAGGCCAACGCGTTGACCGCCCACGTGAAGAAGCCGGTCTCATGGGTGGCGCGGTCGGCGAACTGATCGAAGTCGACACCCGACAGCATGTACTTGCCGGCCGCCAGCACCCCGATCGTGCCGGGGGCGCCGGCCGGCCGCGTGTAATAGCCGAAGTTGTCGGCCGTGTACTCCTGCGCGCGGGACAGCGCCGATCCGATGACCGGGATGTTCAATCCGACCACCGTCGCGAGTTGTCGCCAGTACGAGGTGTGCCCGGCCGCGATGTGCCCCACCTCGTGGCCGATCACGAATTCGAGTGCCTGCGGGTCCCGGGCGCGCCCGCCGATCTCGAACAGATCCGAGTAGACGATGACGTAGCGCCGGAATCCGTGCCCGGACGCCATCGCGTTGATCTGGCCGTTGCCGAGCACCACGTAGGCATCGGGGACGTACTCCAATCCGTACCGGGCCGCGGCCTCCACCACCATGCGGTGGCCCTCCGGGAACTGGCTCGGGGTCATCTGGACGCCGTTGACCCGCGGTTGCGCGTACACGACGCCGCGCAGGAACAGCAACAGCAGCGGGGCCGCGAGCAGGGTCAGGAAGTAGTCGCTGAACTCGCCGGTCAGCACCAGGAGCACGATCACCGCATACACGAGCAGGGTCAGCAGGATGACGACGACGAGCATCGGTATCTCCCACGGATGCCGTCTCGGTTCCAGGGCGAACCGGGCCGGCGGCAACCAATAACCGACGGTGCCCGCGGCCGTCGCCGCGTCCTCGACACCGAAGGCCGGGTCGGTCACACCGGGCACATTGGGGATCGGCGATTGAGCGTCCACCCGACCAATCTATAGTGGCGCCATGCGTGTCTACCTCGGTGCCGACCATGCCGGATTCGAAATCAAGAACCAGATCGCCGATCACCTGAGGGCCGCGGGGCATGAGGTCGTCGATTGCGGCGCCCACGTCTACGACGCCGCCGACGACTATCCGGCGTTCTGCATCGCCGCCGCCGCCAAGACCGTCGCCGATCCGGGCAGCCTGGGAATCGTGCTGGGCGGCAGCGGAAATGGCGAACAGATCGCGGCCAACAAGGTACCGGGTGCCCGCTGCGCGCTGGCCTGGAGCGTGGAGACCGCACAGCTGGCGCGGCAGCACAACAATGCCCAGCTCATCGGGATCGGCGGCCGGATGCACTCCACCGACGAGGCGCTCGCGATCGTCGACGCGTTCGTCTCCACCCCGTGGTCGGAGGAACCCCGCCATCAGCGGCGGATCGACATCCTCGCCGAGTACGAACGCACGCACGAGGCACCGCCGGTTCCCGACCAGAACTGACCTCGGCGCGGCGGCTCCACCGGACCCGTGCCCGAAGGCCATACCCTCCACCGCCTCGCACGTCGACAGCAACGCCTTTTCGGTGGTCAGATCGTTCGGGTGACCAGCCCGCAGGGGCGGTTCGCCGAGGGCGCCGCCGCCGTCGACGGACTGGTCTTCGCCAAGGCCGAGGCGTGGGGGAAACATCTCGTCCAGCACTACGGGGATCGTGCCCGGCGGCGCATGGTCCACATCCATCTCGGGCTGTACGGCACGTTCACCGAATCGCCGATGCCGTTGGGCGAGCCCGTCGGACAGGTGCGGATGCGCATCGAAGGCACCGAGATGGGCGCCGAACTGCGGGGACCGACGGCCTGTGAACTGTTCACCCCGGCCGACCTCGACGCGCTCGTGGCGCGGATCGGTCCGGACCCGCTGCGGCGTGACGCCGATCCGTCGGCGGCATTCCGCGCGATCTCCCGCTCGAAGCGCCCGGTCGGCGCCCTGCTGATGGACCAGCGTGTGATGGCCGGCGTCGGCAACGTCTACCGAGCGGAGGTGTTGTTCCGCGCCGGGATCGACCCGTACCGCGAGGGGCGGTCGATCACCGCCGACGAATTCGACGGCATCTGGACCGATCTCGTCGAATTGATGCGAATCGGGGTGCGGCGCGGCCGAATTCACGTGGTGCGGGCCGACCACGATCACGGCGCACCGTCGTATGCCGCGGACCGGCCGCGCACCTACGTCTACCGTCGTGCCGGGGAACCGTGCCGGATCTGCGGGACCGCCATCACGACGGCCGAACTGGACGGACGCAACCTCTACTGGTGCCCGGTCTGCCAGCGCTGAAAGGCTTGCCCTTCAGCGAGGCGAGACCTCACAGCGAAACCTCAGCACGGCCCACACGATTTCACACCTGGCGTCAGCATCCTGGGGTCATGGAGGTCGAGGCGCACCCGGACGAGTGGATCACCGTGCTGGTGGTGGGTGGCACCGGTGAATCCTTCGACGGTGACGACCGGACCGACGTGACGGGTCTGCTGGCCGGTGTCACGGACTGCCTCGACGCCCGCTTCGTCTGTCGCTGGGTCGGATATCCGGCGAGCTACGGCCCGACGCCGCGCGCCGACGGCATGAGCTACCGCCGCAGCCTCGTCGCCGGGATGCGACAGCTGGGGGCCGCACTGCACCGCACGACCGGACCCGTCATGCTCATCGGCTACTCGCAGGGCGCAGTGGTGATCCGGTCTCTGCTCCACGAACTGGACCGGACGAGAAGCCCGCTCCTCGAGCACGTGATGGCGGTCGGTTTCATCGCCGACCCCCACCAGCCGCCCGGGGTGGTCGCGGGCTGCGACGGGTGGGGTGTCGCCGGGCCGGGAGAACAGTTGCCGCCAGGTCTCGCCGCCCACTGGGTGGGTGCCGCCGACGACGTTATCTGCAACGCCGGCGCGGACTCCGTCATCCGGGACGTCGCCGACCTCACGTCGTCGATGGCCCTGGGGCGACCTCGTGAATGGCTGCGGCAGATGTGGATGGTGTTGCGGAAGAACACCTTTCAGAACGCCGGGCGGACCTCGATCGGGTTGTCGCAGGTCCGGCGCGACATCGGCCGTCTGCACTCGGCGGCGCGAGAGGTGACGGGGTATCTGCCGACGGTGATCCGGTGGCGCGGCGTGGTGATACACAACCGGCACGGCGGGCGGCACACGTCCTATGCCGGCGAACCGTACCGGCGCAGGTCACGGACCGACCCGGACACCACCGGCTGCCAGGATCTCGCCGCGTGGATGCAGGTGTGCGCGACGTTCATGCGGCGCGACCGACCATATGCTTCCGGAGTGTTACATCCCGTGGAACACTGTGCATCTCACGCCGTTTGACCTCCACCGATAGGCGACACTTGCCATCGTGGAGAACTTCGATGTCGTCGTGATCGGTTCCGGCCCGGCCGGACAGAAGGCTGCCATCGCGGCCGCAAAACTCGGGAAGCGTGCCGCGATCGTCGAGCGTCGGGACATGGTCGGCGGCGTCTGCATCAACACCGGCACCATTCCGTCGAAAACGCTGCGCGAAGCGGTCCTCTACCTCACCGGGCTCAACCAGCGCGAGCTGTACGGCCAGTCGTACCGCCTGAAATCCGACATCACGGTCACCGACCTCTCCGCCCGCACCATGCACGTGGTCGGCAAAGAGATCGACGTCATCGCCAGCCAGCTGTCCCGCAACGGGGTCACCATGCTCATCGGCAGCGCGTACTTCGTGTCGCCCCACGAGATCGCCGTCGAGGATGCCACCGGCGATCTGAAGCGGGTGACCGCCGACCACTTCGTGATCGCGGTGGGCACACGTCCGGCGCGGCCGTCAACGGTGGAGTTCGACGGCCACACGGTCGTCGACTCGGATCAGATCCTGGACATGGAACGGGTCCCGGCGTCGATGGTCGTCGTCGGGGCGGGCGTGATCGGCATCGAGTACGCCTCCATGTTCGCCGCGCTCGGAACCAAGGTGACCGTCATCGAACAGCGTCCGGCGATGCTCGACTTCTGCGACCGCGAGATCGTCGAGGCGCTGCAGTACCAACTCCGGGAGCGCGGGGTGACCTTCCGCTTCGGGGAGACGGTGCACACCGTCGAACGGCATCCGTCGGGCACCCTCACCCTGCTCGAATCGGGGAAGAAGATCCCCGCCGACACTGTCTTGTATTCAGCTGGGCGACAGGGGGTTTCGGACGAACTGAAGGTCGAGGCCGCGGGGCTGACCGCCGACGCGCGCGGCCGGCTGAAGGTCGACGAACAGTTCCGCACCGAGGTGGGCCACATCTTCGCCGTCGGCGACATCATCGGGTTCCCCGCGCTCGCCGCGACGTCGATGGAGCAGGGGCGCCGCGCCGTCTACCACGCGTTCGAAGAGCCGGTCGGCAATTCCGACGATCATCTGCAGCCCATCGGCATCTACGCGATCCCCGAACTCAGCTACGTCGGACAGACCGAGGAACACCTGACCGCGGCGAACGTGCCGTTCGAGGTGGGGGTGGCGCGCTACCGCGAACTGGCGCGCGGCGCCATCATGGGCGACTCCTACGGACTGCTGAAACTGCTCGTCCACGCCGAGGAGCGCACCCTGCTGGGCGTCCACGCCTTCGGCAGCAACGCCGCCGAACTCGTGCACATCGGACAGACGGTGATGGGCCTCGGCGGCACCATCGACTACCTCGTCGACGCCGTGTTCAACTACCCGACGCTGGCCGAGGGCTACAAGGTGGCCGCGCTTGACGCGTCGAACAAGATGCGCGCGATCGCCCGGGTCCGCGCGCAGGGTAAACGTCTCGACCTCGACGAGGGCACGCCGGTGCTGCACTGACCCGTCGGGTTGCCTCGCGGGTCCAGAGCAAGCGAGGAACGAGCGACGGTCGTAGGCGCGTGGCGGCTCGAGGGCGCCTTAGGGGCCGGTTGGGGGAGACGCCCCGGTGACCTCACGCTCGTGCGCTTCAGGGAGCGGTGGGAGACACCCCGGTGTCCCTGGTAGGCGAGGAACGGGCTCGTCAAAGGGCGTTCGCGAGGGCGCTTCATGGAACGGTGGGAGACGACGAAGGGCCCGTCCGACGGACGGGCCCTTCGTGCTGAGTATCGGTGCGGTGACTACGTGCCCTGGTAGGCGCCACCGACGGTGCCGCGCACCACGATCGGCGTGCCCTGCGGGATGGTGTCGTACACCCACTTGCCGTTGGAAGTGCTCACGTTGATGCAGCCGTGGCTCACGTTGCTCGAGCCCTGCTGGGCGACCGACCACGGTGCGGCGTGGATGAAGATGCCGTCCCAGGACATGCGGGTCGCGTACTCGACGTAGGTGCGGTAACCCTCGGCGGAGTCGACCGGCACACCGTACGTGGACGAATCCATGTACATGTCGCGGTACTTCTCCTTGGTGTGGTACACGCCGTTCGGGGTCGGGTGCGCCGCCGAGCCCATCGAGATCGGCATCTGCTTGACGAACTGACCGTTGCGGTACCAGAAGATCTGGTGCGACGAGTCCTGCGCCAGGGCGACCCAGCCGGTGGACGTCGGCACGTTCGGCACCGCGGGGACACCCGGGTTCTGCGTGGTCTCCGGGGCAGGCTTCGGGGTGGGCTTGGGTGTCGGCTTCGGCGCCGGCGGGGTCGGCACGCCGGGGATCTCCGGGATCACGCCGTCCGGCAGGGTGATCGGCGGGAGGCCGGGGATCACGGTGATCGGCGTCGCGCTCGCCGCGACGGGCAGCGCGAGCATCACGGCGAGCACACCGATGACGGCGGCCACGACCCGACGGGTCGCGCCACGACGGGCACGACGACAAGGCTTCGTTGTCAGCACGGAGATAACCTTTACAAGTTTGGGTTACTGAAGCGCACCCCCGGGAGCGCGCAACCATCGTTACACAAACGTTGCCTTTGGGCCAAAGGTCGCCGCCTCGACGACACACAACGCCCGCGGCACCGGCCGGGCGCGACGCCGAACCTCGTGGTGAGCGGGGTCGGCGGGACTCCCGACCCACTCGCTGTGACAACAGTCACAGTCTCAGCAATTGCTCGGCGCCGGGAGCTGAGCGAACCGGTCGGAGAGATACCGCAGAGCCGGGAGCATGCCGATCACCGCGGCCGACAGATGGTCCGGCGCCGGGGTGCGCAGCCGCTCGATCCGGGCGCCGGCACGGCAATAGCGGTTCAGCGTGTAGTCGATCGAGGACACGGGGATTAGCACGTCGGTGGGACTGTGCCACTCGAAGACGGGCATCGACGGGATGCCGGGATACAGCGAGAGGCTGTTCTCCTCGACGACCCGTCGGGCGGTGGGATCGTCGAAGATGGCCCGGCCGCCGGTCGACACCTGTTGGGCGTCGTGCCCGGCGCCCAGCCGCAGGATGTCGTTCGTGCAGGCGTTACGCATGCCCAGGTACATCTGCCAGCCGAGCGGCGACAGATACCTCAGCATCGGGATCTGGGCGGGATACTCGCGGGACAGTCCGATGGCCGCCGCGAACGCCAGACCGAAGGCCGGATGGGGATTGGCGTAGCCGAGTCCTTCGGCCATCTTGATGAGGTTCATCGGGACCCCGCCGTACGCGGCGCCGACGATGTGCAGTTCCGGTGCGTAGGTGCGGGCCAGCGCGGCGGCCCAGGCCGTCGCCATGCCACCACCGGAGTAGCCGGCCATGCCGACCGAACTGTGGGCCACCCCCGCGGGCGCGAACCGCTGGGCGGCGCGAATCCCGTCGAGTGCGATCTGTCCGCCCAGTTTCGCGGCGCCATACGAGCTGCGAGGTCCGAGATGATCGGGGATCGCGACCGTCCAGCCTTGCTGGAGAACAACATTCAGCGCGGGCGCCTCGCGGATCGTGAGGTTCGGGTCCTGGGTCCACAGCGCCTGCGACGGCGCGCATTCCAGGCCGGTCGCGTTGATGATGTGCTGAAACGTCAGCAACGGCCCGTTGGGACGCTTGTGGTTGGGGACCAGCAGTGTGGTCACCGCGGCGATCGGTTTGCCCTGGCTGTCGGTCGACCGGAACTTGAGTTGGAAGGTCCGCACGTCGAAGAATGCGGGCGGATTGGCACGAGCCCGGGACTCGATGATGGCGCCGGGTTCATATGCGGCGATGTTCTTCGGCGGCGAGTAGAAGGTGTCGGGCAGCGGCGTCGGCAACGACACGGGTTCCGCTCGGGCGAGGCCGCCTCCCACGACGGTGGATCCGCCGACCAGCGTCAGCGCCGCGATCGCGGTCACCAGGACACGGACATGACGCCTTCTGAAATGCATTCTTCCCCCCACGGATGGCCGCACTTGAAATGTGCCGGCGTCGCAACAGGCCGCTCCCCGCGGCGTTGTCGGGCGCTCGTTACCAATGATGAACGACCCGGCCCGAAAAGCAATCGGCGGCGGGGGTGAGGAGAATCATGTGTTCCGCGTCGTCGTGGCGATGCGGCGGCGTCTCAGGCGGGCTGCGGATGCTCCGTGCGCAGGTGTCGGGCGGGCTCGGAGCACGCCTCGTCCCGGCACACGAGCATCACGTCGACGCGCCCAGGTCCGTCGTCGGAGTGGGCGACGTCCTTGCGGACGTACAGATTCGCCCCACAGCTGGGGCATTTGCGCTGGCTTTTCGTATGGCTGGAGGACATGACCTCACCCTACGCCGCGTGTGGCGCGCATCACAGGAAGCGCGACCGCCCGTGCCGGGTGCCCTCGGCGCTCGGCCGTGCCGCAAAGCAAAAGGTCAGAGGGTGAAAACACCCTCTGACCTGGGAGAGCGGGTGACGGGAATCGAACCCGCGTAGCTAGTTTGGAAGACTAGGGCTCTACCATTGAGCTACACCCGCGTGGCGCGACCGCCGGCGTCTTCGACCCCGGTGGCGCATGCGCTTGACGACTGTACCCGGTGACCGGCCGATCCAAGAAATCACCCCGACGGTCGTCCCGGTTTAGGTGGTTGCAGGGCTGCCACGTACTATCGTCTGTTGGCTCTGCTCTGCGTGTTCGCCCCGGCGTGCGCGGCCGGAGGGCCGACCGGGATGTGGCGCAGCTTGGTAGCGCATCCGCTTTGGGAGCGGAGGGTCGCAGGTTCAAATCCTGTCATCCCGACCACTGGCGAAGTGACGCAGGCGAGAGAACGTTTGTCGATGCAGAGATGCAGATGTAAGGAGCACGAGGCGTGAAGAGCACCGTCGAGCAGCTGAGCCCGACCCGGGTCAAGCTCAATGTCGAGGTCCCGTTCGAGGAACTGTCGGGCGAGTTCGACCGGACCTACAAGACGCTGGCCCAGCAGATCCGGATTCCGGGTTTCCGTCCGGGCAAGGCGCCGGCCAAGCTGATCGAGGCGCGCGTCGGTCGCGATTCGATCCTTGCGCAGGTGGTCAACGATGTCCTGCCGGCGAAGTACTCGCAGGCCGTCGACGAGACCGAGACCAAGGCCCTCGGGCAGCCGGAGATCGACCTGGCCGAGCTCGTCTACGGCAGCCCGGTCACCTTCACCGCCGAGGTCGACGTCCGTCCCGACATCGAACTGCCCGATTTCTCCACCTTGTCGGTGCAGGTCGACGCCATCGAGATCGACGATGACGCGGTCGATGAGCAGCTGGAGGGTCTGCGTGCCCGCTTCGGCACCCTGAAGGGCGTCGAGCGCGGCGCCCAGGACGGCGACATGGTCTCGATCGACCTGGCCGCCACCGTCGACGGCGAGGCCGTCGAGGAGGCTTCGACCGAGGGCCTGTCCCACGAGGTCGGCGCGGGGGATCTGATCGACGGTCTCGACGAGGCCCTCGTCGGTCTGACCGACGGCGACACCAAGGAGTTCACCACCACGCTCGTCGCCGGCGAGCATGCGGGCAAGGAAGCCCAGGTCACCGTGACCGTGAACTCGGTCAAGGAGCGCGAGCTGCCCGAGCTCGACGACGAGTTCGCGCAGATGGCCAGCGAGTTCGACACCGTCGACGAGCTGCGTGCGAGCCTCGCCGACCGCGTCAAGGACTCCAAGAAGATCGAACAGGCCAACGCCATCCGCGACAAGGTGCTCGAGCAGCTGCTGGAGACCGTCGAGATCCCGTTGCCGGAGAAGGTCGTCGCCGACGAGGTGGAAGGCCAGCAGCACCAGATCATCCACGCGCTCGGTCACGACGACGAGCAGGTCGCGAAGTTCCTCGAGGCGCAGGGCAAGACCCGCGAGGAGTGGGACACCGAGGCCCGGGAGGCCGCCGAGAAGTCGGTCAAGACCCAGCTGCTGCTCGACGCCATCGCCGATGCCGCCGAGACCGAGGTCAGCCAGGACGAGCTGACCCAGCAGATCCTGTTCCAGGCTCAGCGGTACGGCATGCAGCCGCAGGACTTCATCTCGCAGCTGACCCAGGCCAACCAGGTCGGCGCGGTCTACGCCGACGTCCGTCGTGGCAAGGCGCTCGCCGGGATCGTCGGCGACGTGACCGTCACCGACAACAACGGCGACGCGGTTGACACCTCCGAGTTCTTCGGCGGTGCCGATGACGAGGCCGCCGAGGACGAGGACACCGACACGGTGGAGGCCGCCGAGGCCGACGCCGAGGCGTCCGACGACAACACCGAGAACTGATCGGAACCCCCACCGTTGGGAGACGGCCGGTGCCGGGCGCTGCCCGCACCGGCCGTTCTGCTCTCAGCGAATAGGGGTGCCAACAGGACTGTCCGCACCCCGGCATTGGTTAGTGTCGGTGAGGACGTCACGACGCCCGGCGGCTCGGTGGCCCTGGTGAGGACCATCGGCGAGCGGGCATCGAACGACATGACAGGAAGTCCCCGAAACCGGTTGACGCGGCCCCGCGCCGCATGTCACCACGACAGGCAAAGGTAGGAACCGTGAGTGAGCCGACCATCCACACACCAACCCTGAGTTCGGGAGCGGCCGGGCTGAACCTGACCGATTCGGTGTTCGAACGCCTGCTGCGTGAGCGCATCATCTTCCTCGGCACCCAGGTCGACGACGACATCGCCAATCGGCTGTGCGCGCAGATCTTGCTGCTTGCCGCCGAGGATCCCACCCGCGACATCAACCTGTACATCAACTCGCCGGGCGGATCGGTGACCGCGGGCATGGCCATCTTCGACACCATGCAGCTCGCCGAGTGCGACGTCGCGACCTACGCGATGGGCATGGCCGCGTCGATGGGCCAGTTCCTGCTGACGGCCGGCGCCAAGGGCAAGCGGCATGCGCTGCCGCACTGCCGCGTGATGATGCATCAGCCGTCGGCGGGTATCGGCGGTACCGCGGCCGACATCGCCATCCAGGCCGAGCAGTTCGCCGCCACCAAGAAGCAGATGAACGAGCTCAACGCGCTGCACACCGGGCAGACGCTCGAGAAGATCGAGGCCGACGCCGACCGCGACAAGTGGTTCACCGCGGACCAGGCCAAGGACTACGGACTCGTCGACCACGTCGTGACGCGCGCGTCGGTCACCCCGGCGTCCTGATCCTCCCGGCCACCCGACCCACGACTTCCAGAGCAACGGAGTAACCAGATGACCTACTCTCTCGAGTCACTGCCCGCCGACGTCGCCGCCGGCATCCCGGCCTCGGCGGTCGCGATGAAGAACATCGAGGCGCGCTACATCCTGCCGCAGTTCATCGAGCACACCCCGAACGGGCAGCGCCAGTACGACCCGTACGCGAAGCTCTTCGAGGAGCGCATCGTGTTCGTCGGCACGCCGATCGACCAGACCGTCGCCAACGACGTGATGGCCCAGCTGCTGGTGCTCGAATCGCAGGATCCCGACCGCGACATCACCATGTACATCAACTCGCCCGGTGGCAGCGTCCCGGACATGCTCGCGATCTACGACACCATGCAGTACGTGCACTGCGACATCGTCACCGTGTGCCTCGGCGAGGCCGCGTCGGCCGCCGCGATCCTGCTGGCCGGTGGCACCCCAGGCAAGCGCGCCGCCCTGCCGAACGCGACGATCCTCATCCATCAGCCGCGGACCGGCGGCGCCTACCAGGGCCAGGTCTCCGACCTCGAGATCCAGGCGGCGGAGATCGAGCGCATCCGCAACCGGCTCGACGAGATCCTCGCGAACCACACCGGTCAGGACCCGGCGAAGATCCGCAAGGACACCGACCGCGACAACATCCTCACCGCCGCGCAGGCCAAGGAGTACGGCATCGTGGACGAGGTGTTCGAGTACCGCAAGAAGTCGTTGAAGCACGCGGCATCCTGACCGCGCGGCGCGCGCATCGGCCTCGACACGCCGGTCGATGTGCGTGCTCAACGTCGTCGCCAAGGGTCATCCTTGACTTCTGCGTCATCGATGTCGCCCCCGGCGGCACGTGCAGGGCGTGACAACAACTGCAAAGCGGGCGGCGACCGATAAACTAGAGGCGCGACATTTGCGCTTATCGGTCGAAGTTCGAGCGGCACGCGGGTACCGTCGGAGTATTGGATGAGCCGGTGTCGATCGGTGATCCATGCCCGGGTGCCCGCGGACACCACGGTCCGGCGGGACGACCGAGCAACAAGGAAGGTACAGCTGGCGATGGCACGAATCGGAGACGGTGGCGATCTGCTGAAGTGCTCTTTCTGCGGAAAGAGTCAGAAGCAGGTCAAGAAGCTGATCGCCGGGCCCGGCGTGTACATCTGCGACGAGTGCATCGACCTGTGCAACGAGATCATCGAGGAGGAGCTCGCCGAGAACGGCGACGTGAAACTCGACGAGTTGCCCAAGCCCGCCGAGATCCGCGACTTCCTGGAGAACTACGTCATCGGCCAGGACACCGCCAAGCGGACCCTCGCCGTCGCCGTCTACAACCACTACAAGCGCATCCAGGCCGGGGAGAAGAAGGACTCGCGCACCGGTGAGACCGTCGAGCTGGCCAAGTCGAACATCCTGATGCTCGGCCCGACCGGCTGCGGCAAGACCTACCTCGCGCAGACCCTCGCCAAGATGCTGAACGTGCCGTTCGCCATCGCCGACGCCACCGCGCTCACCGAGGCCGGCTACGTCGGCGAGGACGTCGAGAACATCCTGCTCAAGCTCATTCAGGCCGCCGACTACGACGTCAAGCGGGCCGAGACCGGCATCATCTACATCGACGAGGTCGACAAGATCGCCCGCAAGAGCGAGAACCCGTCGATCACCCGCGACGTCTCCGGTGAGGGTGTGCAGCAGGCGCTGCTGAAGATCCTCGAGGGCACGCAGGCGTCGGTGCCGCCGCAGGGCGGGCGCAAGCATCCGCATCAGGAGTTCATCCAGATCGACACCACCAACGTGCTGTTCATCGTCGCCGGTGCCTTCGCCGGCCTCGAGAAGATCGTGTCGGAGCGAATCGGCAAGCGCGGCATCGGTTTCGGCAACGAGGTCGCCAGCCGCGACGACGTCGACACCACCGATCACTTCGCCGAGGTGATGCCCGAGGACCTCATCAAGTTCGGTCTGATCCCGGAGTTCATCGGGCGTCTGCCGGTGGTCGCGTCGGTGACGAACCTGGACAAGGAATCGCTGGTGTCGATCCTGTCGCAGCCGAAGAACGCGCTGGTCAAGCAGTACACCAAGCTGTTCGAGATGGACAACGTCGAACTCGAGTTCACCACCGACGCGCTCGAGGCGGTCGCCGATCAGGCGATCCATCGCGGCACCGGCGCGCGCGGTCTGCGCGCGATCATGGAGGAAGTGCTGCTGCCGGTGATGTACGACATCCCCAGCCGCGACGACGTCGAGAAGGTCGTCGTGACGGGAGAAACGGTGCGCGACAACGTCCTTCCGACAATCGTGCCCCGCAAGGAGAGCCGCTCCGAGCGGCGCGACAAGAGCGCGTAGTTCCGTCGACCGCGTCTACCGCGGTTCCTCCCCCCGAATTGTGTTCGTCCCCGCATGCGTGCGGGGGACGAACGTATTTCGGGGGGACGAACCATCGCCGAACCGGGGACGCGGCGCGGGATGTTCGTCGACACTGGACCCATGACGCAACAGGATGCAGAGCAGGTCGCCGGAATCGTGCTGGCGGGCGGACGTTCCGTCCGCATGGGGACCGACAAGGCGGCGATGGACTGGGACGGGGAGCCGTTGCTGGCGCGGGTCGTGCGCATCGTGGGCGAACGCTGTCAACCGGTGTACGTGGTGGCGCCCGAAGAGTCCGCGGCCTATCAGGGCCTGTTCGGCACCGGGGGACCGGAGGCCACCTGGGTCACCGACGAGGAGCCGGGGAACGGGCCGCTGGCCGGGCTTGCGGCGGGGCTGGCGGCGGCCGGTGCCGGGGGAGCGACGTGGGCCTTCGTCTGCGCCACCGACATGCCGCTCATCTCCACCGAACTCGTCGAGGAGTTGCTGCGCGGCGTGACGCCGTCGACGCAGGCCGTCATCGCCAACGACACTCAGCGCGACCACCCGATGGCCGCGCTCTACCGCACGGATGTGGCGCCGGTCGTCGCCGAGCTGACGGCCGCCGGTGAGCGACGGATGCTCGCGGTGCTCGACGCGGTGACGACCCACCGGGTGGCGGTGAGCCGGCCCGACTGGCTGACCAACGTCAACGCCCCCGAGGACCTGCACCGGCTGCACGTGTGACGATCGGCATTCACTAAAATCGCCTGTGTGACGACACCCGATCCCACCCGCGAACTCCCGAAGTCCTGGGACCCTGCCGAACACGAGGGTCGCCTGTATCAGGGCTGGGTGGATGCCGGCTATTTCACCGCCGACGCGACCAGCGACAAGCCCGCGTTCTCCATCGTCATCCCGCCGCCCAACGTGAACGGCTCCCTGCACATGGGGCACGCGTACGAGCACGTGCTGATGGACGCGCTGTCGCGTCGCCGGCGGATGCAGGGCTACGAGGTCCTGTGGCTGCCCGGCATGGATCACGCGGCCATCGCCATGCAGACGATGGTCGAGCGCAAACTCGCCACCGAGGGACTGACCCGCGACGACCTCGGGCGCGACGGCTTCATCGACCGGGTCTGGGCCGAGAAGGCCGAGATCGGCGGCAACATCGGTGAGCAGATGCGGCGCCTGGGCGACAGCGTCGACTGGAGCCGCGAACGCTTCACCATGGACGAGGGTCTGTCCCGCGCCGTGCACACCGTGTTCAAGCAGATGTTCGACGACGGCCTCATCTACCGGGCCGAGCGGCTCGTCAACTGGTCGCCGGTGCTCAAGACCGCCATCAGCGATATCGAGGTCAGCTACGCCGATGTCGAAGGGGAACTGGTCAGCTTCCGCTACGGCAGCCTCAACGATGCCGAGCCGCACATCGTCGTGGCCACCACCCGGATGGAGACGATGCTCGGCGACACCGCGATCGCGGTGCATCCCGACGACGAGCGCTACACGCACCTGATCGGCACCGAGCTCGCTCATCCGTTCGTGGACCGCACCATCCCGGTCGTCGCCGACGACTACGTCGATCCCGAATTCGGTAGCGGCGCAGTGAAGATCACGCCGGCGCACGACCCGAACGACTTCGCGATCGGGCAGCGGCACAACCTGCCGATGCCGACGATCATGGATGACGAGGCCCGGATCGCCTACACCGGAACACAATTCGACGGCATGGACCGTTTCGAAGCGCGTGTCAAGGTCCGTGAGGCACTCGCCGAGCAGGGGCGCATCGTCAAGGAGGTCCGGCCCTACCTGCACAGCGTCGGACACTCCGAGCGCACCGGCGAACCGATCGAACCGCGACTGTCGATGCAGTGGTGGGTCGAGGTGGCCTCCCTCGCGCAGGCCGCCGGTGACGCCGTGCGCAACGGCGACACCGTCATCCACCCGAAATCCATGGAGCCGCGCTGGTTCGCCTGGGTCGACGACATGCACGACTGGTGCATTTCGCGTCAGCTGTGGTGGGGGCATCGCATCCCGATCTGGTACGGACCCGACGGCGAGGTGGTGTGCGTCGGACCCGAGGAGGAGCCGCCGGCCGGGTACACCCAGGAGACCGACGTGCTCGACACGTGGTTCTCGTCGGGTCTGTGGCCGTTTTCCACCCTCGGCTGGCCGGAAAAGACCACCGATCTCGAAAAGTTCTATCCCACATCGGTTCTCGTTACCGGATACGACATCCTGTTCTTTTGGGTGGCCCGGATGATGATGTTCGGCACCTACGTCGGCCCGCAGCTCGGCGACGACAAGAAGGTGCCGTTCGGTGACCTGTTCCTGCACGGTCTGGTGCGTGACGAGCACGGCCGCAAGATGTCCAAGTCGCGCGGCAACGGCATCGACCCGCTGGACTGGGTGGAACGTTTCGGCGCCGACGCGCTGCGGTTCACCCTGGCCCGTGGCGCCAATCCCGGCAGCGACATCTCGGTCGGCGAGGACCACGCGTCGTCGTCGCGTAACTTCGCGACCAAGCTCTACAACGCGACGAAGTTCGCCATGATGAACGGGGCCGTCTGCGGCGCACTGCCGGACCGCGCGGACCTGACCGAGGCCGACCGATGGATCCTGGACCGGCTCGCGCAGGTGCGTGCCGAGGTGGACGCCGGCTTCGAGTCGTACGAGTTCTCCAAGGCGTGTGAGGCGCTCTACCACTTCGCGTGGGACGAGGTGTGCGACTGGTACCTCGAGCTGGCGAAGGTGCAGTTCGCCGAGAACGACGAAAGTCGTTCGCGGGCAACGTCGGTGGTCTTGGGAACGGTGCTCGACGAGCTTCTGCGGCTGCTGGCGCCGGTGATGCCGTTTGTCACCGAGGTGCTGTGGAAGGCGCTGACCGGCGGCGAGTCGCTGGTCGTCGCCGACTGGCCCGAGATCACCGAGGCGGCCGTCGACACCGCGGCCGCACAACACATCGACGATCTGCAGCGCCTCATCACCGAGGTGCGTCGCTTCCGCAGCGACCAGGGACTGCGGCCGGGACAGCGGGTTGCCGCCGAGGTCGACGGACTCGACGACGCGGGACTGACGGCGTCGCGCGCCTACCTCGATTCGCTGGCACGTCTCGAGGGCGCCGACGACGGCTTCGCCGCCACCGCGACCATCGACGTGCGGTTGTCGTCGGCGACGGTCACCGTGCGCATCGACACCTCCGGGACCGTCGACGTGGCTGCGGAACGCAAGCGGCTGGCCAAGGACCTCACGGCGGCCGAGAAGGAACTCGCCCAGACCACCGGCAAACTCGGCAACGAGCAATTCCTCGCCAAAGCCCCGGAGAAAGTGGTCGCCAAGATCCGCAGCCGCCAGCAGGTGGCCACCGAAGAGGTCGAGCGGCTCACCGCCGCTCTCGCGGCGCTGGGAAGCGCGTGAGTCCGCGCGATCTCGGACACGGCGGCTTCGACGACGAGGACGTCGACGACCTCGATCGGGATCACCTCGGGGATGACGGCTTCGACGAGGCCCGACCATCGGTGTTCGACGGCGTCGAATCCGCGGACCTGGCGGATCTGCTCGGCGGGACTGGTGAGACCGTCACCACCGGTGACCGGTGGGCCGACGACGAGGACGACGCTTCCACGCCGGCCGACGACGCCGCGTCGCACGACGACGCCGCCTCGCGCGACGACGCCGCCTCGCGCGACGACGCCGCCTCGCCGGCCGACGACGCCGCCTCGCTGGCCGAGCTTGTCGAGGTCGAGGCCGAACTCGACACCCGCTGGCCGGAGACCAAGATCGAGCCGTCGTTGACGCGCATCAATCTCCTGATGGACCTGCTGGGCTCGCCGCAGCGCAACTATCCGGCGATCCACATCGCGGGCACCAACGGCAAGACATCGGTGACCCGGATGATCGACGCGCTGCTCATCGCGCTGCACCGTCGTACCGGCCGGATCACCAGCCCGCACCTGCAGCGCGTCACCGAGCGGATCTCGGTGGACGGCAAGCCGATCAGCGCGCGCACCTACATCGACACCTATCGCGAGCTCGAGCCGTACATCACCATGGTCGACGACTCGTCGACCGCCGCCGGTGGTCCGCGCATGAGCAAGTTCGAGGTGCTCGTCGCCATGTCCTACGCGGCCTTCGCGGAGGCGCCGGTCGACGTCGCGGTGGTGGAGACCGGGATGGGCGGCCGGTGGGACGCGACCAACGTCGTCGACGCGACGGTCGCGGTGATCACGCCGATCGCCATGGATCACGCCGACTACCTGGGTGATTCGCTGGCGGCGATCGCGGGGGAGAAGGCGGGGATCATCAAGGCCGCCCGCACCGACGACCTCGTGCCGATCGACCCGGTGACGATCATCGCCAACCAGGAGTCCGAAGTGCTCGACGTGCTGCTGCGGCAGACCGTCGAATCGGGAACCGTTGTGGCCCGCCAGAACTCGGAGTTCGCGGTGCTGGATTCGGTGACCGCGGTGGGTGGGCAGCTGCTCCGTCTCCAAGGGCTCGGCGGCATCTACGACGAGATCTTCCTGCCGCTGCACGGAGCGCACCAGGCCGCCAACGCATCCCTCGCGCTGGCCGCGGTCGAGGCGTTCTTCGGTGCCGGAGCCGACCGCCAGCTCGACATCGACGCGATCCGTGCGGGTTTCGCATCGGTGACGAGCCCCGGCCGGCTCGAGCGGGTGCGCAGCGCGCCGACCGTGTTCCTCGACGCCGCGCACAATCCGCACGGCGCAATGGCTCTCGCGCAGGCGCTGACCGAGGAGTTCGACTTCCGTCGACTGGTCGGGGTGATCGGTGTGCTGGGCGACAAGGACGTCGAGGGTGTCCTCGAGGCCCTCGAACCCGTGCTCGACATCGTCGTCCTCACGAACAACGGATCGCCCCGCGCAATGGACACCGAGAGTCTCGCCGAGATCGCGCTGCCGATCTACGGTGAGGACCGCGTGGTGCTCAAGCCGTTCCTGCCCGACGCGGTCGAGACCGCGATCGGCCTGGCCGAGGAGTCCGACGGTGAGCCGGTATCCGGTGCGGGCGTGGTGATCACGGGATCGGTGGTCACCGCGGGCGCGGCCCGCACCCTGTTCGGCAAGGAGCCGTCATGACCGAATCGACCCGGTTCACCCCACCGACGAACGACCCCTGGAAAGGGTTGCGTGGCGTCATGGCGGGCACGCTGATCCTGGAGGTCATCGTGCTCGGGTTGGCGTTCCCCATCGTCGCCAAGATCGGCGGCGGCATCACCTGGCTCTCCGGTGGCTACCTCGGTCTGGTGATCCTCGCGCACATCGTCGCCGCCGGGATGCAGGGCCGCCCCTACGCGATCAAACTCGACCTGATCCTGCAGCTGTTCGTCATTGCGGGCGGCTTCCTGCATTGGTCGATCGCGGTCATCGGGGTGATCTTCGGCTGCGTCTGGGTGTACATCGCCTACATCAAGAGCGACGTCGAGAAGCGGATCGAGCGGGGGATGCTGCCCGGGCAGCGGCCCGTCGAGAGCTGAGCACGGGCGACGAGGGCGGAGCCGTCGTGGCTCGGCCATCGCCTCGCGCGGCAGGACCGAACAGCGGGATCCGGCCGCCGGCACACGCTGTTCGAGGCGTCCGACTTGTCGGATTAGGGCGTGCCGCAACGGTTTCCGCTACGGTGGCGGCCGTGATCACCAGTGACGAGCGGCATCGCCGATGAGCGATCTGACCTACCCGCAGGCGGTCGTGATGGGGCTGTTGCAGGGCGTGACCGAGTTGTTCCCGGTGTCGAGCCTCGGGCATTCGATCTTGCTGCCCGCGTGGATCGGCGGGTCCTGGGAGACGTTGGTCACCCAGTCGAACAGCGTCGGCCACACGCCATTTCTCGCGTTCATCGTCGCGCTGCACGTGGCGACCGCACTCGCGCTCGTCCTGTTCTACCGACGCGATTGGGTGCGGATCATCGCGGGCCTCATCTCGTCGATCCGACGGCGGCGGATCGACTCCGACGACGCGCGCCTGGGCTGGCTGATCATCGCGGGCACCATTCCGGTCGGCGTCGTCGGACTACTCCTCGAGAAGCCGCTGCGGGTGGTGTTCGCCACGCCGCTGGCCGCGGCTATCTTCCTGTTTCTCAACGGCTTTGTGTTGTTGGCCGCGGAACTGCTGCGGCGCTGGCAGATCGCCGGGCACGACGACGGCGGCCGACATCGTCGGGACCGCAGCGACCGTCCGATCCCCGGGTTGTCCTTGCGTGACGGGGCGGTGATCGGCAGTGCGCAGATCCTGGCGCTGTTTCCGGGCATCTCGCGATCCGGGGCCACCATCTCCGCCGGACTGCTGTCCCGGCTCGATCACGAGGACTCCGCGAAGTTCGCGTTCCTGCTGGCCACCCCGGTCATCCTGGCCGCGGGACTGCTGAAGATCCCGGAGCTGTTCGGTCCCGAGGGCCACGGCATCGGCGGTCAGGTGATCGTCGGATCGGTGTGCGCCTTCGGTGCGGCGCTGGTCGCCGTCGCGTTTCTGGCGCGGTGGTTCCACTCCCGGAGCCTGTATCCCTTCGTGATCTACTGTCTGGTGGCGGGCGCGATCAGCATCGTGCACTTCGCCTGAGGCCCGGCAGTCGTTGCGGAACTGTGACCCGACAACCGGTAGCAATGACGAGCCGACGACTGTGACAATGCCGGGTGCCGTGATCACTTCCGACGTGAGGATGTTCTTGTCTGCCGCGAATTCCATCAGTCGAACCGTCGCGATCGTTGCCGCCACCGTGGCGGTCGGGGCCTCTGCCGTCGGGGCCGCCGCCGCGGCGCCGGTCCTGCCGCCCGACGACCTGCCCGTCGCCGACGCGCCCGTAGCCCCGGGCGACGGCGAATACAGCTACCTCGCGACCCACGCCGTCACGAAGCAGGCCGCTGCCATGAAGATCCCGGACGCCATCGCCTCGCTGCCGGTCCCGGCCCAGTTCCGTCCGGCGAATCTCGCCCTGGCCGCCCAGTTCGACGTCGCACTGACCAGCGCGCTGCGCTCTCCCGGGGGCTGCCTGCAGGTGATCGTCGATCCGCGTTCGCGCGACGGCAATCTGTTCAACTACGGCTTCTTCCCGGTCGCGGCCCGCTACTGCCCGTGACCGGACGTTAAGGTGTGCTCGTGACTGAACGCACTCTCGTCCTCATCAAGCCCGACGGCGTGGCCCGTGCCCTGGTCGGAGACATCATCAGCCGGATCGAACGCAAGGGCCTGCGCCTCGTGGCGCTGGAGCTCAAGGCCGTCAGCGACGAGTTGGCGAGCGGCCATTACGCCGAGCACGAGGGCAAGCCGTTCTACCCGTCTCTGCTGGAGTTCATCACCTCCGGGCCGCTCGTCGCGGCGGTGCTCGAGGGCCCGCGGGCCGTGGCGGCATTCCGGCAGATCGCCGGCGGCACCGATCCGGTCGAGAAGGCGGTGCCGGGAACGATCCGCGGCGATTTCGCGTTGAGCACGCAGAACAATCTGGTCCACGGTTCGGACTCACCCGAATCGGCCGAGCGCGAAATCGCCCTGTGGTTCCCTGACCTGGACGCCTGACGTCCGGGTACCCCTCACGATCCGTGTGCGCCATGCGGCGCGGACAGTCAAACCCGCATAGTGTGCGGGGATCGCGTGGTGGTGTGGGATACTTGCACAGTTGTCGGTGGCACACTTTGCTTCCGTCAACTCAGATGAACGTCCGGCATCGGAACCCCGATGACCGTCTTCCCCGCCGAGGTTCGCCCGGCGGTGTGGAAGACGTCGGCCGGGCCAGGTCATCACCACGCAAGGCGCCGACTCGCGACCGGGAGTTCTCCGATCGCAGAGGAGACGCGAAGACCACATAACACCGGTCGGTGAGCGACCGGGACACAATGGAAGCCCTCGCGTGGCCGCGTCAGCACGACGCGCCCGGGGGCTCGAGGAGACTGAGTGACCGACAACGGGTCGCCGACTGACGCGAACGCAGCTTCAGGATCGGCGGAAGAATTCCCCACCAAACTTCGTGTGCACGCTCTGGCCCGGTTGCTGGGCCTGACCAGCCGCCAGGTGCTCGCACATCTCTCCGACCTCGGCATCGAGGCACGGAGTCCGCAATCGAGTGTCGACCGCGACATCGCGCGTGCGGTCGCCGACCGCGTGCGTGCCCACGTCGAAGTCGACGAAGCCGCCGTCGAGGTCGCGGCGCCCGAAGCCGCCGCCACCGAGGTCGCGCCGCCCGCCGAGCCGGCGAGCGAGATCCCACCCGCGCCGGAGCCGTCGGCCGGCGAGGTCGCCGAGTCGGCCGCACCCGAGCCGTCGGCCGGCGAGGTCGCCGAGGCCGCTGAGGCTGTCGAACCGGTCGAGGCCGTCGAACCGGTCGTGGCCGAGCCGGAGGGCGAGACCACTGCCGCGCCGGTTGAGCCGGAGTCGGCAGCCCCCGAGGCCGCAGCTGCCGAGTCGGCCGCGCCGGAGCCCGCTGCTCCGGAGTGGGCCGTCGAGGAGTCCACCGTCGAGGAGTTCGCCGACGAGCAGGCGATGCCGACGTTGTTCTCGGCGGTCGAAGAGATCCAGCACCAACCGATCGTGCCGAATCCGGAGGTCGCCGCCTCCGGTCCGCTGTTCCTGCAGCCACAGGCACCGGAACCCTCGGCGCGTTCTGCCCGTCCCGCCCAGCAGGGACCCGCCGCCGCGGGCCGTGGCCCGGCCACCCCGGGTGCCGACGAGTCCACGGCTGAGCACGCACCGAAGGCCTTGGAGACCACCGACGGCGCCACCGAAGAAGCCGACACCGCCGGTGACGACTTGTCGGGTGACGGCGAGAAATCGTCGCGTCGGCGGCGCCGCGGCCGCCGTGGCCGCGGCCGTGGACGGGGGGATCAGGCGGAGACGTCGGCGGACGAGACCGCCACCACCGACGAAGAGTCCGATGAGGACCGCGACGAGGACGCGACGCGCCCGTCGGGCAAGAAGGGCAAGAAGTCCAAGAAGAAGCATGCGCCGGAGTCGGACGCCGACACCGGCGAGTCCGCCGAGGAGTCCGAGTCCGACGAGGAATCGGCCGAGGAGTCCGACGAGTCGGCCTCGGATGACGGCGATCAAGCGTCGTCGAAGCGCCGTCGCCGGCGTCGTCGCCGCAAGGGCGGCGCCGAGAGTGACGAGGCCTCCCCGGACGATCCGCCGAACACCGTGGTCCACGAGCGCGAACCCCGCAGCAAGCGGGCGCGCGACGAGGTCCAGGGCATCTCCGGCTCCACCCGACTCGAGGCCAAGCGGCAGCGGCGGCGTGACGGCCGCGACGCCGGACGCCGACGCCCGCCGATCCTGAGCGAGTCGGAGTTCCTCGCGCGCCGCGAGGCCGTCGACCGGGTCATGGTGGTGCGCGAACGCAGCGCCAACAGCAAGATCGCGATCGACGGCGACGGCGCCACCACCACCGACGGCACGCCGGTCGAGGACTACACGCAGGTCGCCGTGCTCGAGGACGGTGTCCTCGTCGAACACTTCGTGACCACCGAGACGTCGTCGTCGATGGTCGGCAACATCTATCTCGGCCGCGTGCAGAACGTGCTGCCGGGCATGGAGGCAGCCTTCGTCGACATCGGTCGTGGGCGCAACGGTGTGCTCTACGCGGGCGAGGTCAACTGGGATGCCGCGGGACTCGACGGCGGTTCGCGCAAGATCGAGCAGGCACTCAAGCCCGGCGACAACGTGCTCGTCCAGGTCAGCAAGGACCCGGTCGGACACAAGGGTGCCCGGCTGACCACCCAGATCTCCCTGGCCGGCCGCTACCTGGTGTATGTGCCCGGTGGGTCGTCCACCGGGATCAGCCGCAAGTTGCCCGACGTGGAGCGCAAACGGCTCAAGACCATCCTCGGCAAGCTGGTTCCCGAGGACGCCGGCGTCATCATCCGCACGGCGTCGGAAGGTGTCAGCGCGGAGGATCTCGGCGCCGACATCGAGCGTCTCGAGAAGAAGTGGAAGGACATCGACGCCGCGGTCACCAAGGCCAACGGGTCGGGATCGACTGCGCCGCAAGCCCTCTACGAGGAGCCCGATCTGCTCGTGCGGGTCGTCCGTGACCTGTTCAACGAGGACTTCCGCAAGCTCGTCGTCGAGGGGCCCAAGGCGTGGGACCTCGTCGAGCGCTATATCAACGCCGTGGCACCCGACCTGATGGACCGTGTCGAGAAGTTCGACAGGCCGCACGCCGACGCGCCGGACTCGTTCGTGGTGCACCGGATCGACGAGCAACTCGCCAAGGCTCTCGACCGCAAGGTCTGGCTGCCGTCGGGCGGCACGCTGATCATCGAGCACACCGAGGCGATGACGGTCATCGACGTCAACACCGGCAAGTTCACCGGTTCCGGCGGCAACCTCGAGGAGACGGTCACCCGCAACAACCTCGAGGCCGCCGAGGAGATCGTGCGGCAGATGCGCCTGCGCGACATCGGCGGCATGATCATCGTCGACTTCATCGACATGGTCCTCGAATCCAACCGCGACCTGGTGCTGCGCCGGCTCACCGAGGCCCTGGCCCGCGACCGCACCCGCCACCAGGTCTCCGAGGTCACCTCGCTTGGTCTGGTGCAGATGACGCGGAAGCGTCTCGGTACCGGTCTGCTGGAGGCGTTCTCGACGACCTGCACCCACTGCGGTGGTCGCGGCATCCTCGTGCACGCCAATCCGGTCGAGGTCACCCCGGAGGACACCGCGCGCGACAACGGGTCATCGAAGCGATCCCGACGCGGCCGCCGGAAGCCGGAATCCGCGCCGGAACCGCACAAGCCGCTGCACAACCCGGCCGAGCATCCGATGTTCCGGGCGATGGCGGCGCACGCGCACGATCACGACCATGACCACGACGACGAGGTCGTGCTGGTCGAGGCAACCGAGGCGGAGACGGTGTCGGCCGGGGTCGAGACCGTGCCGGACACGTCGGTGACCGAGTCGACTGTCGCCGAGGCTGCTGCGTCCGAGGCTTCCCAGTCCGAGGGGTCGGAGTCCGAGGGGCCCGAGGCCCCCACGGCCGAGGCGGAGATCCCCGCCTCGGAGCCGACGGTGTCCGAGCCCGCGGCCGGCGAGCCCGAGGCGGCATCGGCCGAGGCGGCCACCGAGCAGCCGATCGCTGCGACCGAGCCCGAGGCCGCGCCGGACGGCTCACGGCCCTCCGCCCGACGGCACCGGCGTGCCGTGCGTCGGGCGGCGTCGCCGACGGTGCATTCCGAGCCGGTGGTGATGACCGTCGACGGTGGACCCGGACAGGATGGGGAGCCGCACCGGCCACTCACCACGTTCGGTCCGGTGGGCGGTTCGACGACTGCGGAAGCGGCTGCGCCCGTGCGGCGCCGGCCCCGGCGACGCGCCGCCGGCCGACCTGCCGGTCCGCCGCCCGCCGATCAGTGAGGTCGGCGGCCGTGTCTGCGGCTCGAACCCGCGTTGACGCTGGTTTGACCTGACCGGACACGGTCCCGTAATCTTGATTGGTCGCCTTCCGCGGAGGGTTTGCGCTGTGCCCGGAACACCGAGGGTTCGCCCCGGATGTCCGATCGGCCACGTGAAACCCGTCGGCAGGCCCCTCTGGTGTGAACCGTGGTGACTCCCCGGACGTTGAGAACGGGTTGCCCTGCGGCCCGCATCAGGCACGCACCACCCACACACCCGGGTGCTCGACAACGGCACCGCGGGTCCGACAGACGAGTTAAAGAGGACAGCTTCGATGGCAACGTACGCGATCGTCAAGACCGGCGGTAAGCAGTACAAGGTCGCTGAGGGCGACATTGTGAAGGTCGAGAAGATCGACAGCGAGCCCGGCAGCACCGTCAGCCTGCCCGTGGCGCTGGTCGTCGACGGCGCGACCCTCACCACCGACGCGGACAAGCTCGCGGCGATCTCGGTGACCGGTGAGGTCGTCGAGCACGTCAAGGGTCCGAAGATCCGCATCCACAAGTTCAAGAACAAGACCGGCTACCACAAGCGCCAGGGTCACCGTCAGAAGCTGACGGTCCTCAAGGTCACCGGCATCAAGTAATTCGATTCCCGAACCTATCTCAGGAGGACTGCAGAAATGGCACACAAGAAGGGCGCGTCCAGCTCGCGCAACGGTCGTGATTCCAACGCCCAGCGACTGGGCGTGAAGCGTTTCGGTGGCCAGCAGGTCAGCGCCGGCGAGATCCTCGTCCGCCAGCGCGGAACCAAGTTCCACCCGGGCGTCAACGTCGGTCGCGGTGGCGACGACACCCTGTTCGCGCTGGCCGCGGGGGCCGTCGAGTTCGGCACCAAGCGTGGCCGCAAGACGGTGAACATCGTCCCGGAGACCGCGTCGGTCTGACCCGGGCGGTTCTCCCAACACCACAGCTCTACACAGGGCGGGCAGGGTCATCATGTACCCGGCTCGCCCTGTTTGCTTTTTCTCCAGCTTTTTCTCGGCCCGAAAGGAAGTGACCTCGTGTCCCGGTTCGTCGACCGCGTGACGATCCACGTCGCGGCGGGTAACGGCGGCCACGGCTGTTCGTCGGTGCACCGCGAGAAGTTCAAGCCCCTCGGCGGACCCGATGGCGGCGACGGCGGCAACGGTGGCTCGGTGCGCCTCGTCGTGGACCCGCAGGTGCACACCCTGCTGGACTTCCACTTCCGTCCGCATGCCAAGGCCTCCAACGGAAAACCCGGGATGGGCGACAACCGCGACGGCGCGACCGGCGACGATCTCGTACTCAAGGTGCCCGACGGGACCGTCGTCCTGGACAGCAAGGGCATGATCCTGGCCGATCTGGTTGGCGACGGCACGACCTTCGAGGCCGCTCAGGGCGGCCGTGGGGGACTGGGCAATGCCGCGCTGGCGTCACGTGCGCGCAAGGCGCCCGGTTTCGCGCTGCTCGGCGAGGAGGGGCAGCATCGCGACCTCGTCCTCGAGCTGAAATCCGTCGCCGACGTGGGCCTGGTTGGCTTCCCGTCCGCCGGCAAGTCGTCGTTGGTGTCGGTACTGTCGGCCGCCAAGCCGAAGATCGCCGACTACCCGTTCACCACCCTCGCGCCGAACCTCGGGGTCGTGCAGAGCGCGGATGAGGTCTTCACCATCGCCGATGTCCCCGGACTGATTCCGGGTGCGTCGGAGGGACGCGGCCTCGGCCTGGAGTTCCTCCGGCATCTCGAGCGATGTGCGGTGCTCGCACACGTCGTCGACTGTGCCACTCTGGAACCCGGCCGGGATCCGGTCTCCGACATCGACGCGCTGGAAGCCGAACTCGCCGCATACAAGCCCGCGCTCGACGCCGACCACGGCCTGGGCGACCTGGCGTCGCGACCTCGGGTCGTCATCCTCAACAAGATCGACGTGCCCGACGCCGCCGATCTCGCCGACCTCGTGGAACCAGAACTGGCACAACGCGGCTGGCCGATCTTCCGGATCTCCGCCGTCACCCACCAGGGCCTCAAGGAGCTCACCTACGCGCTCGCGAAGTTGGTGCACGACTACCGCGAGATCCATCCGAAACCGCAGGCACGCCGACAGGTCATCCGGCCCAAGGCCGTCGACGAGGCCGAGTTCAGCGTCGTCGCCGATCCCGAGGCCGACGGCGGGTTCATCGTCCGCGGCGCTCGCCCCGAACGGTGGATCGCGCAGACCCAGTTCGACAACGACGAGGCCGTCGGCTATCTCGCGGATCGGCTCAACCGTCTCGGCGTGGAGGACGAACTGGTGCGACTCGGTGCGCAGCCGGGCGCGCCGGTCACCATCGGGGACATGACCTTCGACTGGGAGCCGACGACCCCGATGGGTGACGACGTCCCGATCACGGGTCGCGGCACCGACATTCGGCTCGACCGCAACGACCGCATCGGTGCCGCCGAGCGCAAGCAGGCACGTCGTCTGCGCCGTGGGCTGCCCGTCGACCCCGACGACACCGAGCACCTGTCGTGAGCGACGTCCGCGAGCGGATCGCCCATGCGCGCAGCATCGTGGTCAAGATCGGTTCGTCGGCGCTCACCGACCTGCACGACGGCCTCGACCGAGGCCGCCTCGACCGGCTCGCCGACGCCCTGGAGGCGCGCATGCGGGCGGGATCGGATGTCATCGTCGTGTCGTCCGGTGCCATCGGCGCGGGCATCGCGCCGCTGGGCCTGAAGAAGCGGCCCACGGACCTGGCCACCAAACAGGCCGCGGCCAGTGTCGGTCAGCTGGTCCTCGCACACGCCTGGGGCACCTCGTTTCACCGGTACGGTCGCGTCGTCGGACAGGTGCTGCTGACCGCCTCGGACATCTCCAACCGCGCCCATCACGCCAATGCCCAACGGACACTGGACCGTTTGCGCTCGCTCGGTGCGGTCGCGGTGGTCAACGAGAACGACACCGTGGCGACCACCGAGATCCGGTTCGGCGACAACGACCGACTCGCCGCGCTCGTCGCCCACCTGGCGGGTGCCGATGCACTCGTGCTCCTGTCCGACGTCGACGGCCTCTACGACGGCGACCCCCGCAAGGTGAGTGCGGATGGCCGGCGCGCCCAGTTCATCCCGGAGGTGCACGGGCCCGAGGACCTCGACGGGGTCATCGCGGGTTCGGGTGGCGCGCTCGGCACCGGCGGCATGGCCTCCAAGCTCGCCGCTGCGCGCCTTTCGGCGGATGCCGGGGTGCCGGTACTGCTGGCCGCCGCCGACCAGGCCGCACAGGCCCTGGCCGACGCGTCGGTGGGCACTGTCTTTGCGGCACGGCCGGAACGCTTGTCCGCCAGACGATTCTGGGTCCGCCACGCCGCCGACGCCCGCGGACAGCTGGTCCTCGACGACGGCGCCGTGGCGGCGGTGGCGCGTCGTCGGCGATCGTTGCTCGCGGCCGGCATCGTCGACATCCGCGGCCGCTTCCACGACGGGGACGTCGTCGAACTCGTCGACGCCGCCGGTGAGGTGCGGGCGCGGGGAGTGGTGAGCTACGACTCGGACGAGATCGCGCCGATGATCGGTCGATCGACGTCGGAGCTGCCCGCCGAACTGCGCCGACCCGTCATCCACGCCGACGATCTGGTCGCGCTCTGAGCGATCAGCGGTACACCAGACCGCCGTCGATCATGACCGACTGCCCGGTCATGTAATCGGCATCGGGGCTCGCGAGATACGAGACGAACGACGCCACATCGTCGGGAGTCTCGGCCCGCCCCACCGCGATTCCCTCCACGAACTTCGCATACGTCGCACCGACCGGGGCTCCGGTCAGGTCCGCGAATCGTTGATCGATGGTCGTCCACATGTCCGTGCCCACCACGCCGGGGCAGTATGCGTTCACCGTGATCTGTTCTGCGGCATACTCTTTGGCGGCTGCCTGCGTCAACGCCCGCACCGCGAACTTGGTGGCACTGTAGGGGCCGAGCATCGCGAAGCCCTCATGCCCGGCGATCGAGGACGCATTGATGATCTTGCCGCCGTGTCCCAACGCCCGGAAGGTGGCGGCCGCGGCCTGCATCCCCCACAGCACGCCGTCGACGTTGATCGCCCACAGCTTCGCGACATCGGCGGGTCCTGCGTCGTCGATCGAGGACACCTGGGCGATGCCGGCGTTGTTGACCATGATGTCGAGGCCGCCGAGCGTGCCGCTCACCGAGTCGACCGCCGCAAAGACCTCGTCACGGTCGGCCACATCGGCGGTCAGCGCAACGGCCTGCCGGCCGATCTCTCGGACTTCGGCGGCAACCTTTTCGGCGGCAACCTCATTGACGTCGACGATGCCGATGTCGGCGCCATCGCGCGCGAGTCGCAAGGCGATACCCCGGCCGATCCCTTGACCGGCGCCGGTTACCAGCGCGACCTTTCCTTCGATGCCAGCTGCCATGATCACTCCTAATCTCGGGTGGCGGTCGCCACTCGGCCGAATGTATGTGAGCCGGCGCACTGTCCGACAGGGTTGCCGAGAGTTGCAGAGTGGGTCGCCGCCGCAACCCTCCGCAACTCTGTCACCGGGAGTGTGATCGGCCTCATAGTCACCTCGACCATCGTTCGTCGAAGGAGACCCGGACACATGGAATCAACTGAAACAACCGCGGCCGCAACAGTATCGCCCACTCTGCCGGCTCCCGACGAGGTCATCGGCGCCGGCCCGCCGCGATGGGTGGGTTTCGGCGTGGCCAACCTCATCGTCGTCACCGTCCTCGCGGTCGGCAGCTGGTACCTGCTCGCCGACCCGGTGGTGAGCCCGTGGCACTTCTATCCGCTGCCGTTCAATGCCGCGCTGTTCTGGGCCATCCTGTTCGTGGTGTTCATCGGCTTCAACGCCGAGTTCACCGGGTTCAACCGTCTATGGCAACCGTGGCGGGGGCTGGCGATCGTGCTCACCAGCACCGTTTTCGCGGTTGCGGTCACCTGGGTGCTCGCCAATGGCCTGGGCCGTATCGACCCCGACTTCGCGGCCGGGCGCAGCGGCGGGCTCGGCTATTTCACCGGAGCACTGTTCGTCCTGTTCGGGTTCGGGACGTTCGTCATGGCGGTGCTCAACTGGCAGCACTGGCCGTGGCCCCAACTGGGGTTGCGCCAACCGCACATCGGCCTCGCCGAGATCGCCGCGATCGCCGGTCCGACGATGATCGCCTATTTCGTCCTCGGACTACCGTCGGTGTCGCAGGCGCAGATGCACCCGCTGATGTCCGTGGACACCGTGCTCGGGTGGTTCTATGCGGTGATCGTCGCCGTCATCCTCACCGGGCAGACCCTGGAGAACTGGCCCTGGCGACGTGCCGGAGGACCCGGACGCATCGCGCTCACGTCCACCATCTGCAACGTCGTCCTCGGCACCGCACTGTACTTTGCGGCGCTCCCGCTTATCAGGCTGCTGCTCGGGCCGGTGACGACCGCCTCGCTCGGTGACACCATCCACCAGTATCCCGCGCAGTTGGGTGTGTGCTGGGCGTTCTGGATGATCTTCTGGGCCAACGCCTTCGGCAACCGACCGACGCACCTGAGCAACCGTGCCAACATGGCGGTCCGGGTGGTCGTCACCTTTGGGCTGGCGGTGCTGACGTTCGTGTTCTACTACCGATTCGCCGCGCAGCACATTCTGCACGAACCCGCCGCGGCGCCGGGAATCGCGGGCAATGCGCTCGGGTTCATCGACTGGTGGGTGCTGTGGACGTTGTGGTACGTGGTCGGTTTCGAGTCGCTGGGGCTCGACCGGTTCCGTCGGCCGAGGCCGGTGTAAGAGCGCCGAGGGCCAGATCCGGCAGCACCTCCGACGCGAGGTGGTCGACCTTGAGGTCGGCGATGTCGTCGGCGCGGGTGGCGCCCCGGTTCACGATCACCAGGGTCTTGCCGGTGCGGTGCGCGTGCCGGGCGAACCGCAGACCGCTCATCACGGTCAGCGACGATCCGACGACGAGCAGCGCATCGGCCTCGTCGACCATCGAAAATGCCTGCTGCACGGTTGGTTTCGGGACGGACTCGCCGAAGTAGACGATGTCGGGCTTGATGATGCCGCCGCAGTCGGGGCAATCGATCATGGTGAAGTCGGCGGTGTCGTCGAGCGCGGCGTCGGCGTCCGGCGCGACCTCGATGGCGCCCCGGCCGCGGACCCGCTGCGCGAATGCGGTGTTGATGTCCTCGAGCTGCCGGGCCAGGCGGTGCCGGGAGATGTACCAGCCGCACTGCAGGCAGCGGACCCGGCCATAACAGCCGTGGAGCTCCAGGACGCGGCGCGTGCCGGCCTTGGTGTGCAGCATGTCGACGTTCTGGGTGATCACCCCGGTCAGCCGGCCTTGGCGCTGGAGCTGCGTCAGCGCCCGATGCGCCGCGTTGGGCTGCGCGGCGTCCATGTGGCGCCAGCCGAGGTGGTTGCGGGCCCAATAGTGGCGACGGAAGTCCGGCGACGACAGGAACATCTCCAGGGTCATCGGCGTACGGACCGGGGCACCGGGACTGCGGTAGTCGGGGATACCCGAATCGGTGGAGATCCCGGCGCCGGTCAGCGCGACGATGCGGCGTCCGTCGAGCAGGGCGCGCATCCGTTCGAGTTGTGCGGGCAGGTCGGCGTCGATCGGCGTCGGTTCGGCGGGGGACCAGCCGATCTGCAAACGCGTGCGCACCCTGTCCAGGATAGCGCCCCTTGCCGCCGATCGAGTAAGCGAGGAGCGGAGCGACGAAGCGCATCGAGATCACTTGCAGCAGTGGTGGTCTCGATACGGTCGCTCCTTCGTCGCGCCCAACTCGACCAGCGGAGGGAGGGCACCAGAGGAGAGGGATCCTCGGCTCAGCTGGAGGTGGTGGCCGCCGTGGCATGCTTTCCGGCCGGTTCCGGGACGGTGACCAGCGGATAGACACCGTTCTCGTCGTGCACCTCGGTGCCGACGACCGGCGGATTGAACACGCATAGCATGCGCATCTGCGTGTCGGCTTGCACGGTGTGGCGCTCGTGGCCGTTGAGCAGGTACATGGTGCCGGGTGCCAGCGGGTAGGTTTCGCCGGTCTCCCGGTCGGTGAGTGTGCCCTCGCCCTCGACGAGCCAGACGGCCTCGATGTGGTTGGCGTAGTGGAAATTGTTCACCGAGCCGGCGTGGATGGTGGTCTCGTGGAACGAGAAGCCCACCTGGTCGCCGCCGAGGACGATGCGCTTGGAACGCCAGTTGCCCAGCGGGTCGGCGACGTCGCGCTCGGTTCCGGTGATCTCTGCTGTGGTTCGGACGATCATCCGATCACCTCCTTGACGGAATCGGTCAGGATGGCCAGGCCCTGGTCCAGGTCCTCATGCGAAATGGTGAGCGGGGGAAGGAGTTTCACGACCTCGTCAGATGGCCCCGAGGTCTCGGCGAGCAACCCGGATTCGAACGCACGGGCGCAGACCTTGCCGGCCGCGGTCTCGTCGTCGAACACCAGACCGCGCACCATGCCGCGCCCGCGGGTGCTCAGCCCGTCGAAACGGTTGCCGAGCTCGGTGAACGCCTCATCGATCCGGTCGCCCTTGGCGAGCACGTCGAGCGTGAGCGCGTCGTTGCGCCAGTAGTGCTCGATGGTCTTGGTGGCGGTCACGAAGGCGGGATTGTTGCCGCGGAAGGTTCCGTTGTGCTCACCGGGCGTCCAGACGTCGAGGTCGGGCCGGAACAGGGTGAGCGCCATGGGAAGTCCGTAGCCGCTGATCGACTTCGACAGGGTGACGATGTCGGGCTTGATGCCGGCTTCCTCGAACGAGAAGAACTCGCCGGTGCGGCCGCAGCCCATCTGCACGTCGTCGACGATCAGCAGGATGTCGCGTCGGCGGCACAGATCCTCCAGTGCGCGAAGCCATTCCCCGCGTGCGACGTTCACGCCGCCCTCGCCCTGGACGGTCTCGACGATGACCGCGGCCGGACGGTTGAGTCCGCTGCCCGAGTCGTCGAGGACCCGCTCGAACCAGGCGAAGTCCTCCATCACGCCGCCGAAGTAGTTGTCGAACGGCATCGGGGTCGCGTGGACCAGCGGGACGCCGGCCCCGGCACGCTTCATGGAATTGCCGGTGACCGAGAGCGATCCGAGGGTCATGCCGTGAAAAGCGTTGGTGAAGCTGATGATCGACTCGCGGCCGGTCACCTTGCGGGCCAGCTTCAGCGCCGACTCGACGGCGTTGGTGCCGGTGGGGCCGGGGAACTGGATCTTGTAGTCCAGTCCGCGCGGTTCGATGATCGTCGAGGTGAATTCCTCGATGAAACGGCCCTTGGCGACGGTGGCCATGTCGAGACCATGGGTGATGCCGTCGTCTTCGATGTAGTCGATCAGGGCGGACTTCATCACCGGGTTGTTGTGGCCGTAGTTGAGCGCACCGGCGCCGGCAAAGAAGTCGAGGTACTCGCGGCCCGACGTGTCGGTGAGCCAGGAACCGGTCGCCCGGCTGAACACGGTCGGCCAGCCGCGGCTGTAGCTGCGCACCGCGGATTCGTGCCGGGTGAAGACGGAGTCGTCGATGGTGGACTCGAGAAGGTGCATGAGGCACTCCCTTTCGTCGTGTCGATCGAGAGATGATTGATCTGATGTATGGAATGAACTGCGGGGGAACGTATCTCGCTCCCACAGCATCACATCTGGGGGATGGGGGGCTCGAGCATGTACAACTGCTCGGGCTGGTGGGAATCGCCGCCGAAGACCTCGGCCGCGAACAGATCGCGGCGATCGAACCGCAATCCGCGGGCGTTGGCGACCGATTCGAAAAGTCGCTGCGAGGCAACGTTGTCGGGACTGATCGTGGTGTGCATTGCCACCACGCCGGTGCGTTGGGCGCGATCGAAGAGGCGGTGCAGCATGGTCGCGGCGATGCCGTGTCCGCGGTAGGCGTCGTCGACGGCGACCTGCCAGACCATCAGGGTGGAGGGATCGGTCTGGCGACGATAGCCGGTGACGAAACCGGCTGGGCAGCCATCGATCTCGGCCACGATGGACGTGGTGGCGAAGTCGTGGCACCACAGCACATAGGCGTAACTCGAATTGACGTCGAGAACTTCGGTGTCGGAAGCGATTTCCCAGAGTCGGGCGCCGTCGGCAGCGGTGGGCGGACGGTAGTCGACGGTGACGGTGGTTGTTGGGGTCGTGCTTGTTCGGTACGGGCTCATGACTCGATCGACGTTAACAACGCGTGTCGGCGAAGTCATGCAGCTTCCGAGATCGACCGCCGTCATGTCCGCTTTCCGCCTGCTCATCGGGGTGTTGTGACGTGGGACACGCCCGAGCTCGGGGTGCTGATGGGTCGGGCGAGTGGCGGGGGTGCAGGTCAGGCGCGGTCGACTCGTCGCCGAAGAGCACAATGGGCCCGGTGACGAGGATCATCGCGGGTGAGTTCGGCGGCCGCCGACTGAAGGTGCCCGAGCAGGGCACACGGCCCACCTCCGACCGCGTCCGCGAGGCCGTCTTCAACATCCTCGAGGCCCGCACGGACCTCGACGCCGCCCGTGTCCTCGACCTGTACGCCGGCTCCGGCGCGCTGGGACTCGAAGCACTGTCGCGGGGGGCGGCGACGGCTGTCCTGGTGGATTCGCGACGGGCGGCCACCTCGGCGATCGTCGCCAACGCGCGCGGGTGTGGGGTCGTCGACCGCGTCACGGCCGTGACGCGTCCGGTCGCGGCGTTCCTGTCCACCCCACCCACGGCCGGTTTCGGCCTGATCCTGCTCGATCCGCCCTACGACATCGCCGACTCCGAGATCGCCCAGACGTTGAGCGCGCTCGCGGCGCCCGAATGGCTGGCCGCCGACGGCATCGTCGTCGTCGAGCGTGCGGTGCGCGCCCCGGAGACCGAGTGGCCCGACGAACTGGAGGTGCTGGTGACGAAGAACTACGGGGACACCCGGGTGGAGGTGGCGGCGCGTGCCTGAGGTCGGTTGGCGGATCGGTTCCCTCGAGATCCCACTGCCCATCGTGGGGGCGCCGATGGCCGGCGGACCGACCACTCCGGCGCTGGTCGCGGGCGTGTCCGCAGCGGGTGGCCTCGGCATGCTGGCAGCGGGCTACCTGACGGCCGATGCGCTCGACGGGCTGATGGCCGACGTCGAGAACCGCACCACTCGGCCGTACGGCGTCAACATCTTCCTCTCCGGCCCCGATCCGGCGGCCGGACGCGCCGACGAACTCGACCGCTATCGGGCGGAGCTGGCCGATGATGCGCGCCGACTCGGCGCCACACTCGGTGAGCCCAGATGGACCGACGAAGAGGTCGACGCCAAGATCGACGTACTGACGCGGCGCTCGCCGTCGTTGGTGAGCTTCACCTTCGGCGATCCCGGCGCGGATCGGATCGCCCGGATCCATCGGGAGCGCGACATTCCGGTCGCCGTGACGGTCACCTCGGTCGAGGAGGCGGGCGGCGCGGCGGCGGCCGGCGCCGACGCGCTGGTGGCCCAAGGCATCGAGGCGGGTGGTCACCGCGGTCTCTGGTTCGACGACCCCGACCGGCAATCGGGCGGAAATGCCACGCCGACAGCCGAATTGACCGCCGAGATCACCTCGATGACGGATCTCCCGGTGATCGCCGCGGGTGGCATCGCCGACGGCGCCGGCATCGCCGCGGTCATCCGGTCAGGTGCGGTGGCGGCGCAACTCGGGACCGCCCTGCTGTGCTGTGACGAGGCGGGGACGTCAGAGCCCTACCGCCGCGCGCTGCTGTCGCAGACCTACGCGGACACGATCGTGACCCGAGCATTCTCCGGCCGCTCCGCACGTACCCTGCGAAACGGATTCGCCGACCGGCATCCCGACGCACCGGCGCTCTACCCGCACGTGCATCACCTGACCAAGCCGCTGCGCGCCGCGGCGACCGCGGCCGGCGACGCCGACGACATCAACCTCTGGGCCGGGACGAACTGGCGGTCGGTGACCGCCCAACCGGTCGCGGCGCTGATGGCTCGCCTGGCGGCCGACTGTCGCGACGCGCTCGCGTAGATTTTGCGCGTATGACCACCGCAGTCTTTCCTGGCTCGTTCGATCCGTTCACCATCGGCCACCGCTACGTCGTCGAGCGCGCCGCCGCCCGATTCGATCACCTGGTGATCACCGTGGTGGTGAATCCCAACAAGCGCGGTCTGCTCGGCGTCGACGAGCGCATCGCCCTGATCCGGGAGGACTGCGCCGACCTACCCAACGTGCGGGTCGACCGCTGGACGGGCCTGCTGGTCGACTACCTGCGCAACGAGGGCATCGCCACGATGGTCAAGGGCCTCCGCTCGGGCGTCGACTTCGACTACGAGGTGCCGATGGCCCAGATGAATCGTGAGCTCGCCGACGTCGAGACCATGTTCCTGCTCACCGACCCGAAGTATGCGCATGTCTCGAGTTCGCTGGTCAAGGAGGTCGCCAAACTGGGTGGCGACGTCAAACCCTTCCTTGCGCCACACATCTACGAGCGGGTCACCGCGATCCTGGCGGGGGAGCGGAACGTCTGACGACACGCCCAAACCATCGCGCCTCATCAATCACAGGCACACCATTCGGCACAATAGTCACAACTGTTTCACCGAACCGTTCCGAAGGCGTCAGCCGGATTGGGGTAGCTGTGTACCGGGTATTTGAAGCTCTCGATGAACTCGTCGCCATCGTCGAAGAGGCACGAAGCGTCCCGATGACCGCGGGCTGCGTCGTTCCGCGCGGAGATGTCCTCGAACTCCTCGACGACATCAAGGATTCGCTCCCCGGCGAGCTCGACGACGCGCAGGACGTCCTCGATCAGCGCGATTCGCTGGTCGGCAACGCCCGGCACCACGCCGACACCGTGATCACCAAGGCCGACTCGGAAGCCGAGGCCGTGCTCGCGCACGCCCGCGCCGAGGCGGACCGCATTCTCGCCGAGGCGAAGGCGCACGCCGACCGCATGGTGGACGAGGCCGGGGCCCACGGCCGCCAGCTCGTCGACGAGGCGACGGGGGAGGCGCACCGTCTGTCCGCCAGTGCGGCACGCGAATTCGAGGCGGTCACCGGGCGGGCGCGCGCCGAGGCGCAGCGCGCGATCGACGCCGGCAACAACACCTACGAGAAGTCGGTCGCCGACGGCATCGCCGAGCAGCAGCGCCTGGTCTCGGAGGCCGAGGTGGTCACCGCGGCCAAGTCGGAGGCCGAGCGGATCATCGACGCAGCCCACGCCGAGGCCGACCGCCTGCGTGGCGACTGCGACGTCTACGTCGACGAGAAGCTCGCCGGATTCGAGGAAATCCTCACCGGCACACTGCGTTCGGTGAATCGTGGCCGCCATCAGCTGCGTACCGGTGCGGGCATGCACGACTACGTCGAATACCCGCGGAGCGTCGACGATCCGGCCGGTCAGCGCGGCCCGACCGGCCACCACGCCCGCGACCGTGCCGACGACCACGGGACGCCCCTGGCCGTGTGATCTCGGGCAGACGCGAGGGCCGGGTGACTCCGGCGTATCGTGCAACTGTGGCTGATCACGCAATGACCGCCGACGACACCGTGCGCTACCCGTACGTCATCGACGTCCGGTCCCTGGGCCGCCGGGCGGGCACCATGTCCGAGGTGCACCGCACGGTGACCGCTCCCGAGCGGGTGGGCGTCGAGATGATCGGAATCCCTGCCGGATCCGAGATCGATCTCGATCTGCGACTCGAGTCCGTCACCGAGGGTGTCCTCGTGACGGGAACGGTCAGTGGCGAGACCGACGGACAGTGCGCACGGTGCCTCGAACCGCTCGACGGCACCGTCACCGTCTTCCTGACCGAACTGTTCGCGTACCCCGACAGCGAGACCGAGCAGACGACCGACGCCGAGGACATCCACCGGCTCGTCGACGACCGGATCGATCTCGAGCAATCCATCATCGACGCGGTGGCGATGGAATTGCCGTTGTCGCCCTTGTGTTCCGACGACTGCCCCGGACTGTGCACGGAATGCGGGGTGCGTCTCGCGGTGGCCGAACCCGGGCACTCGCACGAGGTCATCGACCCGCGCTGGGCGGCCCTGCGCGACCGACTCGAGACGCCGGAGGCCGACGGTGCGTCGGAGAACCGAGGCGGTGACTGAGCCGACGTGAGCGATCCGGAAGCCGATATCACAACTCCCGACCCCTTTGCCGACTTGCTGACCGCGCTGCGCGCGGAACTGTCCACCGATCTGCTGACCCTGGCTCTGACCCATCGTTCGTACGCGTACGAGAACGGTGGGCTGCCCACGAACGAGCGGCTGGAGTTCCTGGGTGACTCGGTCCTCGGCGTGATCATCACCGAGCGTCTCTACCTGCGGTATCCCGAACGGTCCGAAGGGGATCTGGCCAAGATCCGGGCCAGCGTGGTGAACATGCACGCGCTGGCCGCCGTCGCGCGCGACCTCGGGCCCGGAGGGCTCGGACGGCATCTCTTCCTGGGCCGCGGCGAGGAACTCACGGGTGGACGCGACAAGGATTCGATCCTCGCCGACGGACTGGAATCGGTCTTCGGCGCCCTGTACCTGCAGCACGGCCTGGCCTACTGCAAAGAGACAATCCTCGGCTTGTTCGACGAGATCATCGGGCGCGCAGGCGATCTCGGCGCCGGCCTCGACTGGAAGACCTCCCTGCAGGAGCTCTCCGCCGAACGCGGCTACGGTCCGCCGCACTATCAGATCAGCTCGACCGGCCCCGATCACAACAAGGAGTTCACCGCGGTGGCCGTCGTCGCCGGCGAGAGCCTCGGCGAGGGGGCCGGCCGCACCAAGAAGGAAGCCGAACAGAAGGCGGCGGCACTGGCCTGGCAGGCGATCACCGATCGTCCTGCGTCGAGCTGAGCGAAGGCGCCGAGGTGCCCGAACTCCCCGAGGTCGAGACCGTGCGCAGCGGGCTTGTCGACCATGTCGTCGGGCGGCGCATCGTCGCCGTCGAGGTCGCCCATCCGCGGTCGGTGCGACGCCACGTCGGGGGCGCGACCGATCTGACCGGCCGTCTCACCGGCGCCGAGGTCGTCGGTGTGCACCGTCGCGGCAAATACCTGTGGCTCGACGTCCGGCACGGCGACGACGAGTTCCCGGTCGTGGTGCATCTGGGCATGAGCGGGCAGATGCTCATCGCGTCGGACGGCGCGCCCGATCACCTCCACCTGCGGATCCGGGCGAGCCTCGACGACGGGAACGAGCTGCGGTTCGTCGATCAACGCACCTTCGGCGGCTGGCACGTCGACGAGTACGTGCACACCGCGACCGGCGACCCGATCCCCGAATCGGTCGCCCACATCGCACCGGACCCGTTCGATCCGGCCTTCGACGCCGAGGCGGCGATCACGCGGATCCGGTCACGCCGCACCGAGATCAAACGGGCCCTGCTCGATCAGACGGTGATCTCCGGGGTGGGCAACATCTATGCGGATGAGGCGTTGTGGCGCAGCCGAATTCACGGCACCCGGAGCACCGGTGGGCTCAGCCGGGCCAAGCTGACCGAACTGATCGACGCGGTCACCGCGGTCATGAACGACGCCCTGAAGGTCGGTGGCACATCGTTCGACTCGCTCTACGTCAACGTCAACGGGCAGTCCGGCTACTTCGAACGATCGCTCAACGCGTACGGCCGTGAGGGGCAGCCGTGCCGCCGCTGCGGCACCATCATGCGCCGCGAACAGTTCATGAACCGCAGCTCGTACTATTGCCCCCGATGCCAACGCCGCGACCGGGTCCGGAAGCAAACCGTGCCGGGGCGCGTTACCGCCGACACGACCGCCACGACGCGGTGACTCACGAACAAAGGACCGATGGACCGACCATGACGATCGAATCGGGGACAACCGAATCACACACGGCGACCGCACAGCCCGATGGCGGCCACCCGCACACCGAGCTCTGGGTGGAGCGCACGGGCACCCGCCGCTATACCGGCCGCAGTTCGCGGGGCGCCGAGGTGCTCGTCGGGTCGGAGGATGTCGAAGGCGTGTTCACGCCGGGCGAGCTGCTCAAGATCGCCCTCGCGGCGTGTACCGGCCTGTCGTCGGACCGGCCGCTGTCGCGGCGCCTCGGTGACGACTACGACGCCACCATCCGCGTGAGCGGCGCCGCCGACCGCGAGAACGAGGTCTACCCCGTACTCGACGAGGTCCTCGAGGTGGACCTGTCCGAGCTCGACGACGATGCCCAGGAGCGGCTGATCGTCGTCGTCGAACGGGCGATCGACGCCGTGTGCACCGTCGGCCGCACCCTGAAGGCCGGCGCCACCGTCAACGTCACCATCGAAAAGGACTGATCACCATGCCCGACGCCCCGGTCCGCCTGACCGCCTACGTCACCGGTCGTGTGCAGGGTGTCGGATTCCGCTGGTGGACCCGATCGCGGGCGCAGGAACTGGGGCTGGTCGGGTACGCCTCGAACCAGACCGACGGCCGGGTGCTCGTGGTCGCCGAAGGACCACAGTCGTCCGTCGAGGCACTTCTGGCGGCGTTGCGGTCCGGCGACACGCCCGGCCGGGTCGACCAGGTCGTGGAACGGTTCGACGATGCGCGCGGTGACCTCAACGGATTCCGCGAGTGGTAGACGATGGTCGACGGTGCCGGACGGGTCGGTATGCGCGGCTTCGTCGTAGATCCTGAGTATTCTCTACCGTCGTGCACCTCAAGAGCCTGACCCTGAAGGGCTTCAAGTCCTTCGCGTCGGCGACGACCCTGCGTTTCGAGCCGGGGATCACGTGTGTCGTCGGTCCCAACGGCTCGGGCAAATCGAACGTCGTCGACGCGCTGACCTGGGTGATGGGCGAGCAGGGTGCCAAGGCGCTGCGCGGCGGGAAGATGGAGGACGTCATCTTCGCGGGCACGTCGGGGCGTCCACCGCTCGGACGTGCCGAGGTCACACTGACCATCGACAACGCGGACGGCGCGCTGCCGATCGAATACTCCGAGGTGTCCATCACGCGCCGGATGTTCCGCGACGGCGCGGGGGAGTACGAGATCAACGGCAGCTCGTGCCGGCTGATGGACGTCCAGGAACTGCTCAGCGACTCGGGTATCGGCCGCGAGATGCACGTGATCGTCGGGCAGGGACGTCTCGCCGCGATCCTCGAATCCCGGCCGGAAGAGCGCCGCGCGTTCATCGAGGAGGCCGCAGGCGTCCTCAAACACCGGAAACGCAAAGAGAAGGCGGTTCGCAAGCTCGACTCGATGCAGGCCAACCTGGCCCGGCTCAGTGACCTGACCGCCGAACTGCGCCGCCAACTCAAACCGCTGGGCCGCCAGGCGGAGGTGGCGCGCCGTGCGGCGACCGTGCAGGCCGACCTGCGCGACGCCCGGCTGCGGCTGGCCGCCGACGACCTGGTCACCCGCCGGGCGGAGATGGCCGAGCATTCCGCGGTGGAAGACGAGGTCCGCGCGCAGCAGGACGAGGTGAGTGCGGCCCTGGACACGGTCACCGCCGAACTCGCCGATCACGAGCAGCGGCTGGCCGCGGTGACCCCGGCGGCCAGTGAGGCCGGGCAGGTCTGGTTCCGGCTCTCGGCGCTCGCCGAACGCGTCGACGCGACCTGTCGCGTCGCATCCGAACGCAGCCGCTACCTGCGTGAACCGGCCGCGCAGAGCACCGGACCCGACCCCGATGCCCTCGACCGGCAGGCCGAGGAGGCGGCGCTCACCGAAGCCGAACTCACCGAGGCGGTGAACACGGCCGCCGACTATCTCGACGCCGCCAAGGGAGAACTCGCCCGCGCCGAACACGACGCCGACGCCGCCGAAGCGGCCCACCTCGCGGCGGTGCGCGCGATCGCCGATCGGCGTGAGGGCCTTGCCCGCCTCGAAGGGCAGGTCACCAACCTCCGCACCAAGGCCGAGTCGGTGGACGCCGAGGCAGCGCGGCTGACCGCCGCGATCGCGGCGGCCACCGAACGTGCCGAGGGGCAGCAGGCGCAGCAAGACACCACCGCGGCGACGCTGGGACAGTTCGAGTCCGCCGAGCATGGACTCGACGAGCATCACGAACGGTCGGTGACCGCGCTCAACCAGTCCAACGAGCGGGTCGCGTCGCTGCAGACCGCCCAGCGCGAGACCGAGCAGAAGATCGCCTCGCTCACCGCCCGTATCGACGCGTTGTCGGTCGGGCTCGAACGCAACGACGGCGGCGCGTGGCTCATGGAGAACGCCCCGGACGGTCTGGTGGCGCCCATGTCGGAGCTGCTCACCGTGCAGGCCGGCTACGAAACGGCCATCGCCGGTGCGCTGGGTCCGGCGGTCGACGCGATCGCCACCGTGGACGCGATCACCGCGGTCCGGGCGCTGGCCGCCCTCAAGTCCGGTGACGGCGGCCACGCCGCACTCATCCTCGGCGGGCTGTCCGACCCCACGACGAGGCCGCAGATCGACCTGCCCGACGGGGCGCACTGGGCGACGTCGGTGGTCTCCTGCCCGCCGGAGATCCGCACCGCCGTCGAGTTGGTCCTGGCCGACACCGTGCTGGTGGACAGCGCCGAACAGGGTCTCGAGCTCAGCCGGGCGCATCGGCTGCGAACGGTGACCCGGGACGGCGACCGCATCTCGCCCGGATCGGTCGAAGGCGGATCGGCGCACCGGCCGTCCACCCTCGAGGTGCAATCAGCCATCGACGCGGCGACCGTCGAACTCGCAGGGGCACAACGATATTCGGAGGAAATTGCGGCCGCTCTGGACGGCGCGCTGGCCGACCAGCACGACCGGCGCGAAGCCGCGGAGGAAGCGCTGGCCGCCCTGCACGAGTCCGACGCCAACGTCGGCGGCACCTACGAGCACATGGCCCGCCTCGGGCACGAGATCCGCTCGGCGCGTGCCGAGGCCGATCGGCTGGCCCGCCAGCGGGACTTCGTCGAGAAGGGCCGCGCCGAGACCATGGAGAAACTCCAGGAACTCACCGACCGACTGCGTCTGGCGCGCGACGAATCCGAGGTCACACCCGAACAGGCCGCCGACGACGCGCCTCGCGCGGCGGCTGGCGAGGCGCTGACCGCCGCCCGCTCGGCCGAGATGGAGGCGCGGCTGCAACTGCGCACCGCCGAGGAACGACTCGCGTCGGTGCGCGGCAGGGCCGACTCGCTGCGCCGAGCCGCGCAGCGGGAGCGGGAATCGCGCGTCCGGGCCGAACAGGCCGATCGTGCGCGCCGTCGGGCGGCCGTGGTGGCCGCCGCCGTAGCCGAGGCGGGAGCCGAAGTCTCGCAACGACTTTCGCTCGCCGTCGCAGCGGCGCAGGCAGGCCGTGACGAACTCGAGCAGGTGCGGGTGGAACGCACCGCCGCGCTCGACGAATGCAAACGGCAGGCGGCCGAGCTGACCACCCGACTCAACGCCTTGCGCGACACCGTCCACCGCGACGAGGTCGCCCGCGCCCAGGTCGTGCTGCGCATCGAGCAGCTCGAGGAGCAGATCCTCGACTCGTTCGCGATCACCCCCGACGACCTGATCGCCGAATACGGTCCCGACGTCCCGATGCCGCCGTCGGCGCTCGAGATCCACGAGTACGAGCAGGCCAAGGAGCGCGGCGAGCAGGTCGTCGCGCCTGCGCCCATGCCGTTCGACCGCGCCACCCAGGAGATGCGCGCGAAGAAGGCGCAGAAGGATCTCAACACCCTCGGCAAGGTCAATCCGCTGGCGCTCGAGGAGTTCGCCGCGCTCGAGGAGCGCTACAACTTCCTGTCCGCACAGCTCGAGGACGTCAAGGCCGCCCGGCGCGACCTGCTCGCCGTCGTCGACGAGGTCGACGCCCGCATCCTGCAGGTGTTCACCGAGGCCTACGCCGACGTCGAGCGGGAGTTCGCGGAGGTCTTCACCACGCTGTTCCCGGGCGGCGAGGGCCGCCTGGTGCTGACCAACCCCGACGACATGCTGACCACCGGCATCGAGGTGGAGGCGCGACCGCCCGGCAAGAAGGTCAAGCGGCTCTCGCTGCTGTCCGGTGGCGAGAAATCGCTGACCGCCGTCGCTATGCTGGTCGCCATCTTCCGTGCCCGCCCGTCGCCGTTCTACGTCATGGACGAGGTCGAGGCCGCACTCGACGACACCAACCTGCGGCGGCTGATCGCGCTGTTCGAACAACTCCGCGAGCGCTCCCAGCTGATCGTGATCACCCACCAGAAGCCGACCATGGAGGTCGCCGACGCGCTCTACGGCGTCAGCATGCGCGGCGACGGCATCACCACCGTGATCTCCCAGCGCCTGCGCGGGGTCGACATCCCGGTCAACAGAGAAGGAACCCGACAGTGAACACCGGAATCATCATCGGCATCGTCATCGCCGTACTCGTGCTGATCGCGCTCGTCGCGCTCGGCGTGGGACTCTCGCGCCGTCGGCGGATCTCGTTGTCCGAACCCCCGACCGCGCAGAAACCGATCGACGGCACCACACCGCAGGTCGACAAGTCCGGCGGGTACCAGGCCGGCTCCGGATTCACGTTCAGCCAGGGCGGCGGCTCGGGCACCGCGCTCGCCGAACCGCCCAGCCGGCCACAACCGCCGACGCCGCCGGTCGAACGCACCGAGGTCGACGGCCAGCCCGGAGTCGGCGACGACGCGTCGGTGCCCCGCGACTCGGCGCAGCGGGGCATCCAGGAAGTCACGCTGCCGGACATGGAGACCGAGCCGGCGGTGGAGACCCCGCCGGTGGTGGAAGCCGAACCGGCCGTCGAAGCCGAGCCCGCCGCGGAGGCCGAGCCGGCCGTCGAAGCCGAGCCGGCCGCTGAGGCCGAGCCGGCCGCTCAGGCCGAGCCGGTGGTCGAGGCCCGGCCCGTCGACGCGGAGGTCGACACGGCGACAGCGCCCGTCGACACGCCGGTCACCGAGACCGAACCCGCCATCGTCGTCCCCGACGACGCGTCGTCGCTGACCGCGCCCCCGCTCGACGTGATCGCCCCGACGGCCGGCCGGCTGGGCCGATTGCGGGGCCGGCTCGCCCGGTCGCAGGGGGCGATCGGCAAGGGTGTGCTCGGGCTGCTCGGCGCCGGCGACCTCGACGAGGACTCGTGGGAGGAGATCGAGGACACGCTGGTGATGGCCGACCTCGGCACCACCTCCACCAACGCGGTCGTGGAACGGCTGCGGACCGAACTGGCCACCAACCCCGTTCGGACCGCCGACGACGCCAGGGCGCTGCTGCGCCGCACCCTCGTCGAACAACTGCATCCCGAGCTCGACCGTTCGGTGCGGGCGCTGCCGCACGGCGACCGTCCCGCGGTGGTGCTCGTGGTCGGCGTCAACGGGACCGGAAAGACCACCACCACCGGCAAACTCGCACGCGTGCTGGTCGCCGACGGCCGTCGTGTGACGCTCGGCGCCGCCGACACGTTCCGCGCCGCGGCCGCCGACCAGCTGCAGACGTGGGGTGAGCGGGTCGGCGCCGACGTGGTGCGCGGCAAGGAGCAGGCCGACCCCGCGTCGGTCGCGTTCGACGCGGTCAATAAGGGGATCGAGAACGGCGTGGACGTCGTCATGATCGACACCGCCGGCCGTCTGCACACCAAGACCGGCCTGATGGACGAGCTCGGCAAGGTCAAGCGCGTGGTGGAGAAGAAGGCGCCGGTCGACGAGGTGCTCCTGGTTCTCGACGCCACCGTCGGGCAGAACGGGCTGACCCAGGCGCGCGTGTTCGCCGAGGTCGTCGACATCACCGGCGTCGTTCTCACCAAGCTCGACGGCACGGCCAAGGGCGGCATCGTCTTCCACGTCCAGGAGGAACTCGGGGTGCCGGTCAAGCTGGTCGGGCTGGGGGAGGGCGCCGACGACCTGGCGCCGTTCGAACCCGAAGCCTTCGTCGACGCGCTGCTGTAATCGGGCTGCCGGCTGTCGCGGGCCGTCGTGATCGTGCTGCCGCTGTCGCGGTGGCGATCGTGTTGCCGCTGTCGCGGTTGTCACCGTGCTGCCGTGACCGCGGGTGTCACCGCGCTGCCGGCACCGCGGTTGTAACCGGCTGCGCCCCAGTAACTCTGATCAGGTGGCGAATCGGCAGTTTGTCGATTGCTATTTCCGCATCGAGGATGCTTCGACACGAGCCGGTCGGTGCGTCACAACGACCTGCGACGTTACCGCCGAGAAACATTTCCGCCGTCCGAGTTCACGCATACGAAACATGTAGTAGCCGCCGCTGAAACATCGACAAAGCACCCTTCACGACAGGTCACGCCGCGGCGCCATGTCGTGGCATGGATGAGGAGGGATACGAGTGGCGGATTTCCCCACTATGGGTGTGCCGGACACCGGAGACACGGCGTGGATGCTGGCCAGCTCCGCGCTGGTGCTGTGTATGACGTTGCCGGGTCTGGCATTTTTCTACGGCGGCATGGTCCGTTCGAAGAACGTGCTGAACACCATCATGATGAGTGCGATGGCCATGGGCATCGTCACGGTGTTGTGGAGCATCTACGGCTTTTCGATGGCCTTCGGTGACGATGAGGGCGGGGTCGTCGGCAATCCCGCCCAGTATTTCGGGCTCAAGGATCTGCTGTCGGCCAACGGCTCCGCTGCGGTCGCGGCCGATCCGGCGACCGGGACCCAGGCCGCAGAAGCGGTGAACATCCCGTTGTTCGGAACGATTCCGTCGATGGTCTTCGTCGCGTTCCAGTTGATGTTCGCCATCATCACCGTCGCCCTCGTCTCCGGCGCGGTCGCCGACCGCATGAAGTTCGGCGCCTGGACCGCGTTCACGGTGCTGTGGTCGACGATCGTGTACTTCCCGGTCGCCCACTGGGTGTTCTCGTTCGACGGCGTCACCGCCGAGACCGGCGGCTGGATCGCCAACAAGCTCAAGGCCATCGACTTCGCGGGTGGTACCGCGGTGCACATCAACTCAGGTGTGGCCGGCCTGATCCTGGTGCTGTTCCTGGGCAAGCGCAAGGGCTGGCCGACCGCCCCGATGCGTCCGCACAACCTGCCGTTCACCATGCTCGGTGCCGGTCTGCTGTGGTTCGGCTGGTACGGCTTCAACGCCGGTTCGGCCACGTCGGCAAACGGTACGGCCGCGGCGACCTTCATGACCACCACGGTGGCCACCGGTACCGCGATGCTGTTCTGGCTGCTCACCGAGCGTATCCGTGACGGACACGCCACCAGCCTGGGTGCCGCGTCGGGCATCGTCGCGGGCCTGGTCGCCATCACCCCGTCCTGTTCGTCGGTCGATGTCTGGGGTGCGCTCATCATCGGCGCCTGCGCCGGTGTCGTCTGTGCCCTGGCGGTGGGCCTGAAGTACAAGCTCGGCTACGACGACGCGCTCGACGTCGTCGGCGTCCACATGGTCGGCGGTATCCTGGGCACCGTGCTCATCGGTTTCCTGGCCGATGCGAAGGCGCCGGCGGGTGTCGACGGCCTGTTCTACGGCGGTGGATTCGACCAATTGTGGCGGCAGATCGTCGGCGCGGGTGCGGTGCTCGCATACTCGGCCGTGGCCACTGCAATAATCGCACTTGTGTTGAAGTACACAATCGGTCTGCGCGCCGACGCCGAGGACGAGGCCACGGGTCTCGACGAATCGCAGCACGCAGAGTCCGGATACGATTTGGCACCCATCGGCGGAGGGTCCGCACTGGCCCAGACCGGCGTTACCCTCGGCAAGGAGGCATGATCCACAGTGAAACTGATCACCGCAATCGTCAAGCCGTTCACCCTCGAGGATGTCAAGGCCGGCCTCGAGCAGGCAGGCATCCTGGGTATGACCGTCAGTGAGGTCCAGGGGTACGGACGGCAGAAGGGCCACACCGAGGTCTATCGCGGCGCCGAATACTCCGTCGACTTCGTGCCCAAGGTACGGGTGGAGGTCGTCGTCGACGATGCCGCCGTCGACAAGGTCGTCGACGTCATCGTCGAGGCGGCACGCACCGGAAAGATCGGTGACGGGAAGGTCTGGGTCTCGCCGGTCGAGTCGGTGGTGCGGGTCCGCACCGGAGAGCGTGGCGGCGACGCGCTGTAAGTGAGCGAGTGACCATTTCGCTTTGACATTCCTGCGGCCCCGCGTCTGAACGATTTCAGGCGCGGGGCCGCGTCCATCACCCCGATTCGGAAAGTCCCGTGACCGCAACAGATCTCGCAGCAACCCGTCGGCAGATCCTGGAAACCTCCAGGGCCGGCAAGCTCGACGCGGCCGGACTGCGTCAGGTCCTGGTGGATCTCCACGAGTTCTGGCTGACGAGCAAGGGCGCCGAACTGGGGATCAAATCCGACAGCGGTCTGTCGATCGTGGCGGTCGGCGGACTCGGTCGCGGTGAACTGTTGCCATACTCGGATCTCGATCTGATCCTGCTGCACGACGACCTGCCCTCGGAGCGCGTGTCGGAGGTCGCCGACGGTCTCTGGTATCCGTTGTGGGACGCCAACATCCCGCTCGATCACAGCGTGCGGACGGTTCCGCAGGCGCTGCAGGTCGCCCGCGAGGACGTCAGCGCCGCGCTCGGACTGCTTGAGGCACGGCACATCGTCGGCGACGAGGATCTGTCCACGCTCCTGATCGGTGGCATCCGCCAGCAGTGGCGCAGCGAGATCCGCGATCGGTTCCCGGCCGTGGTGACGGCCGCACAGGACCGGTGGCGTCGCGCCGGTGACATCGCGCACCGTGCCGAACCCGACCTCAAGAACGGCCGCGGTGGACTACGCGACGTCCAGCTGTTGGGCGCGTTGGCGATTGCCCAACTCACCGATGGAATGGCAAGTCTCCGACCGGATTCACCGGGGGCCGGCCCACAGGTCGCGTACCAGCGGTTGTTGGACATCCGTACCGAATTGCACCGGATCGCGGGCCGCCCGCGGGAACAGGTGCGCGCACAGGACGCCGACGAGATCGGCGCCGCACTGCGCATCGGGGACCGCTTCGACCTCGCCCGGGTGATCAGCGACGCCGCCCGCACCATCAGCTACTCGATCGACGTCGGACTGCGGACGGCCGGCAACGCCTTGCCGCGGCGCGGACTCGCCAAGCTGCGGCGCTCGCCCATCCGGCGTCCGCTCGACGAGGGCGTCGTCGAACACAATGGGGAAATCGTGTTGGCGCGCAACGCGATTCCCAGCAAGGATCCCGGCCTGATCCTACGGGTGGCGTCGGCGTCGGCACGCTCGGGACTGCCGATCAGCGCGTCGACGCTGAGCCGGCTCGCCGACTACGCCCCCGAACTCCGCGAACCGTGGCCCGCCGAGGCGCTCAGTGACCTGCTGGTGCTGCTGGGGGCCGGCCACCACATGGTCGATCCCATCGAGGCGCTCGACCGCACCGGGCTGTGGGGCCGGCTGCTCCCCGAGTGGGGGGCGGTCCGTGACCTGCCGCCCCGCGACGCGATCCACACGTGGACCGTCGACCGGCACCTCGTGGAAACCGCCGCCCACGCGGGATCGATGACGACCCGGGTAGCGCGGCCCGACCTGCTGGTCCTCGGCGCCCTCATCCACGACCTCGGCAAGGGACGCGGAGCCGATCACAGCATCGTGGGCGCCGAACTGGCCATCCAGGTGGGCAACAGATTCGGGCTGTGGCCGCAGGACGTCACCACCCTCTCCGAGATGGTGCGCCATCACCTGCTGCTGGCGACCGTCGCGACGCGGCGCGACCTCGACGACCCGGCGACCGCCGAACACGTGGCGGCCACCCTCGGTTACAACCGAGACCTGCTGGAACTGTTGGCCGCGTTGGCCGAGGCCGACTCGCTGGCAACCGGTCCGGGCGTCTGGGGGGAGTGGAAGGCGTCGCTGATCAACGAACTCGTGCGGCGCGCGATGCGGTTGATCGATGGCGGCGAACTGGCCCGACCCGAGCCGCTGACCCCCGAACAGATCGAACTCGCCGAAGCCGGCGGCTTCGCCGTCAGCCTCACCCCGGCCGACGGCGCACACACCTACCGGCTGACGATGGTCGCGCCCGATCAGCCCGGTCTGCTGTCGATGATGGCCGGTGTGGTGGCCCTCAACGGTCTGCGGTCGCTCAAGGCGACCGTGCAGTGTCACGGGGGGAGTGCGGTGAACACCTTCATCGTCATCCCCGTGTTCGGCAGCCCGCCCGAGGCCGGGCTGATGCGCCAGCAACTCATCGCCGCGATCGACGGCAAGATCAACGTGATCGCGCGGCTCGACGCCCGCGAGGCGGAGTCACCGATCCCGACGATCGGCACCGTCGGAACCGGGCCCGGCACCGCGGCGAACGCGGGTGCGTCGGCGGGCAGCACCGACCCAGCCGTCGACGGCGCCGGCCATCCGAAGAATGCGGTACCCGCACTGTTCGCTGTCGCGCCGCCGCGCGTGCTGTGGGTGGAGAACAAATTCGCCCCCGAGGAGTCGGCCGAGGCCGAGGTGCTCATGGAATTGCGCGCCGGCGACCGCATCGGGCTGCTCAGCCGCGTCAGCGCGGTCATCGAACGCCACGGTGCGCAGGTGCGCTGGGCCAAGGTCACCACCCTGGGCGGCACGGTCATCGACACGTTCAGTCTCCAGCTCGACACCGACAGCGACGAGGCGCGGGCCGCACTGGCCGACGACGTGATCGCGGTGTGTCCGCCACCACAGCCGGTCGCCGACGGCGAGGGCGACGGCGGAGGCCAACACTCCGGCGGCACCAACCGCTCCGGCGTGCCGATCAGCTGACCCCGACCGGACCCGACGCCCTGTCGCAGGGGCATGGAAGACTAGAGGAATGTTCGATTCGCTCTCCGATCGGTTGGCCGGCGCGCTCAAGGACCTGCGCGGCAAGGGCCGACTCTCCGACGCCGACATCGACCGCACGTGCCGTGAGATCCGCCTGGCGTTGCTCGAGGCGGATGTGTCGCTGCCGGTCGTCCGCAGTTTCATCGCCCGCATCAAGGAGCGGGCCAAGGGTGCCGAGGTGTCCGGGGCCCTGAACCCCGCACAGCAGGTCGTCAAGATCGTCAACGACGAACTCGTCAACATCCTGGGTGGCGAGACCCGGCGCATCACGTTCGCCAAGAAACCGCCGACGGTCATCATGCTCGCCGGTCTGCAGGGTGCCGGTAAGACCACCCTGGCCGGCAAGCTCGGCCACTGGCTCAAGAAGCAGGGGCACACGCCACTGCTGGTCGCGTGTGACCTGCAGCGCCCGGGCGCGGTGTCGCAGTTGAAGATCGTCGGCGAGCGTGCCGGGGTCAAGGTGTTCGCACCGCACCCCGGAACCGACATCGGCGGCGAGGGCACGCTCGGCGTCACCGCCGGCGATCCCGTCGCAGTCGCCCGTGCGGGCAAGTTCGAGGCGATGGCCCAGCAGTACGACGTGGTCGTGATCGACACCGCCGGCCGACTCGGCATCGACGAAGAGCTCATGCGCCAGGCCGCCGACATCCGCGAGGCCACCGGCCCCGACGAGGTCCTCTTCGTCGTCGACGCGATGATCGGCCAGGACGCCGTCACCACCGCCGAGGCCTTCCAGTCCGGCGTCGGATTCACCGGTGTCGTGCTCACCAAGCTCGACGGCGACGCCCGCGGCGGTGCGGCACTCTCGGTGCGCGAGGTCACCGGCAAACCGATCATGTTCGCGTCGTCGGGGGAGAAGCTCGACGACTTCGACGTCTTCCACCCCGACCGGATGGCCAGCCGCATCCTCGGCATGGGCGACGTGCTGTCCCTCATCGAACAGGCCGAACAGCACTGGGATGCGCAGCAGGCCGAGGAGGCCGCCGCCAAGATCACCCAGGGCGATCTCACCCTCGAGGACTTCCTCGAGCAGATGCTGATGATCCGCAAGATGGGCCCGATCGGGAACATCCTCGGGATGCTGCCGGGCGCCGGGCAGATGAAGGACGCCCTCTCGCAGGTCGACGACAAACAACTCGACCGGGTCCAGGCGATCATCCGCGGCATGACGCCCGCCGAGCGGGAGAATCCGAAGATCATCAACGCGTCACGCCGGCTGCGCATCGCGAACGGTTCCGGCGTGACGGTCAGCGAGGTCAACCAGCTCGTCGACCGGTTCTTCGAGGCCCGCAAGATGATGGCGCAGATGTCCGGCCGGATGGGCATGGGTCCGGGGCGCAAGTCCAACCGGAAGAAGGGCAAGGGCAAGAAGGGCAAGGGACGCGGACCCACACCGCCGAAGGCGGCCCGCGCCGGTCTGCCCGGGATGCCGGGCATGCCCGGCATGCCGGCCGGATTCCCGGACCTGTCCAACATGCCCGCCGGGCTGAACGAGTTGCCGCCGGGGCTCGAAGGCATCGACGTCTCGCAGTTCCAGAAGCCCAAGAAGCCTTAGGGCCCGCCCGAGATGGCCGACGGCGACGCACGGCACTACCGGGGACGAGACCCGTTCACCGGCGAACAGCTCGACCTCTGGGTGGTCGGTGACCGGATCAGTCGCGAACCCGTCGCGGGCGCGACGACCGTCGCCGACGACGTCTGGATCATTCCCGGGTTGGTGGACGCCCACAATCACGTCGGCATCGCCCCCGGACTCGGCGTCACCGTCGACCGGGCGCGTGAGTTCGCCCGAGCCGACGCGCGTGCGGGGACCCTGCTGATCCGCGAGGTCGGGTCGCCCCTGGACACCCATCCGCTCGACGACGACCCGACCTGCCCACGATTCGTGCGGTCGGGCAAGCACATCGCCCGACCCAAGCGGTATCTGCGCGACTACGGGATCGACCTGGAGAACCCCGACGACCTCGCCGCCGAGGTCACCCGGCAGGCACGTGCCGGTGATGGCTGGGTGAAGATCGTCGGCGACTGGATCGACCGGGACGTCGGTGATCTGGCCCCGCTGTGGACCCGCACCCAGCTCGACGCGGCCGTCGCGGCCGCACATGCCGAGGGCGCACGGATCACCGCGCACGTCTTCGGGTCCGACGCGCTGGGCGACCTGATCGACGCCGGCGTGGACTGCATCGAACACGGCACCGGACTGAGTCTCGACCAGATGGATCAGCTCGTCGAGCGGTCGATCGCGCTGGTGCCCACGATGATCCAGGTGGAGAACTTCCCGGGCATCGCCGACGGCGCCGAACGGTTCCCGGCCTATGCGTCGAACATGCGCAAGCTCCACCAGAACGCGGCTGGCGTGTTCGCGGCCGCCCGCGAGGCCGGGGTGGCGATGTTCGCCGGAACCGACGCCGGGGGCTTCGTCGAGCACGGCCGCATCGTCGACGAGATCGACGCGCTGGCCGCCCTCGGCTTCGGCGCGGCCGATGCGCTGGCGGCCGCCTCCACCGGTCCGCGCGAGTGGCTCGGCGCCGGACAGCTCGCCGAGGGCGATCGCGCCGACTTCATCGTTCTCGACGCCGACCCGACCGCCGATCTGACCACCCTGCGGCGGCCGCGCGAGATCGTTTGCTCGGGGCTAACGGTCGTTTGACCGACGAAACCGACATAATGCCAGTTCAAACCTGGATTCACACTGGCAAAGATGTGATGTAAACCACTGCCGGGGCTCTGTGACGCTAACTTACTGCATGGTAATGTAGCGGTTGCGTTGCACGGGTCTTGTCGATGAATTCGCGGGGTATCCGTCGCGGCGTCCGATGCAGCGGCCGGGGGAGGGCCGCGCGCGGGCGAGGCGACGCGGGGGGTGAATGTCATCGACCTGGCGCGCCGGCATGTGGTTGCCTTCTGCGGGGTGGGTAACCACATGCCGACCCACCACTGCTGCGATTCGGTGCGCCGGCAGGGCTGATCTGCGGATACCCCGATCACCGATTTCCACTCGCGGTCGCCGATCTGGCAGAATGACACGCTGGTTCGTCGGAGCCGGTTACGTACCGACCGACGGTCACCCCGAAAGAGAACGCAAAACCGGGTCCACCACACCGGGTGGGCCGCTGAATTGCGCAGTGACAACTGAGAAAGAAGTAGACATGTCTGTCAAGATCAAGCTCACGCGGCTCGGCAAGATCCGCAACCCGCAGTACCGCATCGTCGTCGCCGATTCTCGGACCCGCCGCAACGGCCGGGTGATCGAGACCATCGGCAAGTACCACCCGAAGGAAGAGCCGAGCCTGATCGAGGTCGATTCGGACCGCGCTCAGTACTGGCTGGGTGTCGGCGCGCAGCCGACCGAGCCGGTGGCCGCGATCCTCAAGGTCACGGGTGACTGGCAGAAGTTCAAGGGCCTGCCGGGCGCCGAGGGCACCCTGAAGGTCGCCGAGCCCAAGCCGTCCAAGCTCGACCTGTTCAACGCCGCGCTCGCCGCCGCCGACAGCGCGCCGGTCGCCGAGGCCGTCACCCCGAAGAAGAAGGCCGCCAAGAAGGACGACGCCGCCGACGAGGCTCCGGCCGCCGACGCGCCGGCCGCCGAGGCAGCCGAGGGTGACACCAAGGCCGACGCGTGAGCGCAGTCGTCGCCGATGCGGTCGAGCACCTCGTCCGCGGAATCGTCGCCAACCCCGACGACGTCCGGGTGGAACTGATCACCGGTCGTCGCGGGCGCCTCGTCGAGGTCCACGTCAACCCGGAGGACCTCGGCAAGGTCATCGGCCGCAACGGCCGAACCGCGACCGCCCTGCGTACCCTCGTCGCCGGCATCGGCGGTCGTGGGATGCGGGTTGACATCGTCGACACCGACCGCTGAGAAGCATCGACCGCGATGGATCTCGTGGTGGGCCGTGTGGCCAAGTCGCACGGCGTCCGTGGCGAGCTCGTCGTCGATATCCGAACCGACGATCCTGAAGCCCGGTTCGCGCGGGGCACCGTCCTGCGCGGCCGCCTGCCCAAGGGCTCGGGGGAGAAGACGTTCACCGTGACAGCCGCCCGGCAGCATGCCGGGCGGCTGTTGCTGTCCCTGGACGGGGTCGGTGACCGGACGGCGGCAGATGCGTTGCGCGGCACCCTGTTTCTCATCGGCAGCGACGACGTCGACTCCGGCGACGACCCCGACGAGTTCTACGACCACGAACTCGAGGGGCTGCCGGTGACCCACATCGACGGCACGGACGTCGGTGTGCTCGAGTCGGTGTTACACCTGCCGGGTGGTGAGGTCCTCTCGGTGCGCACCCCCGACGGCCGTGAGGTGCTGATCCCGTTCGTTCGGGAGATCGTGCCGACCGTGAGTGGTGACGGCATCGTGATCGACCCGCCCGACGGCCTGCTCGACGAGGGTTGACGTGCGCATCGACATCGTCTCGATCTTCCCCGAGTATCTCGATCCACTCCGAGTTGCGTTGCTGGGCAAGGCCATTGATGCCGGCCGCATCAGCGTCGACGTTCACGACCTCCGGGACTGGACGCACGATGTGCATCGAAGTGTCGACGACTCGCCCTACGGCGGCGGCCCCGGGATGGTCATGAAACCGCAGGTGTGGGGCCCGTGCCTCGACACCGTGTGCCCCGACGACGCGTTGCTCGTGGTGCCGACGCCGGCCGGTGTGCCGTTCACCCAAAGCACTGCCCACCGGTGGAGTGCCGAGCACCATCTGGTCTTCGCGTGCGGCCGGTACGAGGGCATCGACCAGCGGGTGTTCGACGACGCCGCCCGCCGGGTGCGGGTCGAGGAGGTCTCGCTCGGCGACTTCGTGCTCATCGGCGGCGAGGTCGCGACGATGGCGATGATCGAGGCCACCGTGCGGCTGCTGCCCGGGGTGCTCGGCAATCCTCAATCCCACCAAGAGGATTCGTTTCAAGACGGACTCCTCGAAGGTCCCAGCTACACGCGGCCGGTGTCCTGGCGCGGCCTCGACGTCCCCCCGGTGCTGCTCTCCGGAGATCACGCCAAGGTGGCCGCGTGGCGACGTGAACAGTCGCTGGCACGCACCCGCGAACGGCGGCCCGATCTGCTCGACCACCCCGGCGCGGACACCCCCGGCAGCGAAACGCCCTAGGCTGGGCACGTGCACCACTGGCTCTCGCACCGGGCCGCGGATTGGCTCAATCAGGACATCATCGACCGCGGCCGATTGCCCCTGCTGGTGTTCTTCGGTGGTCTGATCATCGGCTTCGTCGGCATCCGGATCAGTGTGCGACTCATCCGCGCCGACGCGCGCTGGTGGTTCTCCAACGTGACCGCCGGCGACACCCACATCCACCACGTCGTGTTCGGCGTCGTGCTCACCCTGCTGTCCGGGCTGGGGCTGATCGTGTTCGGCCTGTCCGACGACCAGGCGATGATGTCGCTGCTGGCCGGGCTGTTCGGCATCGGTGCGGCGCTCATCCTCGACGAGTTCGCGCTGATCTTCTACCTGCGCGACGTCTACTGGTCGCACGAGGGCCGCACATCGGTCGACGCCGTGTTCGTCGCGGTGGCCGCGACCGGGATGATCCTGCTCGGATTCCGCCCGCTCGATCTGTACTTCGACGCGCTGCACGACCTGCAGATCGGACGCACCCACGTCGTCGACGTCGGTGCGGCGGTCCTCAACCTGCTGCTCGCGGCGGTCGTCGTCCTCAAGGGCAAGGTGTGGACCGGGGTCGTGGGGGTGTTCGCCTGGCCGCTGCTCATCGTCGGTGTCCTGCGATTGGCACGGCCCACCTCGCCCTGGGCGCGGTGGCGCTATCTGTCCCGGCCCAAGAAGCTGAACCGGGCGATCGAGCGGGAACGTCGGTGGCGGCGGCCGTTCATCCGGGCGAAGATCTTCGTGCAGGATCTGATCGCCGGCACCCCCGACGTGTTGCCGCATGTGAGGGCCGCGACCGAGGATCGGCTCGACGTGGTGGTGCATCCGGCACCCCCGCCACCGGCGATTTCGCCGCACCGGGGTCTGTCTGGCACAATAGTCGGGTTGCCTGGCGACGATGTCGGACCTGTCATGCCCGACAGATCCGGACGTCATCGCGGGAAACACCCTGACTCGGAGCACGAACCGGTCGAACCTCACATGTGACCACCCGATCACTCGGGGGCCGCGGTGTGGCCGCCAGGTTCCTCTGTTCACGCCACATGCAGATTGGACCGACCACGATGAACACCCTCGACTCTCTCGACCAGCAATCGCTGCGCGACGACATCCCTGAATTCGCCCCCGGTGACACCCTCGACGTCCACGTCAAGGTCATCGAAGGCTCCAAGGAACGCGTCCAGGTGTTCAAGGGCGTCGTGATCCGCCGCCAGGGTGGCGGTGTTCGCGAGACCTTCACCGTGCGCAAGGTGTCCTTCGGTGTCGGCGTGGAGCGTACCTTCCCGGTGCACAGCCCCAACATCGCCAAGATCGACGTCGTCACCCGCGGTGACGTCCGTCGCGCGAAGCTGTACTACCTCCGTGACCTGCGCGGCAAGGCGGCCAAGATCAAGGAAAAGCGCTGACGCGTCTACCCTGACCACGTGGCCGACACACACTCGACGGACAACGAGTCCGACCCGACCGCGGAAGAGCGGCCCTGGCACACCAAGGATGACAAGCCGGAGAAGCGCGGCGGGTCCCTGCTGCGCGAGGCCGTCATCATCATCGGCTGCGTGTTGCTGTTGACCTGGCTGCTGCAGACGTTTGTCGGCCGGCAGTACGTGATCCCGTCGGAATCGATGGAGCAGACATTGCACGGCTGCGCCGGCTGCACCAACGACCGGATCATCATCGACAAGCTGACCTACCGGTTCGGCGAGCCGCATCCCGGCGACGTCGTCGTCTTCAAGGCACCGACCGAGTCGTGGGACGGGGCGTGGCTCTCGCCGCGCTCCGACAACGCCGTCTTCGCCTCCATCCAGGACGGGCTGTCGTGGTTCGGATTCGCGCCGCCCGACGAGAACGACCTGGTCAAGCGGGTGATCGCGACCGGCGGTCAGACCGTCGAATGTCATAACGCCGAAGGCGTCGGCGTCAAGGTCGACGGCAAGCCACTCACCGAGCCGTACATCGACAAAGAGCTGCAAGCACAAGACGTGGCGGCCGGCAACGAACTCGCCGCCGGTCCGGACGGCAAACCGAATGCCTGCTACGGACCCGATTTCGGTCCGGTGAAGGTGCCCGACGGCAACGTCTGGGTGATGGGCGACAACCGTGCCAACTCGGCGGACTCCCGTTTCCACATGGAGGACGAGTACCACGGCACGGTCCCGGTGAGCGACATCCGCGGCAAGGTCCGGTTCATCATCTATCCCTTCTCGCGGATCGGTGGTGTGTCCTCGGACAACCCCCAGACATGAGCCGGCACACATGAGTTCGACAGCTTTCGGCCGGCCGTCGGTGGACCGCTGGCCCCCACGATCACCGGTACGCAAGGCGGCGAGTCTGCGGACCTTCGAGTTCGCGCTGCAGCGCAACGGACTCGGGCCCGTCGCCGGTGTCGACGAGGCCGGTCGCGGGGCGTGTGCCGGACCCCTGGTGGTCGCCGCCTGCGTGCTCAAACCCACCCAGCTCGTCTCGCTCGCCGACCTCGACGACTCCAAGAGGCTCACCGAATCGGTGCGGGAGACGCTGTATGCGGCGGTGACCCGATACGCGCTCAGTTGGAGTGCGGTGGTCATCGACTCCGACGAGATCGACCGGATCGGCATCCACGTCGCGAACATCGAGGGCATGCGCCGCGCGGTCGCCGGCCTCGACGTCACCCCCGGCTATGTACTCTCCGATGGCTTTGCCGTGCCGGGCCTGACCGTGCCATCGCTGCCGGTGATCGGCGGCGACGGGGCGGCCGCGTGTATCGCCGCCGCCAGCATCATCGCCAAGGTCACCCGGGACCGCATCATGGTGGCCATGGACGCCGACCTGCCCGGCTACGATTTCGCGGTTCACAAGGGATACAGCACCGCCGGGCACATGGCCTGCATCGACCGGCACGGCCCGTCCGTTCAACACCGCATGTCCTACCGGAATGTCGCCGCCCGCGTGACCACCGACGGAGAACCCGACCAGATAGGCTTGACCAATGAGTGCTGAGGATCTCGAGAAGTACGAAACCGAGATGGAACTCTCCCTGTACCGCGAGTACAAGGACATCGTCGGCCAGTTCACGTACGTCGTCGAGACCGAACGCCGCTTCTACCTCGCCAATGCGGTGGAGCTGGTGCCCCGCAACACCGACGGCGAGGTCTACTTCGAACTGCGCATGAGCGACGCGTGGGTGTGGGACATGTACCGGCCGGCGCGGTTCGTCAAGCAGGTCCGGGTGATCACGTTCAAGGACGTCAACATCGAAGAACTGGAGAAGCCGGAGTTGCGTCTGCCCGACGAGCCCTGAGCCGGGAGGTGAGGCGCGAGCCGGGCAGTTGGGCGCGATGATCTCCGGAGCAGTTCACATCGCGCGCATCTCCGCTCGCCCTGGGGATAACGCGGTGCTGCCGGACTCGATTCGCGTGCCGTCGGGTGATGCTGCAACCCATGAGCGACAACACGCCTCGGATGAACTCTCGGACACGGCGAACCGGCAGGCAGACCGCCGGCATCGGGCGGCTCGGCGAGGACCTGGCCGCCGCGCACGTCACCGGGCTGGGCTGGCGGGTGCTGGACCGCAATTGGCGCAACCGATACGGCGAACTCGATCTGATCGCGGCCGACGGGTCGACGCTGGTCGTGGTCGAGGTGAAGACCCGCGCGTCGCGGGTGTTCATCGATCCGGTCACCGCGGTCACGCCGCTCAAGCTCGCCCGGATGCGACGTCTGGCGGCTGTGTGGCTGGCCGAGAACGGTCACGGGTGGGAACGGATACGCTTCGATGTGATCTCGATCCAACTCGATCCGCGCGACCCTGAGGACACTGCCGCCGCCGTCGTCCGCCATCATCGCGGCGTCTTCGAGTGACCATGCGGCAGACGGGATTCGGCCGCACCTATTCGGTGGCACTGAATGCGTTCGCCGCCACCGGGATAGAGATCCAGGCCAACGTGGGGCAGGGGTTGCCGGGATTCACCATCCACGGCCACGTCGACGCGTCGTTGCGGGAGGCGAAGGATCGGCTACGGCCGGCGATCACCAACTCCAAGTTCAGCTTTCCCGATCTGAAGGTGACGGTGTCGCTCGCACCCGCGGACGTACCGAAGTCGGGGTCCGCGTTCGATTTGGGCATCGCACTGGCGATCCTGACAGCGACCGAGCAGGTGCCGGCAACTCGCTTGCGGCGCACGGTGTTTCTCGGCGAACTGGGTCTCGATGGCCGGCTGCGGCCGGTGCGTGGGGTGCTGCCGGCGTTGGTGAAGGCGCGTTCGTCAGGGTTCACACACGCGGTGGTGCCGCGGCTCAACGTGGCCGAGGCGACGCTGGTGACCGACCTCGACATCGGGGGAGCGGAGAGCCTCTCGGAGGTGGCGCGCTGGCTCGACGGTGATCACGTGCTCGACACCGTCGGCGGCGACGAGTGCGTACCGCCCCCGGAGATCGCGGACATGGCCGACGTGGTCGGGCAGACCGAGGCCCGGCACGCCCTCGAGATCGCTGCTGCGGGAGCGCATCACGTGCTGATGACGGGGCCGCCCGGCATCGGCAAGACGATGCTCGCGCGGCGGCTGCCGGGCATCCTGCCACCGCTCGGACACGAGGAGTCGCTGGAGGTGACCGCCATCCACTCGATCGCCGGGACACTGCGGCCGGGGCACCCGCTGATCGCGGAGGCACCGTTCATCGCGCCGCACCACAGCACCTCGGTCACCGCGCTGCTCGGTGGTGGCACCGGCATGGCCCGGCCCGGTGCGGTGTCGCGGGCACATCGCGGTGTGCTGTTCCTCGACGAGTGCGCGGAGATGGGCCCCAAGGTGCTCGACTCGCTTCGGCAGCCCCTCGAGGAAGGCGAGGTCCGGGTGTCGCGCCGCGACGGCGTGGCCAGCTATCCGGCCCGGTTTCAGCTGATCATGGCCGCCAACCCGTGCCCCTGCGCCCCGGCCCACGACGTCGACTGCGTGTGTTCGGCGCTCGCCCGCCGCCGCTATCTGGGTAAGCTGTCCGGCCCGCTGATGGATCGGATCGACATCCGGGTGCGCATGGACCCGCCCGGCAACACCGCCCTCATGACCACCGTCGGCGAATCGTCGGAGACCATGCGCACACGGGTGGCCTCGGCACGCGCCACGGCGGCCGATCGCTGGCGTGAACACGGCTGGCTCACCAATGCCGAGGTGCCGGGTTCGGCGCTGCGTCAACGGTTTCGGCTACCGCCGGCGACGCTGCGACCCATCGAGTTGTTCCTGCGCGACGGCCGGGTGACCGCACGCGGCGCGGACCGGGCCATCCGCCTCGCCTGGACGCTGTCCGACCTGAAGGGTGCCACCGCGCCCACCGAATCCGACGTCGCCGAAGCCCTGCTCTATCGCGACCGGGGTGCCGCATGGTGACGTCCGGCGACGATGCGACGCGGCGGGCGTGGGCGTACCTGACCGCGGTGTCCGAATCGCCCTGTGCCGCAGTCGAATCTCTTTGTGATGACGTGGGTCCGGTCGCGGCCGCGGCAGCGATCCGGGCGCGGTCGGTGCCGGCCGGACACGAGGCGGCACTCGAGGTCACCGCGGCGCGCGCGGCCACCGACACCTCGGCCCGCGACCTAGACACCGCCGATCGGATCGGCGCCCGACTGGTCACCCGCGACGACGCCGAGTGGCCGGGCTGGTCGCTGCTGGCGCTGAGTCAGGCCGACACCGCGGTCCGCGGCGGTGAACCGCTGGCACTCTGGGTGCGCGGGCCGGGGCGACTCGACGAGATGGCCGCGACCGGGATCGCGCTGATCGGATCGCGGGCGGCGTCGTCATACGGCGATCACGTCACCGGCACGCTGGCCTCGGGCCTGGCGACCGAGGGCCGCGCGGTGATCTCCGGAGGCGCCTACGGCATCGACGGCGCGGCGCATCGCGCCGCCTTGGCGTCGGGTGGGCCGACGATGGCTGTGATGGCGTGCGGAATCGACCGCGACTACCCGGCCGGGCACGCCCGGTTGCTCGCCGAGATCGCCGAGGTCGGGCTCGTCGTGTCCGAATATCCGCCGGGCACCACCGCCGCGAAGCATCGGTTCCTCACCCGTAATCGGCTGGTCGCCGCGATGTCGACGGCCGTCGTTGTGGTCGAGGCGGGGCGGCGCTCCGGCGCGGCGAACACCGCGGCGTGGGCCCATAAGCTCGGTCGACCGCTCGGCGCGGTACCGGGTCCGGTCACCTCGGCGACCTCGGTCGGCTGCCACCGGCTGATCGCCGACGACCTCGCCGCGCTCGTCACCGACGTGCCCTCGGTGCTGGCCCTGGCCACTCCTGATGCCGCGCTCGATACCGCGCGGGGCGCATCGCGGCGGACAGATGCGCTCTCCGACGACGAGAAACGCGTGCACGACGCGATCCCGGGCCGGGGAGCGGTCACCATCGAGGAGGTCGCCTTCGCGGCCGGACTCGACATCTCGGTCGTGCGGACCGCGCTGGCCCGGATGGACGTGGCGGGGCTGGTGACGCAGGTCGACGGGCGGTGGCGGCTGGCGTGACGTTGCGGATAGCGATGCCGCGCGCGAAGCGCTGTCTGAGGAGTCGTTTTCCCGCAGATCGAGTGACGCTCCGAGCGAAGCGAGGTAGTTGCATCGAGATCAACTGTCGGCCAAGGGAAGTGGGTCTCGATGCGCCTCCTCGCTGGCGCTCGTCGGCTTACTCGACCAGCGAAAGATGCGCCTCCTCGCTGGCGCTCGTCGGCTTACTCGACCAGCGAACGTCGCGCCTCCTCGCTGGCGCTCGTCGGCTTACTCGACCAGCGAAGGATGCGCCTCCTCGCTGGCGCTCGTCGGCTTACTCGACCAGTGAAGGATGCGCCTCCTCGCTGGCGCTCGTCGGCTTGCTCGACCAGCGAAAGAGGTTGTGCGACAACGAGTATGAGTGCTTGGCAGATGTACTCGACGAGCGAAGAAAGGTGCGCGACGCTCAGATGCGGGTCAGTAATTCGATCAGGATGCGCTTGTCGTCGTCGGTGGCGATGTCGAAGGCCTTGCCGCCGGCCATGTACCCGATGCCGACGTACACAAGGGTGGTGGCCCGCGCGTGCGCGTCGACCTCGCCGAAGCCGAGTTCCATGAAGGCCTTGTGCGCCACGTCGAACACGGTGTTGTCGAGCGCGATCACCGACCGGGCCAGCGCTGCGTCGGTTTCGGCCCACGCACGCACCGCCGTCTCCACCGAGCGCCGCCGGGTGTCGCTCACCAGGTCGCCCATCGCGCGGATGCGCTCGACAGGTGGCAACGCCCCGAGTCCGGCGAGGGTGCGCATCGCGTCGGCCTGCACCGAGCGACAATGGTCGGCCAGCGTCGACATCAGAGCGCCGATGTCGGTGAAATGCCAGTAGAAGCTGCCCTTGGTGACGCCCAGCAATTCACACAACCGGGAGATCTTGACCGCTCCCACACCCTCGCTGATGAGCAGGCGCATCGCCGCCTCGAGCCAGTCGTCGACCGACAGTCGAGACGCTCGTCGCGAGGGCGATGGCTCCGTCATGGTCATGCCGAACCTCTCGAGGAGTGGAAAAATTTTGCGATCGGAAATCCCAGATTACGTGACGTGAGCGGCAAATCGCCCGACTCGGTAACTTAGGTTTACCTAACGCGGCGTACGCTGTTGATCGAGAGGAGGGCTCCATGGCCAAAGGAATAAACACATTGACGGTGGTGCGGCGCGAACAGCTCAGCCCGCACTTCGTCCGTCTCTATCTCGGTGGCACCGGATTCGACGACTTCATGACCGCGGTGGGCGAGCAGCCGTGGGACACGGACATGTACATCAAGCTGCTGTTCGCGCCGGAAGGGGTGACCATCCCGGACGAGTTCGACCGGCGCATGCTGCGTACCCTGCCGCCCGAGCAGCAACCTGTCCTGCGCACCTACACGGTCCGCAAGATCGACACCGAGAACCGTGAGGTGCTCGTCGACTTCGTCGTGCACGGAGACGAGGGGATCGCCGGTCCGTGGGCGGCCACGGTGGAACCGGGAACCGACGTCCGGTTCCTGGGGCCGGGCAGTGGCTATCGTCCCAAGGTCGACGCACCCTGGCATCTCGTCGCCGGTGACGAGGCCGGCCTCCCGGCCGTCGCGGCCGCGGTCGAGGCGCTCCCGGCGGGCGCGATCGGCAAGGTGTTCGTCGAGGTCGCCGGCCCCGACGACGAGATCGCCTTCACCGCGCCCGAGGGCGTCACGGTCACCTGGATTCATCGCGGCGGCGGTGCCGGCGAGGTCGGCGACGACGTCGCGGGCGACAACGCGCCGCTGATCGCGGCAGTGCGGGGCGCCGAGTGGCTCGACGGTGAACCCCACGTGTTCATCCACGGAGAGGCGCAGGCCGTCATGCACAACCTGCGTGCCTACATCCGCAAGGAACGCGGGGTGAGCGCCGGCAACGCATCCATCTCCGGGTATTGGCGACGCGGACGGACCGAGGAAGGCTTCCGCGAGTGGAAGGCCGACCTCGCGGCCACCGAGTCCGGCGCGGACGGACAGGGTGGCGGTCCGGCGCAGAACGTGCGGCGCGGCGTCGAGTCGGTCGCCGGCCGCTGACGGCACGATCCGGCAACGGTCCCGCGCGCCCGGTTGCGGGTCCGGGGGCCGGCCGGTTTCGTCAACCCCATGACGACGCACTCCGACGGTGACGGGTCGTCCGGGGGTCTCCTGGACGACTTCACCGCCTACCTCCGCTACGAGAAGGGCCACAGCGAGCACACCGTGCGCGCCTACGTCGGTGATGTGCGCGGACTGATCGCGTATGCGGGAGCGCGCGGCGTCGCGATCGGCGACATCGACCTGACCCTGTTGCGGTCCTGGCTGGCCGACCACACGCGTCGTGGTGCGGCCCGCACATCGATCGCCCGTCAGGTCTCGTCGGCGAAGACGTTCTGCGCCTGGGCCGCCCGCGAGGGCGTGTTCGGTGCCGACCCGTCGACCCGGCTGCAGGCACCGAAGGCGCACCGCACCCTGCCGGCCGTGCTGGCACCCGCGCAGGCGGCCGCCGCGGCCGGCTCGATCCCGACGGACGCGGACGACGACCCGATCGCCATGCGTGACCGGCTCATCGTGGAGTTGTTGTACGCCAGTGGAATTCGCGTCGGAGAGTTGTGCGGCCTCGACATCGGCGACGTCGACGGCGCCCGGCGCGTGCTCCGCGTCGTCGGCAAGGGAAACAAACAACGCACCGTGCCGTACGGGGAACCGGCGGCACGGGCGATCGACCGGTGGCTGCGCACCGGGCGCCCCGCCCTCGCCGGCGCGCGTTCGGCCGATGCCCTGTTGCTCGGTGCGCGCGGTGGCCGGCTCGATCAGCGGATGGCCCGCACGGTCGTGCATCGGGCGGTGCAGGCGGCGGGCGGGCCGGACATGGGCCCGCACGGCCTGCGGCACAGTGCCGCCACCCATCTGCTCGAGGGCGGCGCCGACCTGCGCGTGGTGCAGGAACTCCTCGGTCACTCCTCGCTCGCGACGACTCAGATCTACACGCACGTCAGTGTGGAGCGCCTGCGGGCGGTGCACCGGCAGGCGCATCCACGCGCCTGAGCGCCGCGTCGGCGCTCGCACCGTCGAGCGGCTTCAGCCGCACCCGCACCGCCCCGAGCAAGGCACGCGGATCGAGGTAGACCGCATCGTGGCCACGCCCGCGGCGCGCACCCCAATGCAGACACGCGGCAACCGGACACCCCGGATGGCCGGCCATCACCACCCCGATCACCTCGCCGCGCCGCACCTCCTGACCGCGGCCCACCGAGCCGTGAACCGGTTCGTAGGTGGTGATCAGGTCGTCGGCGTGCCGGATCGACACCAGCGGGCGCCCGGCGACCTCCCCGACGAACTGCACCGTTCCGTCGCCCGCCGATCGCACCGAGGCGCCCGCGGAGCTGCCGAGGTCGACGCCTCGATGGCCCGGTTGCCAACGCTGTTCCGGCACGTCGAAGCCCCGGAGCACCGACACCGGCGGAGCCAACGGCCAGCCGAATCGGGTGGGTTGCGCCGCGGCGATAGCGGGCAGCGCCCACAGCAGGGCGAACACGACGACGATCTCGACGAGGCCATAGAGTGGGCGCAGCTGTCGCGGGGTCACATAGATGAGACGCAGCGCAGCCCCGTCCGGCTCCCGCGCGTTTTGGTTTTCCACCGCTGACCGGCGTAAACTCGCTCACGCACCTCATCGGTTCCGATGGGGTGACTTCGCGCGCCCGTCACGCGACCCGCAACCACCACGTGGAGCGGTGTCCGACAACCCGCGGTGGGCGGTCCCGGAAACCCGGGTCCACCGCGGTACGAGCGCCAGGATCGGCACCAACCCGGTGTCGATGTCAACTGCACACAAAGGATAGAGACACTCATGGCAGTCGTGACCATGAAGCAGCTGCTCGACAGCGGCGCACACTTCGGGCATCAGACCCGCCGGTGGAACCCGAAGATGAAGCGATTCATCTTCACCGACCGCAACGGCATCTACATCATCGACCTGCAGCAGACGCTGACCTACATCGACAAGGCGTACGAGTTCGTCAAGGAGACCGTCGCCCACGGCGGCACCATCCTGTTCGTCGGCACCAAGAAGCAGGCCCAAGAGTCCATCGCCGCCGAGGCCACTCGCGTCGGCATGCCGTACGTCAACCAGCGTTGGCTCGGTGGCATGCTCACCAACTTCTCGACCGTCCACAAGCGCCTGCAGCGCCTGAAGGAACTCGAGACCATGGAGCAGACCGGTGGTTTCGAGGGTCGCACCAAGAAGGAAATCCTCATGCTCACGCGTGAGAAGAACAAGCTCGAGCGCACCCTCGGCGGTATCCGCGACATGGCCAAGGTTCCGTCGGCCGTGTGGGTCGTCGACACCAACAAGGAGCACATCGCCGTCGGTGAGGCCCGCAAGCTGAACATCCCGGTGATCGCCATCCTCGACACCAACTGCGATCCCGACCTCGTCGACTACCCGATCCCGGGCAACGACGACGCCATCCGCAGCGCCGCCCTGCTGACCCGCGTGGTCGCCTCGGCCGTCGCCGAAGGCGTGCAGGCCCGCGCCGGACAGTCCGCCGACGACTCCAAGCCGGAGGCCGGCGGCGGCGAGCCGCTCGCCGAGTGGGAGCAGGAACTGCTCACCCAGGCCGCCTCGGGCACCGAGGTCGCCGCGGCTGCCGGTGCGGCCACCGAGGCCCCGGCCGCCGGCACCGAGCAGTAATTCGGTCGCGATTGCGAGGCCGGCGCGTCACCCTGGTGTGACGACGCCGGCCTCGTACCGCCGAACACTCATCAGACAACTCTTCTAAGGAGGCTCGCCAACGATGGCGAACTACACCGCAGCCGATGTGAAGAAGCTCCGCGAGCTCACCGGTTCAGGAATGATGGACTGCAAGAAGGCGCTGGAGAACAACGACGGCGACTTCGACAAGGCCGTCGAGGAACTGCGCATCAAGGGCGCGAAGGACGTCGGCAAGCGTGCCGAGCGGTCCACCGCCGAAGGCCTCGTGGCCGCCAAGGACGGCGTCATGGTCGAGCTCAACTCGGAGACCGACTTCGTCGCCAAGAACGCCGAGTTCCAGGAACTCGCCGATCAGGTCCTGACCGCCGCCGGGTCCGCCAAGACCGACGACGTCGAGGTCCTCAAGGCAGCCGCACTGGGCTCGGGCACCGTCGCCGACGCCGTGCAGGCGCTCTCGGCCAAGATCGGGGAGAAGCTCGAACTGCGTCGCGTCGCCAGCTACGACGGCCCCGTCGCCGTCTACCTGCACAAGCGTGCGTCGGATCTGCCGCCGGCCGTCGGTGTGCTCGTGTCCTACACGGGTGAGGGTGAGGCCGCCGCCGAGGCTGCTCGCGGTGCCGCCATGCAGGTCGCCGCGCTCAAGGCGCGCTACGCCACCCGCGACGAGGTTCCGGCCGACATCGTGGAGAACGAGCGTCGTATCGCCGAGGAGACCGCAAAGGCCGAGGGCAAGCCCGAGCAGGCGCTGCCCAAGATCGTCGAAGGCCGCGTCAACGGTTTCTACAAGGATGTCGTGCTGCTCGACCAGCCGTCGGTGCAGGACTCCAAGAAGACCGTCAAGGCGCTGCTCGACGAGGCCGGTGTCACCGTCCACGGATTCACCCGCTTCGAGGTCGGCCAGTCCTGACCTGACAGACGTCTCAACGTCGACGACCCCGTGTCACCGCAAGGGTGGCGCGGGGTCGTTTGTCGTTGGCACTAGGATGGTCCCGGATGTTCGTCGTGAACTCCGACGCCGTACCAGTGAGGACTTGATGAGCGAATCTGCCGACCCCCAACAGCCCGAGCGCCACGGTTATCATCGCGTTCTTCTCAAGCTCGGCGGCGAGATGTTCGGCGGCGGCGAGGTCGGCCTCGATCCGGACGTGGTCGGTACGGTCGCCGATCAGATCGCCGAGGTGGTCGCGTCGGGAGTGCAGGTCGCGGTGGTCATCGGCGGCGGCAACTTCTTCCGCGGTGCCGAACTGCAGCAGCGGGGCCTCGACCGGTCGCGCTCGGACTACATGGGCATGCTCGGCACGGTGATGAATTGCCTGGCGCTGCAGGACTTCCTGGAGAAGCGCGGCGTCAGCACCCGGGTGCAGACCGCGATCACGATGGGACAGGTCGCCGAGCCGTACATCCCGCTGCGTGCGCAACGACACCTGGAGAAGGGCCGCGTGGTGATCTTCGGCGCGGGCATGGGCATGCCGTACTTCTCCACCGACACCACCGCCGCGCAGCGTGCCCTGGAGATCGGCGCGGAGGTCGTGCTGATGGCCAAGGCCGTCGACGGGGTGTACGACGCCGACCCACGGGTGGTGCCCGACGCCTCCATGTTCACCGAGATCACCCACCGCGAAGTGCTCGAGAAAGAACTCAAGGTTGCCGACGCGACCGCGTTCAGCCTGTGTATGGACAACAAGATGCCGATCCTGGTGTTCAATTTGCTGGTGGAGGGCAACATCGCCCGCGCGGTCGCCGGTGAACGGATCGGCACGCTGGTGGCGACCTAGCCATCGCACGTTCGGCCACCGCACCGCGACCCCGCTGACTGAGGCGGAACCGCCTCACCGAGTAGAAGTAGGACGACGATGATCGACGAAGCGCTTCTGGACGCCGAAGAGAAGATGGAAAAGGCGGTCAGTGTCGCCAAGGACGACATGGGTTCCATCCGCACCGGCCGCGCGAACCCGGCGATGTTCAACAAGGTCAACATCGACTACTACGGCGCGATGACCCCGATCACCCAGGTCGCCAGCATCAACACGCCGGAGGCCCGCCTCGTCGTGATCAAGCCGTACGAGGCCTCCACGCTGCGTGACATCGAGACCGCGATCCGCAACTCCGATCTCGGCGTCAACCCCACCAACGACGGCACCATCATCCGGGTCGCCATCCCGCAGCTCACCGAGGACCGTCGTCGCGACCTGGTGAAGCAGGCGAAGGGCAAGGGCGAGGACGCCAAGGTGGCCATCCGCAACGTCCGACGCAAGGCCGCCGACGAGCTCAAGCGCATCCAGAAGGACGGCGAGGCCGGCGAGGACGAGGTGACCCGCGCCGAGAAGGAACTGGACAAGACCACGCACGAATACGTCGCGCAGGTCGACGAACTCGTCAAGCACAAAGAGAACGAATTGCTCGAAGTGTGAGCGCGGAGGAACCCGGGACGTCTATACCGGAACCGATGGTCACCGAATCGTCCGCGTCGCCCTCCGACGGGCCCGGCGGCCCACCCGAGAAGAAGAAGTCCCGGGCGGGCCGCGATCTTCCCGCCGCCATCGGCGTCGGGCTCACGCTCGGCATCGGCATCATCCTGACGCTCGTGTTCGCGCCGAAGGTCTGGTACGGCATCGTTGCGGTCGCATTCGCCATCGCCACCTGGGAGGTCACCAAGCGGCTGCGCGGCGGTGGCTATCAGGTGGCGCTGTGGCCGCTGCTGATCGGCGGGCAGGCGGTCATCTGGGCGGGCTGGCCCTGGGGTCAGACCGGCGTGCTGACCGCATTCGTCGGAACCGTACTGGTGCTGATGGTGTGGATGCTGCTGGAGCAGGGCATCAACCACGCACCGCAGAACTACCTGCGCAACCTCGCGGCCAGCGTGTTCGTGCTGGCCTGGCTGCCGCTGCTCGCCTCCTTCGGCGCCTACATGGTGGTGCAGGACCACGGCGCCCAGCGGGTGGCCACCCTGATGGTCGTCGTGGTGTGCTCGGACGTCGGCGGATACGCCGCCGGGGTGCTGTTCGGCAAGCACCCGATGGCACCCGCGATCAGTCCGAAGAAATCCTGGGAGGGCCTGGCGGGGTCGTTCGTCGTCGGCACCGCCGGCGCAGTCGGTTCGGTGGTCTTCATGCTGGACAGCGCCTGGTGGGTCGGCATCGTCCTCGGCCCGGTCCTGGTCGTGTGTGCCACCCTGGGCGACCTGGTGGAATCCCAGGTCAAGAGGGATCTCGGCATCAAGGACATGGGCACGTTGCTCCCCGGCCACGGTGGCATCATGGACCGCCTGGACTCGCTGCTGCCGTCGGCGTTCATCGTGTGGGCGGTGCTGACCGCCCTGCTGTAGCGCTCGGCCGCTACTTCTTGGCCTTCTTGAGCGCCCGGTTCATCTGGAACATGCGCAGGCCGCCGACGAGTGCCACGATGAGCGCGCCGGCCAGTGCCGCGATCAGCAGACTCACGCCGAGGGGGAGGTTGACCTCCCATGCGAACAGGGTGATCTGCTGCGAGTCCAGGTTCTGCAAGATGAAGATCAACAGCAGGATCGTGATCACCGCGCCGATCACCAGACCGATGAATGTCGCCCGTGTCCGGGTGTGCTCGACCTTCTTCACCTTCTTGCGCAGCGCGGCTCGTTCGTCGAGCAGCGCCTGACGCTCGACTTCGGCCTCCGACGGCTCGGTGGCGATGTCGGCGTCAGCGGTGGTGTCGGGTGTGGCAGACGGCACAGGACCGGGATCCGGTGCCTCGACGGGCGGCTGCTGAGGATCGGGCGTCGTCATGCACCCATCATGACATGCGACAATGGCACCATGCCGTCACTGCCGCTCGTGTTCGACGCGCCCAAGCGCGGGCGCCCGCCGACCCACTTCGCCGACCTCGACTCCGAGGGGCGGATCGCGGCGCTGGCTGACCTGGGGCTGCCGAAGTTCCGCGCCAACCAGCTCGCCCGGCAGTACTACGGACGCCTCAACGGTGACGTCGAGGAGATGACCGACCTGCCGTCGTCGGCGCGGGACGCGGTCGGGGAGAAGCTGTTCCCCCCGCTGCTGACGCCGGTGCGCCATATCTCCTGCGACGCCGGGGACACCCGGAAGACGCTGTGGCGGCTCCACGACGGCACCCTGCTGGAGAGCGTCCTGATGCGCTATCCCGACCGGAACACGCTCTGTATCTCCAGTCAGGCGGGTTGCGGCATGGCCTGCCCGTTCTGCGCGACCGGTCAGGGCGGACTCGACCGCAACCTGTCGACCGCCGAGATCGTCGATCAGGTGCGGTCGGCCGCCCGCGCGCTGCGCGACGGCGAGTTCGGCGAGCCGGGCCGGTTGTCGAATGTCGTGTTCATGGGGATGGGTGAACCGCTGGCCAACTACAAACGCGTGGTCAGCGCGGTCCGGCAGATCACCTCGCCGGCACCCGAGGGACTCGGCATCTCGGCACGCTCGGTGACCGTGTCGACGGTGGGTCTCGCACCCTCGATCCGACGGCTGGCCGACGAGGGACTTTCGGTCACGCTCGCGGTGTCGCTGCACACCCCCGACGACGAACTCCGCGACACCCTGGTGCCGGTGAACAACCGCTGGTCGGTCACCGAGGTGCTCGAGGCCGCGCGCTACTACGCCGACACCACGGGCCGGCGGGTCTCGATCGAATACGCCCTGATCCGAGACGTCAACGATCAGCCGTGGCGTGCCGACCTGCTCGGCCAGAAGCTGCACAAGGCACTGGGATCGCTGGTGCACGTCAACCTGATCCCGCTGAACCCGACCCCCGGATCGGAATGGGACGCCAGTCCTAAACCGGTGGAGCGGGAGTTCGTCCGCCGGGTGCGCGAGCAAGGGGTCTCCTGCACGGTCCGCGACACGCGCGGGCAGGAGATCGCGGCGGCCTGCGGTCAGTTGGCCGCCGAGGAACGCTGAGGCGGCTCGACAGCGGCGGCAACCGGCGCGTGCTGGCCGTGGTGGAGTATCTGCGCCGCCGTGATCAGTGACGCGGGTGGCTGAGCTACTGCCGCGCTACTTCCGCCAGGCGCCCTTCGGCCCGAACGAGGCCTTGATCAGGAAGTAGGCGAGCACCAGCGCGGTGGCGATGAGCCAGATGTCCTCGACGTGACCGCGGTGGTTACCGATCATCATGAGCAGCAGGAAGGCGACGAAGAACCAGCCGGCGATCAGGAAGCTCTTGCGGGCCTGGCCGTGCCAGCCGAAACGTGCGGACGGAGCGTCGGCGGGCTCGCGCACCCAACCGGTGTCAACGGGCTCAACCTCGGTGCTTGCCACGGTGGCTCCTCACTGTCGTACGCAGACGCGGAGGCCAGAAGTCTGACGTCCGGTAGTAGTTCTCGATCAGCATAGCGGTAGAGGACAGCGTCCGATGCGGTGACCGCGCCGGTCGCCATACTGCGCCGAATCGGGTCGGCGATGACAGAATGCGCGCATGTCCGAGAGCGCACATCGCACGCTGGCCGACTATCGAGCAGAGAACTACCCCCGCGACATGATCGGGTACGGAGCGTCGCCGCCCGACCCTCACTGGCCGGGCGGGGCGAGGATCGCGCTGCAGTTCGTCCTCAACTACGAGGAGGGGTCGGAGAACAACGTCCTCGAAAACGACCGTGGCAGTGAGACTTTCCTGTCCGAGATGATCGGCGCTCAGTCGTTCCCGAACCGGCACATGAGCATGGAGTCGCTCTACGAGTACGGCTCGCGCGCCGGCGTGTGGCGGATTCTGCGCACCTTCTCCGAGCGTGGTCTGCCGCTCACGATCTTCGCCGTCGCCCAGGCGATGGCCCGCAATCCGGAGGTCGTCGCCGCATTCGCCGAGCGGGGCGACGAGATCGCCTGCCACGGCTACCGCTGGCTCAGTTATCAGATGGTCGACGAGCACGTCGAACGTGAGCACATGCGGGCCGCGATCGCGCTGCTCACCGAGATCACCGGCGAACGACCGCTGGGGTGGTACACCGGCCGCGACTCACCGAACACCCGGCGGCTCGTCGTCGAGCAGGGCGGGTTCGTCTACGACTCCGACAGTTACGCCGACGATCTGCCGTACTGGGTGCAGGTCCCGCTCGGCGGCGAGACGGTCGATCACCTCGTCGTGCCGTACACGATGGACACCAACGACATGCGGTTCGCCTCGCCCGGCGGCTTCGGTTCGGGCGAGCAGTTCTACGCCCAACTGCGGGACGCGTTCGACGTGCTCTACGCGGAAGGGGTGGCCGGCGCACCCAAGATGCTGTCGGTCGGGTTGCACTGCCGCGTCGTCGGCCGGCCGTCGCGCCTCGCCGCGCTGCAACGCTTCCTCGATCACGTGCAGGCCCACGACGACGTGTGGATCGCCCGCCGGATCGACATCGCCGAACACTGGCGCAAGGTGTACCCGCCACAATAGGGGAGTGACTCGCGTACTCATCCTCGGTTCCACCGGCTCGATCGGCGTCCAGGCGCTCGAGGTCATCGCCGAACACGCGCAACGGTTCCAGGTCGTCGGGCTCGGTGCGGGCGGAGGTCACCTCGACCTCCTGCGTGAGCAGGCCAAGGCGTTCCGCATCCCGCCGAGCGCACTCGCCGTCGCCGACGCCGCAGCCGCGCGCACCCTCGGTGACGACCTCGGTGGTCGTGTTCTCGGTGGTCCGGACGCCCTGTGTGAGCTCATCGACACCGTCGACGCCGATGTGGTGCTCAACGCGGTCGTCGGGTCCATCGGGCTGCGCCCCAGTCTTGCGGCGCTGCGCTCGGGCGCCCGGCTGGCCCTGGCGAACAAGGAGTCGCTGGTGGCCGGCGGATCGCTGGTCACCGCTGCCGCCGCACCCGGGCAGATCGTGCCCGTCGACTCCGAACACTCGGCGCTCGCGCAATGCCTGCGCGCCGGCACCGTCGACGAGGTGGACCGGCTGATCCTCACCGCGTCCGGCGGCCCGTTCCGCGGCTGGTCCGCGGCGGCCCTCGAGGATGTCACCCCCGAGCAGGCGGGCCGGCATCCGACCTGGTCGATGGGCCCGTTGATCACTCTGAATTCGGCCACCCTGGTCAACAAGGCGCTCGAGGTCATCGAGGCGCACCTGCTGTTCGGGGTGGACTACGACCGCATCGACGTCACCGTCCATCCGCAGTCGATCGTGCACTCCATGGTCACCTTCGTCGACGGCGCCACCATCGCCAAGGCGTCGCCACCGTCGATGAAACTGCCGATCGCGCTGGCACTGGGCTGGCCGGACCGGGTGCCCGGCTCGTCGTCGGCATGTGATTTCTCCACCGCGTCCGCCTGGACCTTCGAACCGGTCGACAACGTGGTCTTTCCCGCCATCGATCTCGCCCGCGCGGCGGGCCAGGGTGGCGGATCGCTCACCGCGGTCTACAACGCGGCCAACGAAGCCGCCGCCGACGGCTTCTTCGCCGGCGCGATCCGATTCCCCCGCATCGTAGAGATCATCCGTGAGGTGCTCGCTCAGGCAGATCAGTGGCGCCCCGAGCCAGGTAGTGTGGAGGAGGTTCTGGCCGCCGACCAGTGGGCGCGGACGCGCGCCGCGGAACTGGTCGCGGCATATGGAGATGGAGTGAGTCAGTGAGTTTTGCGCTCGGCGTGGCGCTGTTCGCCGCGGCGCTGTTGCTGTCGGTGGCATGGCATGAATGCGGACACATGTGGGCCGCGCAGGCCACCGGCATGAAGGTGCGCCGCTACTTCGTCGGCTTCGGACCCACCCTCTGGTCGACCCGGCGCGGCGAGACCGAATACGGCTTCAAGGCGCTGCCATTCGGCGGGTTCTGCGACATCGCCGGCATGACGCCGTACGAGGAACTCGCCGACGACGAGAAACCCCGCGCGATGTTCGCACAGAAGGCCTGGAAGCGGCTCGTCGTGCTGTTCGCCGGTCCGGCTCAGAACTTCATCCTCGGTTTCGTGCTGGTGTTCGTCGTCGCCGTCGGCTGGGGACTGCCCAACCTCGACGGCACCGCCAAGGTCTACGTCGATCGACTGACCTGTGTCGCATCCTCGACCGACGCCCAGGGTGCGCCCGTCGACTGCAGCGGCACCGGACCCGCCGAGAAGGCCGGCCTCAAGCCGGGAGATCAGGTCGTCGCGATCAACGGTCACCAGGTGGCCAACGCCGAGGACCTCGTCACCACGACGTGGAAGGCCACCGGCACGGCGACCGTCGAGGTGCTGCGCGACGGGCAGACCCAGACCTTCGAGGTGCCGGTCACCACGGTCCAGCGCATGAAGAAGGGCGACGACGGTGCGCTCACGCCGGTCACGGTGGGCGCGATCGGCATCGGCCTCTCGCAGGACGGCATGAACCACTACAACGTGCTGACCGCGATCCCCGGCTCGATCGCATTCACCGGCGACCTCTTCGTGGCCACCTGGGACGCCCTGCTCTCGTTGCCGTCGAAGATCGGCGCACTGTGGACGGCGGTCACCGGCGGCGAACGATCCGCCGACACCCCGGTCAGCGTGTACGGGGCGTCGGTGATGGGCGGCCAGGCGGCCGAACGCGGCGCGTGGAGCATGTTCCTGATGCTGCTGATCAGCGTCAACTTCTTCCTCGGCCTGTTCAACCTGGTGCCGCTGCTCCCGCTCGACGGCGGGCACATGGCCATCGTCGGCTACGAGAAGGCCCGCAACACCGTGCGTGGCTGGTTCGGGCGCGCCCCCGGCGGCCCCGTCGACTACCTCAAGCTGATGCCCATCACCTACGCCGTGGTGATCGTGATGGGTGGCTTCATGGTGCTCACCCTGACCGCCGACATCATCAACCCCATCCAGGTCTTCTGACGCGGACCGCCCGCAGATCCCAGAACCGTTGAACCACACAGCCATTCGTCATCAGAGGTGAATCAGATGAACAACCCGGTCCCGATCGGACTCGGTATGCCGGCCTCACCGCCGCCCGTCCTGGCCCCGCGTCGCACCACCCGGCAGATCCAGGTGGGGTCCGTCGGTGTCGGCAGCGACCACCCGATCTCGGTGCAGTCGATGACCACCACCAAGACGCACGACATCAACGCGACCCTGCAACAGATCGCCGAGCTCACCGCGTCCGGCTGCGACATCGTGCGGGTCGCCTGCCCGCGCAACGAGGACGCCGAGGCGCTGCCGATCATCGCGAAGAAGTCGAAGATCCCGGTGATCGCCGACATCCACTTCCAGCCCCGCTACATCTTCGCGGCGATCGACGCCGGCTGCGCGGCCGTCCGCGTGAACCCCGGCAACATCAAGGAGTTCGACGGCCGCGTCAAGGAGGTGGCCAAGGCGGCCGGCGACGCCGGCATCCCGATCCGCATCGGCGTCAACGCGGGCTCCCTCGACAAGCGGCTCCTGGAGAAGTACGGCAAGGCCACCCCGGAGGCGCTCGTCGAGTCGGCGCTGTGGGAGGCGAGCCTGTTCGAGGAACACGGTTTCGGCGACATCAAGATCTCCGTCAAGCACAACGACCCGGTGGTGATGGTCGAGGCGTATCGGCAACTCGCCGCCCAGTGCGACTACCCGCTGCACCTCGGCGTCACCGAGGCCGGTCCGGCCTTCCAGGGCACCATCAAGTCGGCGGTCGCGTTCGGCGCCCTGCTGAGCGAGGGCATCGGCGACACCATCCGCGTCTCCCTGTCCGCACCGCCGGCCGAGGAGGTCAAGGTCGGCGATCAGATCCTGCAATCGCTCAACCTGCGGCCCCGCAAGCTCGAGATCGTCTCCTGCCCGTCGTGCGGCCGCGCACAGGTCGACGTCTACAAGCTCGCCGACGCCGTCACCGCGGGGCTCGAGGGCATGGAGGTGCCGCTTCGCGTCGCGGTAATGGGATGCGTCGTCAACGGTCCCGGCGAGGCGCGCGAAGCGGACCTGGGTGTGGCGTCGGGCAACGGCAAGGGACAGATCTTCGTCAAGGGTGAGGTCATCAAGACCGTGCCCGAAGCACAGATCGTGGAGACCTTGATCGAAGAAGCGCTGCGGATTGCCGGGGAGTCGGGTGACACTGGTGAGGACCGGGAAACGGGTTCCCCGGTCGTGACGGTCAGCTGAACCTGCGAAGAGTGCAGAGGAGCGGTGGTGCTGAAGCTGCTGGGCGACCGCCCGCTGGGCGCGCGTGACGCTCCCGTCGTGGAGCGCGTGATGGCCTCGGACCCGGTGGCGATGTGCATGGTCGCCGCGCGCTTCGAATCCCACGGCATCAATCCCCGGCTGCTCGGGGGCGAGCTGTGGACCGTCGATGACCCCACGACGTCACTGTGTTTCTCCGGCGCCAATCTGATCCCGCTGCTCGGCAACGCCACCGACATGGAGAACTTCGCCGACCGAGCGTCGTCGTCACCGCGCGTGTGCTCGTCGGTCGTCGGCCGCGCCGAACTCGTACTGCCGTTCTGGGGTCGGGTCGAACCGAGCTGGGGTCCGGCCCGTGAGGTGCGCGACTGCCAACCGTTGATGGCGCTGCCCGGACCCCCGGCCGTGCGTCCCGACCCGGCGGTACGGCTGGTGACCCTCGACGATCTCGACGCCTACGTCCCGGCCGCGGTCGACATGTTCATCGGCGAGGTGGGGGTGGATCCGTGTGCCGGCGACGGCGGCCGGTCCTACCGGCGCCGGCTCGCGTCGTTGATCTCGGCGCAACGGGTGTTCGCCCGTTTCGACCGCGGCGAAGTGGTGTTCAAGGCCGAAATCGGTTCGCTCTCACGCAGAGTCGGCCAGATCCAGGGTGTCTGGGTGGCGCCGCAGCGCCGCGGGGAAGGGTTCGGCGCGGGTGGGACGGCCGCTGTCGCGTCGGCGATCCTCGCCCACGGCCGGACACCGAGCCTGTACGTCAACAGCTTCAACCTCCCGGCGCGCGAGGTGTATCACCGGGTCGGCTTCGCCGAGGTGGGCACCTTCGCGACGATCCTCGTCGACTGATCGCTTTTCCGGCGTCGACTCGCGCGTGGCGCGGCGGTTCCATCACGATTGCGCATTAAAGTCGTAACTGATGTTACAGATGAGACGGCGCATGATCAGCGTGGCGTGTGTGTCGGTGAGCGCCGCGGTCACCCTCGGCGTGGCCGGCTGCGCCACCGTCGACGACGGACCCCGGCAGGCCGTCGAACGATTCCTCGCCGCCTACGGCAGCCACAACTCCGCCGGCGCCGCCGACCTGACCGACAACCCCACGCTCGCCCGCACCGACCTGGCCGCCGCATGGGACGGGCTCGACGCACAGAGACTGTCCGCGACGACGGGCCGGGCCCGGGTCAACGGGGACACCGCTGACATCGACGTCACCTACCGATGGGGACTGCCGCGCGGACGGGAGTGGAGCTATCCGGCCCGCGTCAAGATGATCCGGTCCGACACGAGCGGGTGGACCGTCCGCTGGACCTCGACCGATATCCATCCGGAACTCGGTGCCAACCAACGACTCTCGCTGCGGATCGTGGAAGCGCCACGCGCCGCGGTCAACGAGTCCGACGGGTCGGAGGTGATGACGAACGGCTCGGTCGTCGGCATCAACTTCGACGCCAAGCAGGCCGCGGCCGGCGGGTCGGTGGCCGACTCGGTCACCCGGCTGGTCACCGCGCTACGCGGTATCGATCCGAGCCTGTCGGCGCAGACGATCGCCGAGGAGGCCACCGCCACCGACGGCCAGTACCCGATCACCCGGCTCTCCCAGCAGACCTTCGACCGGCTGCGGGACCGGCTCGCGATCCCCGGGGTCGTGCACAACGAACAGGCCGAACTCGTTCCGGTGAACAAGAATTTCGCGCCGGCGTTGCTGACCGAGGTCAAGAAGGTCGTCGACTCCGAGGTCGACGGCCGCGTCGGCTGGCGGATCGTGACCGTTAATCCGAACGGCCTCGACGCCGACGTGCTCGAAGACCATGCGGCGCAACCAGCGCCGTCGATCTCGCTGAGCCTGTCGCGGCAGGTGCAGAACGCCGCACAGCAGGCCGTGGACGCGACCAACCGCTTCCAGATCGCCATGGTGGTGATCCAGCCGTCGACCGGCCACATCCTCGCGGTCGCGCAGAACTCCGCCGCCGACCGCAGCGGCCCGATCGCCACCACCGGGCTCTACCCACCCGGCTCGACGTTCAAGATGGTCACCGCCGCCGCGGCGATCAGCCGCAACCTGGCCCACCCGGGATCGTCGGTGCCCTGTCCCGGCGAGATCCAGATCGGACCGCGGCTGATCCCGAACTACGACAAGTTCTCGCTCGGCACCGTGCCGATGCTGAGTGCGTTCGCCAACTCCTGCAACACCACATTCGCGCATCTGGCCAGCGAGATGGGACCGTCGGATCTGGCGCACACCGCGGCGGCCATGGGCATCGGGCAGCAGTATCAGATCGCCGGCCTCGACGCCGTGTCCGGCTCGGTGCCGATCGCCCCGGGACTCGTCGCGCGCAGCGAGGACGGGTTCGGCCAGGGCAAGGTCCTGGTCAGCCCGCTCGGTCTCGCGCTGGTCGCCGCCACCGTCGCGCACAACGGGAAAGCCCCTGTGCCGCAACTGATTCTGGGCAAACCGACGATCGTCACCGGGCCGCAGCCGGCGTTGTCGCCGGGCGTGGTTGCCGAACTACGGCCGATGATGCGGGCCGTCGTCACCGAGGGCACCGGCACCGCCATCAGCGGCCAGGGCAACGTCCTCGGCAAGACCGGTGAGGCCGAGTTCGACGGCGGTTCACACGCCTGGTTCGCGGGATACCGCGGCGACATCGCCTTCGCGACCCTCGTCGTGCGGGGTGGCGACTCGAACAACGCGGTCGGCGTGACCCGGGACTTCTTCTCGTTCCTGCCACCGGGTTACGCCACCGGCGCGGCCTCCTGATCGGCGGTCGCCTGATCCGTGCCGCCCGATCGGCGCCGCCTGCGGGTCGGTGGATACCGGTAGGGTGCGGCGTATGTCGACACCCCAGGACCCCTACGGCCGGTCGCAACCCGATCAGTCGCCGTACGGCCGGCAGCCCCCACCCGGCGGATCGCCCGGTCAACCCCAGTACGACCAGCCGCAATACGGCGAGCCGCAGCACGGTCAACCGCACTACAGCGAGCCTCAGTTCGGGCAGTCCCAATACGGCGAACCTCAGCACGGGCAGCCCCAATACGGTCAACCCCAGTACGGTCAGCCGCAGTACGGCGAGCAGCCCGGTCAACCCCAGTACGGGCAGCCGCAATACGGCCAGCCGCAATACGATCAACCGCAGTACGGCCGGCCGCCCGAGGGACAGCCCCAACCCGGCGGGCCGCAACAACCCCAGTACGGGCAACCGCCTTACGGGCAACCCACTTACGGGCAACCGCAGCATGGCCAACCGCAGCCCGGGGAGCCCTACGGCGGGCCGGCCCAGGGCCAGCCCGCCTACGGTCAACCCCCGTACGGTGGCGCACCGTACGGGCCCCAGGGCGGTGCACCGTACCCGGGGCCGGGCGGATCACCATACGGTGCAGCGCAACCCGCGGGCGTGGTGGTCGGAAAGCTGTCCGCGATCGTCCCGGTGATCTACTGGGTGATCGCGGGCATCTCGGTGCTGATCATGATCAGTGCCTTCCTGCCGTGGGTCTCGGCCGCGGGCAAGTCCTACAGCGGCATGAGTGGCAACGACCACGCCTCCGACGGCGTGATCACGCTGATCCTCGCGCTGATCGCTGGGGCGGTCGCCGTCGCAGCCGTCTTCCTGGCGCGGCAACCGCTGCTGGGTCTGGCCGCGGGGGTGGTGGCGGTGCTCGCCGGGCTGGTGGTCGCGATCATCGGTTTCAGCGACATCAGCGATGTGAACAGTGCGTCCGATCAGCTCAACAACATCCCCAGCTCCATCCCGGGAATGCCGCCCGGCTTCCAGATCAATGTGCCCGACCTCGACCTCAGCGTCGGAATCGGCTTGTGGTTCACCGTGATTCTCGGTGTGGTGCTCATCGTGGCGGGCGTACTCGCGGCGATTCCCGGATTCGGTGCGCTCACCACCAGGCACTGAATCGGTGAGCCCGGAGCGCCGGGCGGCCGTCAGCGTCGCCGCGGCACGATGACGGGCTGCCCGGATTCGGGGTGCTCCCAGATGTCCACCGGATGGTCGTAGGTGCTCGACAATCGTTCGGCGGTCATCACCTCCCGCGTCGGTCCCTCGGCCAGGATGTGCCCGTCCTTCATCAGCGCGACCCGATCGGCGTAGGCGGCGGCCAGCGAGAGATCGTGCACGACGAGGAGCACGGCAGTGCCGGTGTCGCGTGCCGCGCAGAGGATGTCGAGCACGGCCTCCTGGTGGTGGATGTCGAGGGCCGCGGTGGGTTCGTCGAGCAGCATCACCGGGGTCCGCTGTGCCAGTGCTCGCGCCAGGGACACTCGCGCCTGTTGTCCGCCGGAGAGCTGGGCGAACGGGCGGTCGACGATGTCGAGCAGATCGCAGGCGCGCAGTGCCTCGTCGATGATGCGCGGCGATTCGACGGCCTCGGGCGTCCGCAACCACGGGAACCGCCCCATCTCGACGACCTCGCCGACCGTGAACGGGGTGTCGCCACGGTTCTGCTGCGTCATGAACGACCGGCGCCGGGCGAGCTCGCGCGACGACAGTTCGGTCACCGGATGGCCGGCGATCCGCACCGTGCCGTGATCGGGACGGCGCAGATGCGCGATCACCGACAGCAGCGTGGACTTGCCGCATCCGTTGGGCCCGACGAGGGCCTGCAGGGTGCCCGGTTCGACCCGCAGCGAGACGTCGTGCACCACCTCGCGCCCGCCGAGGGCGACCGTGATGTGTTCGGCGAGAACGCCACCCGCGGCGGTCACCACCCGGCGCCGGCGTGACGGCTGCGGCGCAACAGGATGAAGAACACCGGGCCGCCGACCAGTGAGGTGAACACGCCGAGCGGCAGATCGGCGTCGCCCATCACGGTCCGCGACGCCAGATCGGCTGCCGCGATCACGATCGCCCCGCCGATGATGCTGGTGGGCAACAGGATCGCGTGCCGCGGCCCGACGATGAGCCGCATCAGATGCGGCACGATCAGCCCGACGAACATGATGATGCCGGTGAACGCCACTGCCGCCGCGGTGAGGATGGCGACCAGCACGATGACCTGCCGGCGCACGTTCTCCACGTTGATGCCCAGCGACGCCGCCTGCATCTCGCCGAGTGCCAGCAGATCCAGTTTGTACACCAGCACCGTGGACGCCGCGATCCCGGCGACCACGAGCGGCAGCACCACCCAGACCGAACTCCAGGTGGCGCCCGCCAGCGACCCCAGTTGCCAGAACACGATCTGCTCGCGAGCCGCGGTGGATGCGACGAAGGTCAGGTACGCGATGATGCCGAGCGCGAACGCGTTGACCGCGATCCCGGTGAGCACCAGCATGATCGCCGACGACGAGCCGTCCCGTAGCGACAGGATGTAGACGGCGGCCGCGGTGGCGAGACCGAACACGAAAGCCGCGCCGGCCAGTACCCAGCCGTTCACGCCGACACCGCCGATGACGATCATCAGGCACGCGCCCACCGCCGCGCCGGAGGACACCCCGATCACCCCGGGTTCGGCCAGCGGGTTGGCCAGGACTCCCTGCAACAGACAGCCCGCCGCGCCCAGGGCGGCGCCGACCAGCAGACCGAGCACGATGCGCGGGAAGCGGATGATCCAGAGCGCGTGCTCGCCCTGCGGATGATGCGGCAGCGGCCCTACGTCGAGGTGGAAGTGATGGGCCAGGCTGCCCAGCACCTCGATCGGCGGGATCGCGACCTGACCGACACCGGCCGAGACCACCACCACGACGGCCAGCAGCACCAGCATGCCGACGATCACCGTCACGTTGCGTCCGACGCGCGATCGGGGCCGTACCGGACGGGTCGTCGAGTCCTCGCTCACCGGGGCGGTCATACGTAGATCGCCTGGGCGAGCGAACCGAGGACCTGCCCGATGTCGGGGCCGAACGCCAGGATCTCGGTCTGGTCCATCGCGACGATGCGGCGCGCGCGACCCGCGCTGGTGTCGGCGATGCCGGGTAACGCGATCACGCCGTCGACACCGCCCACCGATTCCGCACCTTGGGTCATCACGAGGATGACGTCCGGGTTGGCCTTCACCATGGCCTCGGCGGTGACCGCGGTGTACGCACCGGTCAGGTCAGCGTTGTCGGCGGCATCCGTGCCGCCGAGTTCGCGGATCAGGTCGTCGGCGCCCGAACCCGGGCCGGCGAGCAGCACCAGCCGTGGCCCGCGGATGTAGACGAAAGCGATCGTCGGATCGCCGGACGGGGACGGCACCGATCGCTTGGCTTCGGCGATCTCGTCGTCGGTGCGTGTGACCAGGGCTTCCCCGGCATCGTGCACGCCGAGCGCGGCGGCCACCGACCTGATGAGGGTCGGCGTGGAGTCCAGGGTGCGCGTCGCGCTGAACTCGACGACCGGGATCTGCGCCGCCCGGATCTGATCGACCGCCTGCGGCGGAATGGTGTTTTCGTCGACCAGCACCACCGTCGGCCGCAACGCGAGGACCTTCTCCGCGTTGAGGGTGTGGCCGGTGTTGGTGACCAACGGCAACGCCAGCGCCGACGGAAAGGCGGTCGACGTGTCCCGGCCCACCACGCGGGGTCCGAGACCGAGCGCGAACACGATGTTGCCCAGCGTCCCGTTGCGGTCGACCGCGATGATCCGGCTGGTGTCGGAGACCGTCACCCGCGGATGCCCGATGGAGTCAACCGTCACCGGCAGCTGCGGTCGGGGATCGGTGGTGACGGGTACGACGTCGGTGCGGGGGAGTTCGGCGGTCGACGGTCCGTCGCGCAGGTGCGTCGACGCGGCCACCGAGGCGCCCGGCTGCTGGATCGGCGCGGTGCTGCAGCCGCTCAGTGTCAGGGCGGCCACCAGTGCGGCCACCGCCACCGCGAGCGAAACGGGTCGGCTGATCGCACGTCCCGGGTCTCGTCGCCGACCGAGCACTGACCACTCCTCATCTCTCGTGCCGCATGCGTCGCAGCAGAGTCTGCCCTGCGCGGCTTAGGACCACCTTAGTGGTGCTGTTCCCGATCTCGTCCGGGGCGGCTTCCGGGGACTCCGACAACTCGGCGGTCGGAGTTCGGCAGCCCGGCTTCCGCGGCATACAGTGGCATCCATGACTGTGCGCACCGCCCTGAGCCCCGGCACCCTCTCGCCGCGACGTGCCGTGCCCGATTCCATCGACCGCCCCGAGTACGTGTGGAAGTCCACCGTCAACGAGGGACATGAGCCGTGGGTGCAGACGCCCGAGACCATCGAGAAGGTCCGGGTGGCCGGCAAGATCGCCGCCAACGCACTGGCCGAGGCGGGCCGGGCGGTGGCCCCGGGCGTGACCACCGACGAACTCGACCGGATCGCGCACGAGTACATGATCGATCACGGTGCGTACCCGTCGACCCTGGGCTACAAGGGTTTTCCGAAGTCCTGCTGCACGTCGCTGAACGAGGTCATCTGCCACGGCATCCCGGACTCGACGGTCGTCGAGGACGGCGACATCGTCAACATCGACGTCACCGCCTACATCGACGGCGCGCACGGCGACACCAACGCCACCTTCCTGGCGGGCGACGTGTCGGCGGAGGCGGCCGATCTGGTGGAGCGCACCCGGATCGCCACCCAACGGGCCATCAAGGCGGTCAAGCCGGGCCGGGAACTCAACGTGGTCGGCCGCGTCATCGAGGCCTACGCCAATCGCTTCGGCTACTCCGTGGTGCGCGACTTCACCGGGCACGGGATCGGTGAGACGTTCCACAACGGCCTGGTGGTGCTGCACTACGACCAACCCAACGTGGACACGATCCTCGAGCCCGGCATGGTGTTCACCATCGAGCCGATGATCAATCTGGGCGGCCTCGGGTACGAGATCTGGGACGACGGCTGGACCGTCGTCACCACCGACAAGAAGTGGACGGCCCAGTTCGAGCACACCCTCGTGGTGACCGACGACGGTGCCGAGATCCTGACGCTGCCGGACTAGCGGCAGAGGTGATGGCGGTGTCCGTGGCCCAGTCGTGTTCCTCCGCCCGGTTTGTGTTCGTCCCCCGCCTGCAGCAGGGGGACGAACGCAAACGGGGTGGAGGAACTGCCGCGAGTCGGTAGGCGGTGCGCGGCGCGCTGCTCGTCGGGGGCACCACCTCCGACGCCGGTAAGAGCCTGGTGGTCACCGGCTTGTGTCGCCTGCTGGCGCGACAGGGCATCCGGGTGGCGCCGTTCAAGGCGCAGAACATGTCGAACAACTCCGTGGTCACCCTCGACGGCGGGGAGATCGGTCGCGCACAGGCGCTGCAGGCCTTCGCCTGCGGGCTGGAACCGTCGACCCGGTTCAACCCGGTGCTCCTCAAGCCGGGCAGCGACCGACGGTCGCATGTGGTGGTCCGCGGCCGGCCCGCCGGGGATGTCGGCGCCGCCGACTACCACACCCGCCGGGCCGAGCTCGCCGGTCTCGTGGCCGACGAATTCCGTTCGCTCCGTGACGAATTCGACGTCGTGATCGCCGAGGGCGCCGGGTCGGTGGCCGAGATCAACCTGCGCGGCACCGACATCGCCAACCTGGGACTCGCCCGGGCGGCCGGTCTGCCGGTGCTGCTCGTCACCGACATCGACCGGGGCGGTTCGCTGGCCCACCTGTTCGGCACCACCGCGATCCTCGAGCCCGACGACCAGGCGCTCATCGCCGGATTCGTGATCAACAAGTTCCGCGGCGACCCCGCACTGCTGCAGCCCGGCCTCGAGCGCCTGACACAACTCACCGGGCGCAGCACCCTGGGAGTGATCCCGTTCGCCTCGGACCTGTGGATCGACGCCGAGGACTCACTGGCCGTCCCGGTCGGCCGGCGGGTCGGGCCGCCGGACCGGCGCCCACCCGACGCGGTGCGCCTGAGCGTCGCCGCGATCCGGCTGCCCCGCGTCTCCAACTCCACCGACGTCGAGGCGCTCGCGTGCGAACCCGGCGTCGACGTCACCTGGGTCGACGACCCGGCGTCGGTCACCGCCGCCGACCTCGCCGTGTTACCGGGCACCCGCGCGACCGTCGCGGATCTGGCCTGGGTGCGTGAGCGGGGGATCGGCGCCGCACTCGTCGATCGGGCCCGGCGGGGCCGGCCGGTCATCGGGATCTGCGGCGGCTTCCAGATGCTCGGCCGGCGCATCGACGACCGGGTGGAATCCGGCGGGGGAGTCGTGGACGGGCTGGGCATCCTTGACGTCGACGTGAGGTTCCATCCCGACAAAACGGTCCGCCAGGTCGCCGGACATGCGGCCGGGGTGGCGATCGCCGGCTATGAGATCCACCACGGCCTGCTCGCCGGGTCGTCGGAGAAACCCTGGATCGTCGACGACGCACACGGCCCGGAGGGTGCGGTGGACGGCGTCGTTCGGGGAACCCACTGGCACGGGTTGCTCGCCAACGACGATTTCCGCCGTGACCTGCTGCGACGTGTTGCCGCCGAGGCCGGAAAGCCGGGGTTCGTGGTCGCCGAGGCCACCGTCGTCGACGATGTGCGCACCGCCCAGGTCGACCTGATCGCCGACCTCATCGACACCCATCTCGACACCGTGGCGCTCACCACCGTCATCGAGAGGGGCGCCGACCCCGGGCTGCCCACGATCACCCACCACCTCACCTGACCTCGCCGTCCGTCGGAGCGTCGCGCCGTCGCCTATCCTGGGCCGGTGGATACCGAACAGCGTACGGTCAGGGTTGGGGAACTCGCTTTTGACGTGGAGATCGGTGGACCCGACGGCGGCAAGTGGGTACTGCTGCTCCACGGGTTCCCGGTCAATGGGTCGTGCTACTCCGACGTCGTGCCCCGCTTGCACGAAAGTGGTCTGCGGACAGTGGTTTTCAATCAGCGAGGCTACTCGGCGGGCGCACGGCCGGACGCCGTGGAGGACTATCGGCTCGAGAACCTGGTCACCGACGCTCTCGGCGTCCTCGACGGACTGGGTGTCCAGTACGCGCTGCTCGTCGGCCACGACTGGGGTGCGATCGTCGGCTGGCATCTCGCCGCCAAGCATCCCGACAGGTTCACCGGGTATGTCGCGGTGAGCGTCGGGCATCCGTCGTCGACACGCGACGCGCTGGCGACCAGCGACCAGCGCGAACGGTCCTCCTACATCAAGGATTTCGTCGCCGACGGGGCAGAGAAGACACTCCTCGCCCGCAAAGGGGCGCTGCTGCGTGACGCGGGGGTGACCGCCGAGGAGATCGTCCCGCTCACCAAGCCGGGGGCGATGACCGCGGCACTCAACTGGTATCGCGCCAACTTCACCGGCGAGATCGCCAAGACCATGTCGTGCCCGCCGGTGGAGATTCCCACCACGATGGTGTGGGGCGATTCCGATCCGACCATGGGACGTGAGCAGGCCGCCGGCAGTAGCCGTTACTGCTACTCCGAGTACCGGTTCTGCGAGCTGCCCGGCATCGATCACTGGGTGCCGCAGAATGCGTCCGCGGCGCTGGCCAGCGAGATCGCGTTGCGGTCGGCGGTCTTCTGACCGAACGACGCACCGGGCCGGGTGCCGACGTGGGGCCCGGTTCGGCGGGGTAGGCGTACGGACGGGTACAGGTAGTTCCCGGGCCCATTCGCGTATCGTGCGGCCCCGATCGGGTGTTGCGGTGCCGGGAAAGGGGTAGCCCTCTACCCGCGTTTCGCGCGGTGGTGCGGGACAGCATGGCTGCATGACTGCAGAACGGCGTCGTGCGATCGCCACGGTTAAGACAGCTCTGGCATTCGCGGCGGTTGGCATCATCGTCGTCGCCGGGTGCTCGAAAGACGTTGAGCCCCAGACCCAGTCGACCCCGGTCCTGCTCGAGGCGGCAGCCGCGCAGGGGCAGTCGCCGTGGACCGGGTCGGTGGCCCAGCCGGTGGACCTGTCCAGCGTGACGACCCTGGATGCGACCACCACCGGCGGTGCCGGGCAGGTGGCCGGCGCGGACGGTACGCAGGTCGGTATCTATGGCGGTTCCACGCAGCGGGACGTCTGCGACCGCGTCAAGCTCATCGACTTTCTCGAGAGCGAACCTGCCAAGTCGACTGTCTGGCAGCAGGTGCTCGGCGTCGACGACGTCCGCGGTTACGTGAGCGAGTTGCGCCCCGTCGTCGTCCTGCGCGACATCATGGTCACCGATCACGGATTCGAATCCGGCCATGCCACCGAGATCCCCGCGGTGCTCCAGGCCGGCACGGCGGTGCTCGTCGATACGGACTGGGTACCCCGGGTACGGTGCGCGAGCGGAAGCCCGCTCTCGCCGAGCGGTGTCGGTGACGATGCGATCACCTACGCGGGAACCCCGTGGCCTAACTTTGCGACCGGAAGTGTTGTCGCCCTGAATTATTCGGCCAGTGGGAACGACCCGCACTGGTCCTCGGCGCCGGCCGGAAAGGTATCGGCGCCGCCCCCGAGCTCCTCGAGCTCCTCGAGCAGCTCGTCGTCGGGCAGCTCGGAATCGAGCAGTGAGTCGTCGAGCAGTTCGGAATCGAGCAGTTCGGAATCGAGCAGCGAGTCGTCGAGCTCCGAGCCCGTTCTGCCGGGTGGGTCGCCGGTCGGCGGAGACGCCTCGGTGGAGTCCGTTCCGCCGAGTGCCCCTGCCGACGGCGAACAGTCCGGCCCCGACGGCGGCACCGGCGGCAGCGGGGACACCGGCGGCAGCGGGGACACCGGCGACCAATCCGGTTCCGGAGGTGCACCGGCGCAGGAGCCCGACGGGGCCGTCGGGCAGGGCGGGCAACAGAACTCGTTGTCCGGTGACCAATCCGAAGCAGGCGACGCGATCACGACGACAACAACCGAGGTACCCGCGGGCTGATCACGGAGACAGGGAGACAAGGAAGATCATGGGACCAAGCACACTCCTCACGAGACGCGGTGTGATCCGCCTCGGCGCGATCATCGGTGCCGCGGGCACGCTGGCCGCCGGCACACTGTGGACCGCTCCGGCGGCGGCGGCTCCACCTCAGGTGTCCCCGGAAACCCAAGCGGCAGCCTACATCCGGCCCGCCGTCGTATATGTGACGAGCGCACTGCCCGACGGGACGACATCGCACTGCACGGGATTCGTCGTCAACCCGGACGGGTACATCGCGACCGCCGGCCACTGTGTCGACCCCGAGCACGTCATGAAGAGCGAGATGAGCTCGACCTCCGAGACGAGCAACGCGATCCTCGACCAGATCGAGCAGACCGGTATGACGGTGTCGGTGATCGGGGCCGGGCTCAAGACGACCCCGGCGCGGGTGGTCGATGTCCATCCCGAAGGGCAGGGTGACGTCGCCCTGCTCAAGGTCTCGGCCGCGAATCTGCCCTCGTCGCAACTGTCGACGGCCGCTTCGCAGGTCGGCGCTGGGATTCAGGCGGTCGGATATCCGGGTCCGACCGACTCGTCGGATACGTCCTGGCATCCGGACCCGTCGCTCGAACCCACCTTGAAGAGCGGCACCGTCAGTGCCCTGACCACCGCCGGGGCCGCTCCGGTGATCGAGGTGAGCGCTGCGATGGTGCCGGGCATGAGCGGTGGTCCCACCATCGACGACGCCGGAAAGGTCGTCGGGATCAACAGTTTCACCACCCAGCTGAACAGCAACTTCAACTACTCCTCCGCGGTGAGCGAACTCCAGGAGATGATGAAGAACAACGGCGTGACCTCAGCACTGTCGCCCGCCGACACCGCCTACCGGCAGGCGCTCGGCGCCTACTTCCAGGGCGACTACGGCGCCGCGGTGCAGGGGTTCGATCAGGCGCTGAACCTGTCGCCGACCTATCCGACCGCCGCCGTGAAGCGCACCGACGCGGCCAACAAGCAGGCGGTGGCCGCCGCCACCCCGTCCGGCGGTGCATCGATGCCGGGCTGGGTCCTCGCCGGTGCCGGTGCGCTGGTCGGGCTCGCCGTCATCGGCGGTGTGGGCTACTACTTCTACACCCACCGCGGCAAGGGTGCGGCGGCCGGCATGCCGGTGGACGCGGTGCCCGCCGGATCGGTCAGGCCACCGGCTCCCGCGCAGGCCGGGGCCACCCCGACCGTCCCCTACGGCGCGCCGCCGTCGGGTCCGCCGGCCGGTGCCCCTCGCCGGTGCAACAACTGCGGTTTCGAGCTCCCGCCGGGCCAGGCGTTCTGTGGCCGGTGCGGAAAGGCTCAGGAATAGCCGGAAATCAGAACCATCAGGCATGAGAAACGTTGGGAGACAGTCATCATGCAACGCAAGATCGCCACCTACATATATTCGAACGATCCGGTCCTGCAGGCCGGGGTCACCAGTCAGTTGTCCATGCACCCGGAGATAAGGGTGGTCGGGGACGCCGCCATCGACACCGCCGAGGTGGCCGTGGTGGTGGCCGATCATCTCGACGACGCGGTGCGCTGCAATCTCAAAGCGTTGCAGCGCAACGGGGTTCCACGCACGATGCTGATCCTCGGCGATATCGACGAAGCCGTCGTCGTGGCTGCCGCCGAAGCCGGGGTCAGCGGCCTCGTCCGTCGGTGTGACGCGACGGCCGAAACCCTCGCCCGGCAGATCCGCAAGGTCGCCGACGGCGGCGGGGTCGTCCCGACCGACCTGGTCGGGAGTCTGCTGGGTCAGGTCGGGCGCCTCCAGCGGCAGGTCCTCTCACCCCGCGGAATCCACTTCTCCGGCCTCACCGACCGCGAGATCGACGTTCTCCGTTTGGTATCCGAGGGATTCGACACCGCCGGCATCGCCAAGCAACTGTCCTACAGCGAACGCACCGTGAAGAACATCCTGCACGACGTCACCACCAGATTGCAGCTGCGGAATCGGTCGCACGCGGTGGCCTACGCACTTCGCGAAGGGCTCATCTGACGTGATCGCCGACATCGATGCCGCGTTGCGGACGATCGTGACCGACGATGCACTGAGTGGTTCGGACGTCGACGTCGCCTTCGACGCACCCACCAAGGAGTGGGCGGCCAAACGGACCGGCCCCACGATCTGCGCCTACCTCTACGACATCCGCGAGGATGTCCGACGGCGGGAGAGCGGCTTCGTCAACGAGTACGACGGAGACCGAATCCGCTTCCGCCACCGTCCTCCTCGATACTTCCGGCTGTCGTATCTGGTCGCCGCCTGGACCCAGCGACCCGAGGACGAGCACGGCTTGTTGTCCCGTCTGCTGCAGAGTCTCGTCACCTACCAGGCCATTCCGCCGGAGCGGCTCGGCCCCGGTCTCCGGGATGTGGGTCTGCCCGTTCCGATGACCGTGGCGCTGCCGCCGGCCGAGGACCGTTCGTTCGCCGACGTCTGGAGTGCGCTCGGCGGTGAACTGAAACCGTCACTGGACGTGGTGGTCTCGGCGCCGCTGCCGGTCGCCCGGCCGATCCCGGTCGGTCCGCCCGTGCGGCGCCCGATGGTGGTCGCCACCCAGGACATGACCGGCGCAGCAGAAACACCGTTCGAGGTCCGGCGCGGACACCGGATCGAGGAGGACACCGCCGGCGAGGTGCGCTCATGACACCGAATCTCCGGTATCACCGTGCGCGGACGGAGTTGGTGGAGAGCCGGATTCGGGAGGTCGTGGCGCACCGTCGAAGTGTGGATCCGACGCCCGACGACCCGTTCCGGGGTCTGTACGTCGGCGAGGCGACGGTGGATTCGCTCCTGGCGCCGACCGCGGACCCGGCGGCGACTCCCGATGCGCGGCGAGGCGAGATCGAAGAGGCGGCAGACGCCGCGGAAGCGGACGGGGGAGAAATTCGCCTGCGCCGGTTGGCCCGGAGCGCGAGCCTGTCCGATCTCGACGTCGAGATCCTGGTGATCGCGATGCTGCCGGAGGTCGACGGACGATGGGAGCGGTTGTACGGCTACCTCAACGACGACGTCTCCCGACGTCGCGCGACGCCGGCCCTCGCGCTGGCCCTGGCCGGGATGTCGACCTGGGCGGCGGATGCCCGGGCGCGCATGGCGCCGACGGGCCCGCTGGTGGAGCTCGGGCTGGTGCGGATCGAGGACACCGACCGTCCGTTCCTCTCCCGCACCATCCGGGTGCCGGACCGGGTCGTCGACCATCTGCTCGGCGGAGACACCCCGCCCGCCGAGCTGGGCGACGCGCTGTCGTCCCCCGACGCGTATCCCGGCGAGACCGCGCACCGAGTTGCCGCGGCGTTCGCCAGTGGCTGTGGGCTCGTCCATATCCGCCAGCAGGACAACGGAATCGGCGTGGCCGCCGCGGTCGCCGCAATCGATTCCGTCGGACGGAGGCCGTTGGTGGTCGATGCGCGACGCATCGCCACGGACGCCACCGCACACATTCTCGGGGTGCTCCGACGCGAATCCGTGCTCACCGACGCGGTCGTCGTCGTCGAACACATCGATGCCCTGGATCTCGGCGTCGGCGGGGACCGTCTGTTCGACGGACCGCAGCCGGTGGTGACGACCGGTCATGCACTCTGGCAACCCGAGATCGCCGACCGCCTGCCGGTGCAGCTCGACGCCGTGCGGATGTCGGATCGGGAGCGGATCATCCTGTGGCGTGATCACCTCGGCGACCAGGGTCGCGCACTCGCGGCCGACGATGTCGCCGCAGTCACGTTGGCGCCGAGGCAGATCCGTCGTGCGGTTGAGACGGCCCGGGCCGCGGCCGCCGCCGAGGGGGCGGTGCTGTCCGCGGGTCACGTCCGCGACGGAGTGCGGATGCTCAACTCCGCCGGGCTGGAACGACTGGCGCGTCGGGTCACCCCACGCGTGAACTGGGCGGACCTGGTGCTGCCGTCATCCACCGTCGAGGTGCTCGCCGATCTGGCGGCCCGCGCACGGCATCGCGAGCAGGTGCTCGGGGAGTGGCGGATGCGGCGCGGTGGCGGCCGCGGACACGGCGTGATCGGGCTGTTCGCGGGGGAGTCGGGGACCGGGAAGACGATGGCCGCCGAGGTACTCGCCGGTGACCTGGGACTCGAGATGTACACCGTCAGCCTGTCATCGGTGGTGTCGAAGTGGGTGGGGGAGACGGAGAAGAACCTGGACCGGATCTTCGACGAGGCCGAGTTGGTGAACGCCGTTCTCGTGTTCGACGAGGCGGATGCGTTGTTCGGCAAGCGAAGCGAGGTGCGCGACGCGCACGATCGGTACGCGAATGTGGAGACCGCGTACCTTCTGCAACGGATGGAAGCCTTCGACGGACTGGCGATCCTGACGACGAACCTGCGCTCGAATCTGGACGAGGCGTTCACCCGTCGACTCGACGCCGTCGTCGAGTTCCCGCGGCCCGACGAGGCCGCCCGGCGAGACCTCTGGCACCGGTGCCTGGCGCCTCCCGTGCCGTGCGATCGCGACATCGACGTGGATCACTGCGCACGGACCTTCGTGCTGTCGGGCGGGAACATCCGGTCGGCCTCGGTCACCGCCGCCTACCGTGCGGCGGCGTCGGGCCGAATGATCACCACCGTGGATCTGATCCGCGGCGTCGAGCAGGAGTACCGCAAGCTGGGCCGACTGATCGGGACGGAGTTCGCGCCTCCCTCAACGCTTTCGGATGCACAGTCCGCCTAGGAAGCCGAGCGCTGCGCCCACGCCGACCATGATCGCGCCGTACATCGGCCCGCCGATCCCGACGTGATGGTTGACGACGAGAAACACCATGTACCCGACCAAGGCGGCCACCATCGCGAGCGCCGCGGTCTGCGTGGGCTTCCCGGTCTTGGCGAACACCCCGAGTGCCATCGCCCCGGCGAGCACCAGGATCGCCAGCCGGGCGGCGGGCTGGGTCTGGAACACCACCTTGTCGGCGTCCTCGGGCACCTGCGCACCGAGTTGCATCACGTAGTAGTCGAATTGCTTTGCCGTCCAGGGCTTGAAGGCGCCGATCGCGGCGAGGGCGGCGCCGAGGAGGGTGAGCACGACCCGCGCGATCGGCATCCAGTCGGATGTGCGTTGGGCGAAGCTGCCGTCGCAGGTCATGGTGGCGCGACCGTCGGTCGCCACGAACGAGATCGGACGTTCGCTGGTATCACCCGGATCGGGCGGATCGGCCGCGACCGTCGCCTCGGCCCACACGGACTGCCGGGGCGGTACGTCCACGGTGGGCGGGTTGATCGATATCCGAACGGCGGCTTCAGGATCGGAGGCCGCCAGGTGGACCTTGAGCCATCGGTCGGAGCCGGTGTTGTCGACGATCACCGCGGTCCGCCCACGCGACGAGTTTCGCACCGAGATCTTGCTGGGATGCAATCGCAGTGTGGCGGTGGTGATCGCGGGCGCCGACGACAACAGGGTCAGCGTCCCGCTCGCCTCGACCTCGTCGAGTTCGTCGGTGGCGATGATCGAGAACGGGTACGACACCTCGGCTCCCTCCGCGGGGCCGGCGGCCGCGACCGTGACCGGGAGGGCGGTGATCTGGCCCGCCGGAACGTGCACCTGCGAGGTGGGGAAGGTGAAGGTGACCCTGCCCTCCGGATCTCGTCCGCCGACGGTGAGCGTGCGGTCCTCGTTGCCGCGCCGGTTGTCCACGACGAAGGTCAGATCGGCCATGGTGAAGTCCTGGACCCGGCTGACGCTCGGCTCGAGGCGGAGCTTGATCGGTACGTGGGCCGGCGCCTCGGAGCGTGACTGGTTCACGGTCACCGAGGCCTCGGTCTTGTCGTCGCCGCTGTGTGCGACCACGGTGATCATCCGCGTGCACTCGTCGCCGAAACCTATGCCGGGACAACGGAATGTCATGGTCGCGGCGCTGGTTTCCCCCGCCGGGATGGTCGCCCGGTCCGGCGACATCGAGAACTGCACGACCCCTTCGGTGTCCGACGCCGACAACGACACCGGCTGCGGATAGTTGCTGGCCGAATTGTCCAGGGACAGTTGGACGGTGCCGTCCGTGGTGTCGGTCAGGCGGACCACGGTCGGGCGCGCGGTGATCGTGACCGGCGCGCCGATCCGGGGCACCGTCACCTCGATCTGGGCCGACGTCGTCTTGGCCGGGTCGGTGAGCGAGCGGACGAGGAGTTTCACCGCGGTCGTCCCCGCCGGCGGCAACGGGCCATCGGCGATCCCGACGGACAGGGTGATGGTCGAATCGGTCTTGGGGAGCAGGCGCAGCTCGTCGTGGTGCACGGTGAGCCAGGACGGGGCTTCCGGGATCTCCACGGCGTAGCCGTCGACGATGGACGAGGGATTGAGCATCAGCATCTCGACCGCGATCTGCGCGGCGGGATCGAGAGTGACTGCGGGATGGGTGATCTCGACGGTGGGTGCGATCACTTTGCCCATCTCCGCGGCGGTCGCCCGAGTCGGGGCGGTCGCCACGGTGGCCGAGGGCGAAGCCGACGGGGCGGTGCCGGGAGATGGCTGGGCGGCCGGCTTGGACCATGTCAGGTACGCGTCGCACTCGGTGCAGAACTGGGTTCCCGGCGGATTCGCGGCTCCGCAAGCCTCGCAGGTGATCTCGTTCATGTCCTGTCCTCGCCGGGCGTGACGTATGGGGCCGGGTGGCACTCTCGATGATTCCATCTGGTTGGCGGGCAATCGATTGTCGATCGGGTACGCACGATTGCCTCTTCGGGCACGGCGAGGACGGTTGGTGCCGAACTCAGGTCGACGAACCCTCGACCGCTGCCCGACCCCGGCGGGACCCCGCGATCGCCACGTGTCCGGCTGCTGCTTCCCGAAAGGGCGAGCGGTTTCTCGCTTCGTGCGACACATCGGGCACACAAGTCTGCACCCTGGTCTGCGCGGCAGTGCTCCCCGGTTCCACACGGCCGACGCGATACTGACCCGGTGATGCGTGAAACCGGCTCTCAGGCCGACGATATCGCCACGTCGATGGTCCCGCGACGGCCACCATCGAAGGCTGCCCTGTCAGCGGCCGGTTCTGTCGTCGGCCACCACCTGCCGTGGTCGGCCGGCAATCGTGCGATCGGTTCGTGGGTTGCCCAACGCACCGACCAGTCGACCGCCGCTGGGACGAGCCACCTGATCCGCTGGCCGGGAGACCCCGTCACCATGTCGTCGTTGCTCGCCGGTCCCGCGTCGCTCGGCGACTTCGGGCTGATCCGGTCATCCCTCGCGGGCCTCTGGGTGCGTGACATCGTGGACACCCTGAAGGTGATGCGGAGAGACATCACGTCGTACGGCGCGATCGTCGCCTCCGCGGAGTTCCGCGAGAACTCCCGACTGGTGGCCGCCGCGTCGGCCGTCACCGGCGAGTTTCGTGATGCCGCAGGACTTCCCGACGATCAGCGCATCGAACTCGCGGCCATGAACGATGTCGGCAGCTGGCCCGACATCCTCACACGTACGGCCAGCGGCCAGCAGTGGCACCCGCCGCTGGCCGCGCCGGAGCAGACACCCGCCGGTGTGAGTGTCGCGGACATGCGCGGTGACCCCCGCTACATCGCTGCGATGTACGACGCCGTCGCCCGGAACCGGGCGCTCGCGCGGGGCCATCTGTTGCGGACGGTGAAACCACGCCCACAAGATCATGTGCCGGGCGGGAAGATCTACGTGGGTCCATCACATGCGGCAGACCGTCCGGGCGGCCTCGACTCGCCCGACAACGCGCGCAAGCGCGTCAACGAAGCGATCTGGCATGAACTCGGTGTCGGCGAAGGCTCTCAGGCCTCGGTCAACACCTGGGATACCGCACGGTTCTCGTTCGGGCCGGGATTCGCGGCGACCGGACTGCTCACCCGGGTCATGGACAACCTCGCGAAGGCCGGCGCCTCGGTCACCGCGGTCCTGCGCGATGCCGGGGTCGCACTGGTCAGAGGCGAGTGGTGGGCCGTCGATCCGGCCACACGAAGCGTCAAGCGCGGCAAGGAAGCTCTCGAGGTGCTGGCCGCCGACATCGGATTGATCAACACGTTTCTCGACACCGCAGACGATCCGGTCATGCGAAAGCAGTGGATGGATGCGGAATGGCAGGCCCTCACCAGTGGGTCCGGCGCGGCGGCCGTGCCGCAGAACGTCGTCGACGGTTGGCCGATCGACCTGATCGTGTTCGTTGCCCACTGCGTCCACTGGGGCGGGAAGACCTGGACCGACTGGGGTCGCATGTCGGTACCCGAACTGTCGGAAGTGGTGCGGATCCAGGCCGGCTTTGTCGGCCGGGGACTGTCGGTGGGCCCGTTCCGACCGGGCCAGCAGGCCGCACCCGACGCGCGCGTGCTGACCTGGTTGTCGGCGCAGACCTTCTTCGGCTTCAGCGGTGGCCTGCTCGGCCGGACCGTGCTGTCGGGGGTGAAACCGCAGCCGCTGCCGGCGGATTGGCGTGAGGGGCACAACGGTGAGGTGGCAGTGCCGGCCACACCGAAATGCGACACGTTCTTCATCATCGGTCCAACGGGACCGGTGACCACCGTGGCTCCCACCACGGGACTGCCGCCACTGCAGTGATCGCGCGCACTGCAGACGTCGTTGCCCGAAAGGACTCCGACTTCTGCCCCGGTGACCGGCCGGATGCCCATACCCACCAACGAATCCGCCCGCGATGATCGACACATCCCATCGAGTCAGAGGAGCATCCCATGCCGTCGTATCTGTCACCCGGCGTCTACGTCGAAGAGGTGGACTCGGGCTCCCGCCCCATCGCCGGTGTCGGCACCGCGGTCGCGGCCTTCGTCGGTCTCGCCGAGAAGGGGCCGTTCGACCAGCCCACCCTGGTCACCAATTGGACCCAGTTCACCAACACGTTCGGGGGGTTCCTGGCGAACACGTCCCTCGCGCAGTCGGTGTTCGCCTACTTCCAGAACGGTGGCGGGAACTGCTACATCGTCCGCATCGGGCAGGGACCCGATCCCAGCACCAACGGCAGCGGCCCGCGGGAACTCGCCGCCGCCCCACCGCAAGCGGAGGTGGGTCCGGTGAAAGTCGTTGCCCTGGAGGCCTCCACGCCCGACCGCTCCCTGTCGGTGGACATCACCGAGGCCGACGAGGGTGCGCCCGACGGCAGCGTCAAGGTGGTGGTCAAGCGGGGCGACGAGGTGGTCGAGCAACACACCGGTCTGGCGACCGGACGCGGGCAGGCCAACGTCAAGACGGTGGTGAACGCGGAGTCGAAGCTCATCAAGATCGAGGCGATCACCGGCCACGCCAACGACGAGATCGTCAAGGGACAGTCGGGCACGCTGGTCGTGCCGCCGCCGGTCGCCGACATCCCGGCGACCATCTCGGCCAGCGATTACGTCGGAGATGTGGGAGCGCGCACCGGATTCTCGGGGCTCGAAGCCGTCGACGACATCACGATGATCGCCATCCCCGACCTGATGACCGCATATTCGCAGAAGACCATCGACCTCGACACGGTCAAGCGGGTGCAGCTCGCGATGATCGCCCACTGCGAGCTGATGGGCGATCGGATGGCCATTCTCGACACGCCACCGGGCCTCAACGCGCAGCAGGTCAAGGAATGGCGCACCGAGACAACGAACTACGACTCGAAGTACGCGGCGATGTACTGGCCGTGGGTCGGTCTCGGCAGGGGCGAGTACCTACCGCCGTCGGGATTCATGGCCGGCATCTGGGGCCGCAACGACGACACCCGTGGCGTGCACAAAGCACCGGCCAACGAGGTGGTCCGCGGTGCGGTGGAACTGGAGACCCAGATCACCCGCAACGAGCACGACCTGCTGAATCCGGCGGGCATCAACTGCATCCGCGCGTTCCCCGGCCGCGGCATCCGCGTGTGGGGTGCGCGCACCCTCTCCTCCGATCCGGCGTGGCGCTACCTCAACATCCGCCGCCTCTTCAACTATCTCGAGGAATCGATCCTGGACGGCACCAACTGGGTGGTCTTCGAGCCGAACGACCCGGCGCTGTGGGCCCGGCTGCGACGCACCATCAGCGCCTTCCTCACCAACGAATGGCGGCGCGGAGCGCTCTTCGGGACGACCCCCGACGAGGCGTTCTACGTGAAGTGCGACGAGGAAACGAACCCGGCCGAAGGCATCGATGCCGGTGAGGTGGTCTGCCAGATCGGTGTCGCACCGGTCAAGCCGGCCGAGTTCGTCATCTTCCGGCTGTCCCAGTACTCGGGTGGCTCCAGCGCCGTCGCCGAATGACCTCAGACCGCCCCAACCCGTGAAAGCGATGTGACACAATGGCACTCCCAGAATTCGACAGCAGCGTCGGCCACTCCTTCGGCCTGGAGTTCGACGGCATCCAGATCAAGTCCATCACCGAGGTGAACGGGCTCAAGATGGAGCAGGACGTCATCGAGTACAAGTCGAACACCGCGGCCGACGGCAAGTTTGCGATCAAGAAGCTCCCCGGCCGATGGAAGGCCGGCGAGGTGACGCTGACCCGACCGCTCACCGGCGACAACAGTTTCGACAAGTGGATCAAGGATTCGCAGCTCGGCAAGATGGCCGATGTGCGTAAGGGCGGCGCCATCGTCGTCTACGACTACGAGGGCAGCGCGGTCAAGCGGTACAAGGTCACCAACGCATGGCCGAAGAGCCTCGAGGTCAACACCATGAAGGCCGGCGACACCAGCGTCCTGACCGAGAAGCTCGTCCTCACCTACGAGCGCCTGGAGGTCGATAGTGCGTAGAACACACAACGGCGCAACGCTTCTCGACGACCGACCAACCGACGGGGTACCGGCGGAACCGCCCACCGAGACGATGCGTACGGAATTCGACTTCGTGCTCCCGCGCGGCTACGTCGACGGGGCCGGCGCGGTGCACCGTCAGGGCACGATGCGATTGGCCACTGCCCGAGACGAATTGGTGTCCCAGCGCGACGACCGGGTCCGGGAGAACCCCGGCTACCTGTCGGTCGTTCTCATCAGCCGGGTGGTCACCCGTCTCGGTGACCTCGACGGCGTCCACGCCGGCACCATCGAGAACCTCTTCGCCTCCGATCTGGCGTTCCTGCAGGACATGTACCGCCGCGTCAACCAGGACGGCCACACCCGCGCCGGCGTGATCTGCCCGCACTGCAACGGCGAGTTCGCCGTCGACCTGTCGGGTGGGCGCCTGGGGGAATAGCGACGTACGAGGTCGACCGGCTCTACCGCGAGATCTCGTACGTGGCCATGAACTTTCACTGGGGCCGCGACGACCTCCTCGACCTCGAGCATGCGGAACGGCTCCGCTACGTCGCGCTCATCAACGAACTGACCGACCCGTGACACCGGAGCGAAAGGAGACGATCGGATGCGATGGCGTTGGCCCCTCACACGCCGCCGCGACGACGTGAGCACCACGCCGGCGCCATCGGGTCTCGCACCGGCGGCGGTGCCCACGCCTCCCGGGCAGTGGGCGACACCGCCGGCGGTCGCGCCGGTGCAACTCCTGATCGACGGACCGGTGGCCACCACCGACCGCATGCGATCGGCGCTCACCACCGGCGCGAACCCGGTGGTGATGCGATCGCTCGCCTCCACCGTCGCCGCCCACGACGATCCGAGAACCCTGGCGGACTCGTCGATCCTGCACGTGGGCAACACAATCCAACGGTGGTCAGGGGCTCCCGTGGTGAACACGGTGGCGCCGCCGGATGCCGGGGCGCCGCGCACGCCGGTGTTGCCCGTGCTGGGCCCGTCCATCGAGGACCACGACAGTCCACCCCTGCTGCAACGGGCACTTGACATCTCGACCGACCCGCCGCCGCCCGCCACCGTCGGTCGGCTGCTCGATCCGCCACCGGCACCACCCGTGCTCACCGCGACGTCGCCCGCCCCGCCGTCGGCGACGCCGATCTTGGCGTCCGCACGAGCATCGACACCCGCACCGTCGCAACGACACATCCAGCGGCTGACGACGCCGGCCGATGCCGCGCCGGCCGACTCCGCTGCGCCGAGTGTCCCGCAGCAACAGGCGGATTCGTCGACGACGGCCATCGAACCGACCTCGTCCGCCATGACAGCGACCGAGTCGATGCTCGCCACCGCGCCGGCCGCGACGACGATCGACACCCCGTCACCGTCGGCGATCCCACCGAGATCATCCGCTCCCGGTTCGACACTGAACTCCCTACCGGCGCAACGAGTCGCTGCGCCGTCCGGCCGGCCAGTCCAGGCCGACACCGGAACGCACACGTCCCCTGCGCACGTCACGGCCCAACGGGTCGCCCCTCAGACGGTGCCGGTCTCGCGGCGTCTCCCAGATCTTCCCCGCGAGCCGGCACCTTTCACACCGCCGACCGATTCGCAGTCTCTGGTCACGACACCCACTCGGGTGTCGCTGTCTCGTCTGACAGAGCTGCCGACGGTGACGCCGATGGATGATGCCCGACAGGCGATTCCGTCGATCGGTGTAGGCCATCCAGATGATGGCGGCACCCAGCAGTCCACGGCAGCGGCGGTGCAGACGGTGACCGCTCCGGCCGAGCCGGCATCCGCAACCAGTCGTCCATTGCCAGAGCTTTTCTCGCAGCCGACGGCGCAGCGTTCGACAGGGCAGCGTTCGATGGTGCAGCGTCCGACGGTGCAGAGCTCGGCAGGGGAGCGTTCGGCAGGGGAGCGGTCGACGGTACAGCGGTCGACGGTGCAAAGGTCGACGGCACCACATTCGACCGCGCAGCACTCGACAGCGCAAGGCTCGGCGGCGCAGTATTCGGCGGCGCAGTATTCGACAGCGCAGCATTCGACGGCGGAGAGCGCGACGGTGCTGTCCTCGACAGTGCAGCGTTCGACGGCACCGCACTCAACGGCGCCGCACCTGACGGTGCAGCCTTCGACGGCACCACCCTCGACGCCGTTACAGCGCGCAGCCGAAGAGGGTTCGGCGACAACGGGATCGGCGACACCGGGATCGGCTGCGTATGAATCGGCCACAGCCACAACGACCAACACGCCGAGTTCGACAACGCTTGTCTCGATCGCCCGCGAACCGCTCGCACCGCATGCCCCGACTCACGGCCCGGTCGCTCAGCGTTCGGTGTCACAGCACGCCGTGGTTCAGCCGGACCCACCGGCGACCCACGCACCGGCAAGCCGGCCGCCGGCGGCCTCGATTCCGACTGTCGCCAGGGTGCCCGCAACCGGTCTCGCGCCGGGATCGACGGCGTCGCCGCCACCGGTCGCGCGCGTAGTCGTCGGCAGACCGATTGCGGCACAACGTATCAACGATGAGGGATACCCGCCCTCGACTCAAACCGGGTCGCCGTCGGTGGTCACCTCGCCACCACCGATGAGCTTCGCCGAGATGTTCGCGGCACCGGTCGGCACGCATCCACCTCGAACCGTCCAGCGGTCGACGGCACCCGCCGGAACGCATGTCGGATCGGCGCAGGTCGCCTCGGAGCCGTCGGCCGGGGAGACCGCGGTGCCGATGCCGGTGCAACGCCTGGGATTACCCGTCGAGGCCCCGCACCTCCCGAGCGTCCCGAGCGTTCCGCACCTCCCGAGTGTGCCGAGCGTTCCGCACCTCCCGAGTGTGCCGAGCGTTCCGCACATCCCGAGTGTGCCGAGTGTCCCGCACATCCCGAGTGTGCCGAGCGTCCCGCACCTCCCGAGCGTCCCGGACATCCCGACGCCCGACAGCGTCGGTGGTGCTGCCGAATCGGCGGCACACCAGGCCGTCGCCGCCGCCCACGATGCGGCCGCCCCCGTCGTCAACGCGATCGACGCCGTGGCGCACCCACCGGCACCGGGCGGCGGCGCAGCGTCGAGCGGCGCGCATGACGCCGCCCCCGCGTACGGCGATCTCGAAGAACTGGCCCGCCGACTCTACGAGCCGCTCTCCGCACGGCTGCGCGCTGAACTCTGGCTCGATCGCGAACGCGCCGGAATCCTCACCGACCACTGACCGATGCACCCGTCCACGCACAGAAGGGAACCGCGATGACCACCGACGACCCCGCGGTCAGCGTCTGTTTCTCCGTCACGGTGGATTCCGCGCCGCTCGGCGACTTCCTCAGTTGCGAGGGCCTCGGACTCGAGATCGTGATGGAACAGCGGGAAGAGGGCGGCAACAACGGCATGGTGTGGCAGCTGCCGAGCCGGGTGAAGTTCTCCACCGTCAAACTCACGCGCCCGGTCTGCGGCGACAGCTACAAACTCGCCGAGTGGGTCAGCGCGGTCATCGGCGGGTACACCCCGACGACCGCCAAGATCGCCGCCAAGAACGGCAACGGCGACACGGTGGCCGAATGGTCGCTGCAGGGAGTGCTGCCGGTCCGGTGGACGGGACCGTCGCTGAACCTGGAGTCGCCGAAGGTGGCCACCGAGACGGTCGAACTGATCCACCACGGCATTCGTGGCAGCGCGGGCGGTCGGTCATGAGCGCGGTGGCGTTGTCCGCGCAGTCCGCCGGCTCGTCGACGGGCAGCGCCGAGCAGGTGGTGCACGCCGAACTCGAACTGTTCGAGGCCACCAAGGCGCCGGGCGGTGCCAAACCCGGTGGCCAGCTCGGATCGATTGCCTTCCAGTTCAATCCGCGTGAGGTGACGATGACCAAAGCGGCGAAATGGGAAAGCAAACCAGCAAAGAACGCCGCGAAGGCCGGGGCCGCCGAGTTCATGGGTGCGCAACCGTGCACCCTGTCGCTCGAGATGTTCCTGGACGCCACCGCGAAGCACGACAGCGCGGTGGTCAAGGGCGTCGACCGGTTGATGTCATGTTGCGTACCAACCCAATCCACCACGGGCACACCAAAGGCCATGCCGCCGTTGGTGGTGTTCAAGTGGGGTGGCCTCACCAGCTTTCCGGGCTTCATCACCAAGGTCACCGCGAAGTTCACCCTCTTCGCCGCCGACGGCACACCGTTGCGGGCCACCTGCAACGTCGACATCGAGGAGATGCCGGGGGGCAAGGGCGGACAGAACCCGACCTCGCGCGCCGCGTCGGCCCGGCGCATGCATGTGCTCCTCGCCGGCGAATCCCTGGCCACGCTTGCGCATCGCGAATACGGCAATCCCGTGCACTGGCGTGCCATCGCGCAGTTCAACGGGATCGACGACCCGATGCGCATCCCGGCCGGGACGGTCATCCGCCTGCCCGGAATCGACGACATCCACGCCGAGACCTCGGTGGCAGGACGGTGAGACCATGCCGACAACCGCAGGCCTGACCATCACGGCCGCCGGCCGCGCCATCCCGGACACCGTTGCCCTGCAACTGGTGTCGGCACACGTCGACACCCACACCGGACTTCCGGACAGCTTCACCCTCCGCTTCCGCGACAACGCGCGGCAGGTGCTCGGCGACGGTGGCCTGCGCGTCGGAGGACCGATCACCATCGCCGTCACCACCCACGCGCGCCCGGCGCCCGTCACGCTTCTCGACGGCGAGATCACCGCCATCGAAGCCGAGTTCTCACCCACCGGCACATTCACCACGGTCCGCGGATACGACCAGTCGCACAGGCTGTTCCGGGGCCGTCACACCGCGTCCTACACACAGGTCACCGCGTCGGACGCGGCCACGCAGTGCGCGCGTCGGGCGGGTCTGACGCCCGGGCACATCGAATCATCGGCCACCGTGTACGACCACATCTCCCAACGCGGCCAAACGGATTGGGAGTTCCTCTCCGCGCTGGCCCGCGGCATCGGCTACCACGTCTCGGTGCACGACGGGGCGCTGGACTTCGCGCCGCCGACCGCCGCCCAGAGCGGACCCGCCGACGATCCGCAGAACCCTCTGGTGCTCGAGTTCGGCACCGACATCGTCCGGCTGCGCAGCACGATCACCGCGGCCGAACAGGTCGGCAAGGTCGAGGTCCGCGGATGGGACACCGCCACCAAGCAGCCGATCGTGGGCACCGCCGAGCCCGCCACCTCCGCCGCGCAGACCGCGGGCGTCGATCCCGCGCAGCTCGCGCAGACCTTCGGCGACCGCACCCACGTCGTCGGTGATCACGGTGTGCGTTCCCAGTCGGAGGCCGACGCCGCCGCCCGCGCCCGATCATCGGCCATCGCCGGTGGATACGCGGAGATCGATGCGATGTGCACCGGCAACCCGGTGCTGCGCGCCGGTGTCGCGGTCACCCTCACCAAGCTCGGAGAGCCGTTCGACGGCAAGTTCGTCCTCACCTCCGCCCGCCACATCTACGACGCGACAACGGGATACACCACCGCGATCGGGGTGTCCGCGGCCCACGACCGAAGCCTGCTCGGCCTGACCTCGGGCGGTCGGCCGGCGGGGGCCGGTCGGCCGGCGGGTGGTGTCGTCCTCGGGCAGGTCACCGACGTTCACGACCCGGAGAACCAAGGACGCGTGAAACTCTCGTTCCCCCAACTGTCCGCCGACTACGTCAGCGGCTGGGCGCGCACGGTTCACCCGGGGGCCGGCAAGGACCGTGGGGCGCTCATCCTGCCGGAGGTCGGCGACGAGGTCCTCGTCGCCTTCGAACAGGGCGACGGTGACCACCCGTACGTCCTCGGCGGGCTCTTCAACGGCGTCGACACGCCGGATGCCAAGGGACTCGAGATCGTCGACGGCGGTTCCGGAGCGATCAACCGCCGATCGATCGTGTCCCGTCGCGGGCATCGGCTCGACCTCAACGACCAGGACGGCCGCACCGAAGGCGTCGTGATCGCCACCGGCGACGACGCCCTGAGCATCACCCTCGACGCGGTCGGGCGCAGCGTCGATGTCCACAGCACGGGGAAGGTGTCGATCACCGCCGCCAACGGCATCACCGTCGACGCCGGCACCGGCCCACTGGCGCTGCGTGGCGCACGGGTCACGGTGGACGCCACCTCGACCGCCGAACTGACCGCCAACGGGCCACTCACCGTGTCGGGCACCCCGATCAAACTCAACTGAGGAGTCGCGACATGCCACCAGCCGCACGGGTCGGCGACCCGACCGCACACCCCGGCGTCATCGGTCCGCCGGGAGTACCGACCGTACTGATCGGTGGCATGCCGGCGGCCACCGTCGGCACTCCGCACATCTGCTCGTTCCCGCCGCCGGCGGTGCACCCGCCGACCGTCATCGTCCCGCCGGGCTGCCCGACGGTGCTGATCGGCGGGATGCCCGCCGCCCGGGTGGGCGACATGTCCGCATGCGGCGCACCGATCGTCGCCGGTGCACCCACCGTGCTCATCGGATCGTGAAGGGAGCCAGGCCATCATGGAATCGTCGTACACGCCACCGGACTTCATCGGGCGCGGCTGGGCGTTCCCCCTCGCCAGCGATCCGACGGGTGCGTTCGCGCTCGCCGGCGGCGACGTCGACGTCGCGCAGGCCATCGAGATCATTCTTCGCACCTCACCCGGCGAGCGGCCGATGCGCCCCGAATTCGGTTGCCGCATCAATGATCATGTGTTCGCGCCGGCGACGGCGGCGACCGCCTCGGCGATCGCCCGGGACGTTCGCGAGGCGCTGGAGGACTGGGAGCCGCGCATCGACGTCGACGACATCCTGGTGGATTTCGAGGCGGCCGACGCGGGCACGTTCCACATCGACGTCCGCTATCGCATCCACGGCCGCAACGACATCCGCAATCTCGTCTTCCCGTTCTACGTCATCCCCGACGAACCCGACGAGGAGGGCACCACGACCCGCTCCGCGTCGCAGATCACCCGAACCGAAGGCAGGTGAGTACCGATGCTGCCCACACCGAACCTCGACGACCGAGGATTTCAGCAACTCGTCGACGACGCCCGGCGACTGGTGCGTGAGCGATTCCCGCAGTGGAGCGATCACAACATCTCCGATCCCGGCATCACCCTGATCGAGGCCGTCGCGACCATGGTCGACCAGTTGATCTACCGACTCAACCGTGTGCCCGACCGCCACTACCTCAAGTTCCTGGAGTTGCTCGGCCTCGAGATGCGCCCCGCGGCCAGCGCGCGCACCCGCGTGACGTTCTGGTTGTCGGCGCCGCAACCGCAGACCGTCGAGGTCCGCGCCGACTCGGAGGTGAGCACGGTACGCACGGATGTCTCCGAACCGGTGGTGTTCTCGACGGAACGAGATCTCTCGATCATCCCGTGCCGGAGCGAACGGGTCTTCGCCGCACCCGCCTCCACCGACCCGCGGGACCGGACCATCTCGCTCGGGCGCGGCGGCTTCGATTGCTTCGGCGAGAAACCGTTGCCCGGGGATGCGCTGCTCGTCGAACTATCGAATCCGGTGCCGTCGTGTGCGGTGTTGCTGCGCATGACCTGTCGGGTGTCCGGGGTCGGCGTGGATCCGCGTCGACCGCCGTTGCTGTGGGAGGCGCTCACCGAGAGTGGCTGGGTCGCCTGCGATCTCGACCGTGACGACACCGGCGGATTCAACGAACCGGGCGACGTCGTGGTGCACGTCCCGGACGGTCACACCACCGCGGTCGTCGCCGGCAACCGCGGTGCATGGTTGCGATGCCGGGTGGTGGAGGCCTTGCCAAATCAGGCGACCTACTCGCGATCTCCGCACATCGAGGCGTTCACCGCCCAGACCATCGGCGGCACGGTGGCCGCGGCGCACTCGCAGGTGGTCAGCGGCGAGGTCCTGGGCATCTCCGATGGCGCTGTCGCCCAGCGTTTTCCGCTTCGCCAGCTGCCTGTCGTGCCTTCTGCCGACCTGACGGTGTCGGTCAGCGACGAGGCGACGTCGACGACGTGGAGTGCGGTCGCCGACTTCGCGGAATGCGCCGCCGGCGACGAGGTCTTCCACCTCGATGCCGTGTCCGGTGAGATCGCCTTCGGGCCGGCCGTCCGGGAGTCCGACGGCACGATCCGCTGCTTCGGGGCGGTGCCGCCCAAGGGGTCGGTCATCGGTGTCGACCGCTACCGCATCGGCGGAGGCGCCATCGGGAATGTCGGTATCGGTCAGCTGCGCGTGCTCAAGACCAGCGTCCCGTTCGTCTCGCGCGTCGAGAACCGGGTGGCGGCCGTCGGTGGCGCCGACGCGGAGACCGTCGACGAACTCAAGCTCCGGGGACCGATGGTCCTGCGTTCGCGCGGACGGGCGGTGACCGCCGAGGACTTCGAGGAGCTGACCCGTCAGGCCGCGCCGGAGATCGCGCGCGTCGGGTGCCTCCCGGCCGACGACGACGCGCCAGGGGTCGTGCGCCTGCTGCTCATCCCGCACGTCGCGGCCGACCGGGCCGGTCAGATCCGGCGCGAAGACCTCACACCGCAGACGCAGACCCTGGAGACGATCCGCGGCTACCTCGACGAGCGTCGCCTCGTCGGGACCCGGCTGATCGTCGAACCACCCGAATACGTCTCCGTCACCGTGGTGGCCGGCGTGTCGGCCGCACCCGGATTCGACAAGGCGGTCGTCCAGGCGTCGGTTCTCGACGGCCTGCATCGATTCCTCCACCCGGTCACCGGCGGCCCGGCCGGTGCCGGCTGGCCGCTCGGGCGACCGCTCGGCGTCCCCGACATCACCGCGCTGCTCGCGGCGATACCGGGCGTGGACCTGGGCCAGGAGGTCATGGTGCAACTGTTCGCGGTCAGCCCGGCCACCGGACGACGAGGTCCCGCCGCCGACCGCCTGACGCTGCCCGCGAACGGATTGTTCCTGACCCATCAGCATCAGGTGCGGGTGATCTGAATGCGCGGCGACATACCCGGGGTGGCGAGTCCACGACCGATCGGCGCCACGCTGCCGTCGATCTACCTCGACGACGACGTCGCGCAAGGCCTGTGCCACTCGTTCGACGACATGCTCGCGCCGGTCTTCCTGGTGCTGGATTCGTTTCCGGCATACCTCGATCCGGCCACCGCCCCCGACGACACCCTGTCCTGGCTGGCAGGCTGGATCGGTCTGGTCCTCGAGGGCCACGAGGCCCCGGCCCGCAAGCGTGAACTGATCGCCGCCGGCGCTGAGTTGCTGCGGTGGCGGGGGACACCACGCGGGATGCGTGACGCGGTGACCGCCGCATTCGGTGTGGAACCGGACATCACCGAGAGCGGTGGGGTCAGCACCTCGCCGGAGCCCGGCCGGGTCTCCGACGCGCCTGCCGTGCAGGTGACCGTCACCCTGCGCGTGCCCGACCCGGATGCCGTTGACCGGCAACGGCTCGACGCCGTCGTCGCGCAGTGCAAGCCGGCGCACGTTCCGCATCGCGTGGAGATTCTCGCAGGCTGATCGGTATCGAATCAGCCGAAGCGTTCGGTACGCACCCGGTCCGGTGCGTGCCCGGCGGCGATCATCGCGGCCGCGCAGTGCTCCACGAAGCGGTTCGGACCGCAGATGTAGACCGTCGGATCGCGGTGCGCCGCAAGGGACAACCGGGCGATCTCGTCGTCGGAGAGCCGGCCCGGTGGCCGGGTGCCGCCCGGCGGCGCCTCGCGGGTGTAGGCCAGATGCGTGGGCAGCCGATGACGCTCGGCGACCTGGCGCAGATCGTCGGCGAACAGCAGACGGTCCGGGGACCGCAGCGAGTAGATCAACGAGAACGGCGTGGTGGGTGAGGTGATCTCGCGAGTGCGGATCATCGACATGAGCGGGACCAGTCCGGACCCGCCGCCGATCAACTGCACCGGGCGCGGATCGGTTGCGTCCCAGGTGAACCACCCGCCGTGCGGGCGGCTCACCTCCAGCGGATCGCCCACCTCGACGACATCGACCAGATACGGGGAGACCTCGCCGTCGAGGGCGCGCTCCACCGTCACCTCGAAGGTGCGGGTCTCCCGGACGTCCGACAGCGAGTACGTGCGAGCGGTGGAGTACCCGTCCTCGGCGGTCAGGCGGATGTCGACGTGTTGTCCGGGGACCGCCGAAACACGTTCCGGCAGTGCGAGACGCAGCGAATGCGCGGTCGCGGTGTGGCGGACCACCGAGACCACTGTCGTCACGAGCCAGTCGGTCACCTCACGAGTATCGCTGCTCGGTCCACGGGTCGCCGTGCATGTGGTAACCGCGGGTCTCCCAGAATCCCGGCACGTCCTCCGACATGAACCGCAGCCGCCGAATCCACTTGGCGCTCTTCCAGAAATAGAGGTGCGGCACGAACAGCCGGGCCGGGCCACCGTGTTCGGCGGCCAGCGGTTCGCCGTCGTAGGTGTCGACGATCCATCCGCGGCCGTCGACGAGATCGGCGACGGCGAGGTTGGTGGTGTAGCCGCCGTGGCAATGCGCCATCACATGGGTGTCCGCCGGCCACGGCAACACGCCCAGCAGGGTGTCGAAAGACACTCCACGCCAACGGGTCTCGAACTTCGACCATCTCGTGACGCAGTGGATGTCGGTGACCACCTCGGCGTGCGGGAGTGCCGCGAAGTCGTCCCAGGAGAGCGTGTGCGCCCGATGATCCGACGACTGCATCGTCAGCCGCCACGTCTCGAGCCCGATCGTCGGGGTCGCCTCGGCCGACAGGACCGGGAAATCGAAGGTACGGTACTGACCCGGCGGCAACCGCCCGGCATCGCGATCCCGGCGCCCGACGAAACCGCGATTGACGATGGCCATCCGTCAGATCTCCAGCCCCAGCAGGGCATTCTCCAGCACTTCCGGCATCGCCGGATGAATCCAGTACTGCCCGCGAGCCATGTCCGGGACGGTCAGCCCGAAGGACATCGCCTGGATGACCGGCTGGATCACCGTGGGCGCCTGCGGTCCCATGATGTGGCAGCCGAGGATCCGTCCGGTGCCCCGTTCGGCGATGATCTTGCAGAAGCCGGTGGTGTCCTCCATCGCCCAGCCGTAGGCCACGTCACCGTAGTCCTGCACCTTCACCGTGATGTCGAGGCCCTGCGCGTAGGCCTCCCTTTCGGTGAGCCCGACATTGGCGATCTGCGGATGGGTGAACACCGCCGCCGGCACGAACCGGTGATCGAACGCGTCGAGGTCGTCTGCGTCCCAACCCTTCAGCAGGTTCGCCTGGACGACGCGCTCCTCGTGGTTGGCGACGTGTTTGAGCTGATAGGGCGAACTGACGTCACCCAGCGCCCACACGTTGCGGGCATCGGTACGACCGTGCGAGTCCACCACCACCCGCCCCTCGTCGTCGAGGCGCACGCCGATCGAGTCCGGGTTCAGCCGATCGCCGTTCGGCCGCCGGCCCGTCGCGACGAGCAGCACATCACCCTCGAGATGATCGCCGCCCGTCAGGCTGACGCGGATTCCACCACCGGCGAGGTTGCACGCGCCGGTGACCGGCGACGACGAGTGCACGTCCCACGATTTGCGCGCCACCTCGGTGAACCGCACCGCGATCTCGTCGTCGAGCCGGCGCAGCAGCCGCGGTCCGCGCGCCACGATCGACACGTCGCTGCCCAGCGACCCGAACACGTGCGCGAATTCCGCTGCGATATAACCGCTTCCGACGATCACCAGACGCTGCGGGAGTTCCGGCAGGCGCATCACGTCGTCGTTGGTGTAGTACCGGACACCGGACTCGGCGATGACCGACGGGATGGTGGCCCGCGACCCGGCGGCGATCACGACGTTCGACGCCTCGACCACCGCATCCGCGGTCACCAGGCGATAGCGGCCGTCGTCGGTGGTGCCGTCGAACTCGACGTGCTGCGCGTAGACCGTGACATTGTCACAGCGATCGACGCGATACTCCTTGCCGCCCTCCGAGATCGGATCGATCCGGCCGAACACCCGATCGACGATCGACGGCCAGTCCACCGACTCGACCCGGGCGTGTACGCCGAGCCGCGCACCCTCGCGCGCGATGTCGGCGACCTCCGCGGCGTAGACGAACATCTTCGTCGGAATGCATCCGACGTTCAGACAGGTACCGCCGTAGACGCCTTCCTCGAAGATGGCGATCGAGACGTCGTCGAACCGTTCGTCGGGGATGGAGTTGCCGCTGCCCGATCCGATGATCGCGAGATCGACCCGCTGCGTCGTGGTCATGCGGACACCCCGGTGTCGGCGACGGTCGGTCTCAGCACGCTGCCCAACCAGTTCTCGACCTCCCGGTAGGCCCGCTCGCGCGCCGCCTTCACCGAGAGGAACACGTCGTGGCGCGCGTCGGTGATCGGCACACAGGTGACCCGGTCGCCGAGGCAACCGGACCAGCGCGCGATCTGGCGGACGTCGAGCACCACGTCGGAGTTGTCCAGCGACGAGGGATAGCCCTCGTCGAACACCGTCTTGTCCGACCGCAGCACCAGCGACGGCACCCCGACATCGATGCCGCGATGCAGTCTCGTATGGCCGGCGCGTACCGCGCGGAGGAATCCGAACGTCACCGGGAAACCGCCCATCGGTTTGAGGGACAACTCGTAGGCCCACTCGCCGTTGCCGCTCTCATGGATGCTCTGTCCGTAGCCCTCGGACAGTTCCTGCGGGATCACCGTCCGCGGGCGGATCGCCGCACCGGCACGCAGCACCAGCGACACCGGCGCCGACCGCAGTACGGGGCGGCCCTGCAGGTCGAACCACGGGCTGTTGAGCAGCAACCCGGCGACCTGCGCGTGCCGACGCGCGTCGGCGGTGCGCAACCGGTCCAGCCACAGCGGCGTGATCAGTCCTCCCGTCGAATGCGCCGCCACCAGCACCGGACCCCCGGTCTCGGCGACGACGAGGTCGAGGGCCTTGCCGAGCTCCTCGTCGTAGTCACGAAGGTCGGTCACGAAGTGGGCGGTGTGATGCGCGGCGTAGGAGCGCCCGCACTTGCGCAGGTCCAACGCATAGAACGCGTAACCGTGGGCGTGGAAGAAGTCGGCGAGTGGCTCGTGGAAGAAATAGTCGGTGAATCCGTGCACGTAGAGCACCGCGCGGGGTACACGTGGCCCGCTCGCTGCGCTCCCGGCGCCGCCCTCCGTCGGTTCCGGACCCGACTTACGCACGAGAGTCGCGGTGATCGGGTCCTCGCCGTCGGGATCTTCGCCCAGTGGGATCGTGCGCACCTCGTAGCGGTCGAGCAGATGGTCGGGCTGCCAGGAATCGGCTTGGGTCACGAGAACCACTCTAGGGCGTGCCCGAGAGAACGCCGACCGACGTGAAGACGACGAGAATCCGACCGAGAAGTGTCGTTCATCCCACATTTGCCGTAGGCGATTCTTTCGCAGGCGGCCAGATGGGGAACAATGGCCGGTGACAGGGACGACGGACAGGGCCGACCTCGTCTGCCGCGTCGATCGTCCACCTCGGCTGACATGGGAGATACCAGGTGTCTCAATCGGTGATCAAGACGGACGTCGCACTTGTCGGCGCGGGAATCATGAGTGCGACCCTCGGCACGTTGCTGCGCCGTCTGCAGCCGGACTGGTCGATCAGCCTGTTCGAACGGCTCGATGCCGCCGCCGCCGAGAGCAGCGATCCGTGGAACAACGCCGGTACCGGACACTCGGCATTGTGCGAGCTCAACTACACCCCGAAGACCGCCGACGGTGACGTCAACATCGACAAGGCGATCAACATCAACGAGCAGTTCCAGGTGTCGCGGCAGTTCTGGGCGAACTCGGTCGACTCCGGGATTCTGGGGGACCCCAGCGAGTTCATCAACCCGATCCCGCACGTCGCGTTCACCCACGGCGCCGCCGGCGTCGAGTACCTGCGCACGCGGTACGACCGGCTCGCCGGCCAGGTGCTGTTCGAGGGCATGGAGTTCATCGACGACGCGGAGACCTTCGCCGAGCGGCTCCCGCTCATGTCGACAGGACGCGACTTCGCCGATCCGGTCTCGCTCAACTGGTTCACCGAGGGCACCGACGTCGACTTCGGCGCCCTGACCCAACAGCTCCTCAACTTCGTCAGCCGCACCGGTGCCGACATCTACTTCGGGCATCAGGTGACCAACCTCTCCAAGCAGTCCGACGGCAGCTGGATGATGAAGGTGCGTAACGAGCGCACCCGGCGGACCGTGTCCGTGCACGCGAAGTTCGTCTTCGTGGGTGCCGGCGGCGGGGCCCTGCATCTGCTGCAGAAATCCGGGATCAAAGAGGCCAAGGGCTTCGGCGGGTTCCCGGTGTCGGGCGAGTTCTTCCGTTGCACCAACCCCGACCTGATCGGGGAGCATCACGCCAAGGTGTACGGTCAGGCCGCCGTCGGCGCACCGCCGATGTCGGTGCCGCACCTCGACACCCGCGTCATCAACCACAAGCCCGGTCTGCTGTTCGGGCCGTACGCCGGGTGGTCGCCCAAGTTCCTCAAGTTCGGCAGCGCCGCCGACCTGCCCAGCACCATCAAGCCCGGCAACCTGCTGCCGATGCTGTCGATCGCACCGCAGGAATTCGGCCTGCTCAAGTACCTGATCAGCGAGCTCGCCGCCAGCCGCGCCGACCGCGTCGACACCCTCTCGGAGTTCGTGCCGCGCGCCGACGGCGGCGACTGGGAACTCATCACCGCAGGTCAGCGCGTGCAGGTGATCCGCAAGACCGGTGTCGGCGGGACGCTCGAGTTCGGTACCGCGGTCGTCGCGGCCGGTGACGGCACCATTGCCGGACTGCTGGGCGCATCGCCCGGAGCCTCCACCGCGGTGCCCGCGATGCTGCAGGTGCTCGAGAAGTGCTTCCCGAACGAGTACAGCGGCTGGACGTCGGCGTTGACCGAGATGATCCCGTCGTTCGGGCAGAAGCTCAACGACAACCGCGACCTGTTCCGGCAGGTGTGGGACTGGACCAATTCGAGCCTGCAACTCAAGCGCGGCACCGTCGCGCAGCAGGCCGCGACCGATCGCGTCCCGGCTCCCGCGGTCTGACGCACGACCCTCCGGTGGTGTCCGACAGCGCGACTGTGGTAGTCACAACACCATGACCGCAGGGCACACACCGGGTGGCGAACAACTGCATCACAGTCGTTCGGTCGACCTCGACGCAGCGACCCTGTACCGGATTCTGCGGCTGCGCGTCGACGTGTTCGTCGTCGAGCAGGCGTGTCCGTATCCGGAACTCGACGGCCGGGATCTCGAACCCCAGACGCGGCAGTACTGGATCGACGATGCCGACGACCGGGTGCTCGCCACGCTGCGGGTGCTCGTCGACCCGCCCGCCGGCGACGGCAGTCCGCTGTTCCGCATCGGTCGTGTCTGCACCGAACGCTCCCGGCGTGGCCAGGGACTCACCGCCCGGTTGATGACCGCGGCCCTCGCGGAGATCGGGTCGGCCCCGTGTGTCATCGAGGCGCAGGCCTACCTCAAGGAGATGTACGGCAAGTTCGGATTCGTGCCCGACGGCGAGGAGTACCTCGAGGACGGCATCCCGCACGTGACGATGCGCCGCGACCCCCAGGGGGCCCCGGCGTGACACGGTCGGCAGTGTCGGGCGCCCGGCCGGAACCGGTTCGCTACCCGTTCAGCGCCGTCGTCGGCCAGGAACGCCTCAAACTCGCGTTGATCCTCTCGGCGATCGCCCCCGGAATCGGCGGTGTGCTCATCCGCGGGGAGAAGGGGACCGCGAAGTCGACCATCGTCCGCGGCCTCGGACCGCTGCTCGGGGAGGGCGCCCGGGTGGTCGAGCTGCCCATCGGGGCGACCGAGGACCGGGTGATCGGGTCGCTCGACCTGACGACCGTCCTGTCGGAGGGGCGCGCCGAGTTCACCCCCGGCCTGCTCGCCCGCGCCGACGGCGGCGTCCTCTACATCGACGAGGTCAACCTGCTCGCCGACCACCTCGTCGACGTGCTGCTCGACGCCGCCGCGAGCGGACGGGTGACCATCGAACGAGATGGCGTGTCGCACACCCAATCCGCCGACTTCGTGCTCGTCGGGACGATGAACCCGGAAGAAGGAGAGTTGCGCCCGCAACTCCTCGACCGATTCGGTCTCGCCGTCGACGTCGCCGCCGGCCGCGACATCGACGAACGCGTCGCGATCATCGCCCGCCGCATGGAGTTCGACGCCGACCCACCGGGTTTCGCCGCGCGTCATGCGGCCGACGAAGCCGATCTGGCCCACCGGATCAGCGCCGCCCGGGCGGCCATGCCCACGGTGAGGGTGCCGGCCACCGAACTGCGCCGCGTCGCGGCCATCTGTGCGCATCTCGAGGTGGACGGACTGCGCGGCGACATCGTGGTTGCGCGCACCGCGGCCGCGCATGCCGCGTGGCGCGGCGTCGGCGAGGTCGCCGAGGAGGATGTGCGGATCGCCGCCGAGCTGGCCCTGCCGCACCGTCGTCGCCGTCAGCCGTTCGACGAATCCGGTTTGAGTTCAACGCAACTCGACGAAGCCATGGACGCCGGCCGTGACGCCGCGGACACCGGACCCGGGCCGGAACCCACCGACCCCGATCCCACCGATCCCGATCCGACCGACCCCGGCCCGGGCGACGGGGGATCGCCGCCCGACGGCGGCGCGACGCCGGAATCATCCACCGCCGCAACGGAAGCGAACGCTGCGGCCGAACCGGCCGACGTCGACCCGGCTACGTCGGACGCGGTGTCGGGGGCGATGTTCGGCACCCCGCCCACGTCGTCGGCGGTGCGCCGGATGCGTCCGCTGCGGGTCGACGGTGTCGGCGACGGCGACCCCGGACGCCGCTCACGGGCGCGGTCGCGACGCGGACACACCACGCATGCGGTCGAATTCCACTCCGGCCGACCCGTCCACCTGTTCGGCACCGTCCTGTCGGCCGCCGAACGCCGGCCCGCGACGGGCACCGTCCGGGTGACCGCCGACGATCTGCGCGCCGCCGCCCGAATCGGGCAGGAGGGAAACCTCGTCGTGTTCCTCGTCGACCTGTCCGGATCGATGACCGCCCGCCGCCGCCTGTCCGCGGTCAGCGAACTGTGCGTCGCCCTGCTGCGCGACTCCTACACCCGCCGCGATCGGGTGGCGGTCGTCGTCGCCCGCGGGTCGCAGGCGACCGTCGCGGTCCCGCCCACCAAATCCGTCGACATCGCCGTGCGGCGCCTCGCCGACGTCCGCACCGGTGGCCGGACACCACTGGCCGAAGGACTCCACACCGCCGCCGACCTCATCGAGCGCGCGCTGCGCCGCGAACCCGACCGCCGGCCGCTCCTGGTGGTCCTGACCGACGGCCGCGCCACCGCCGGTGCCGACGCCGCCGGCCGGGCGCGCGCGGCGGCCGCCGACATCGGTCGCCGCGGCACCGACGCCGTCGTCGTCGACTGTGAGCAAGGCATGATCCGGCTGGGCCTGGCCGCCGAGCTGGCCGGGGCCCTGCGCGCACCGTGTCTGCCGATGGACGAACTCACCCTCGGTGCACTCACCGGTCGAGGCCGAGCGGCCTGACGTCCGGATTCCCCGACGACAACGCGACAGCAGGAGGACCACTAGTGCCGCAAGGAGTTCCCGACGCGATACCCGACGACGGATTGACCACCCGACAGCGGCGCAATCTGCCCGTGCTCGCGGTGCACACCGGTGACGGCAAGGGTAAGTCGACGGCGGCGTTCGGCATGGCGATGCGGGCGTGGAACGCCGGGATGCGGGTGGCGGTATTCCAGTTCGTGAAGAGCGCGAAGTGGAAAGTCGGCGAGGAGACCGCGCTGACCACGCTGGGTGACGTGCACGAGCAGACCGGCGCCGGCGGCCCGGTCGAGTGGCACAAGATGGGTCAGGGCTGGTCGTGGTTGCGCGCCAACGCCGACCACGACGCCGACCACGCGTCCGCCGCCCGCGCCGGCTGGGCCGAGATCGCCCGGCGCCTCGCGGCGGCCGAGCACGACTTCTACGTGCTCGACGAGTTCACCTACCCGCTCGACTGGGGGTGGGTCGACACCGACGAGGTGATCGCCGCGTTGCGGGACCGGCCGGGCAAACAGCATGTCGTCATCACCGGCCGGCGGGCTCCGGCGGCGCTGATGGACGCGGCCGACCTGGTGACCGAGATGCGCAAGGTCGCGCACCCGATGGACGCCGGCCGCAAGGGCCAGAAGGGAATCGAGTGGTGACCACGCCCGCGATCGTCATCGCCGCCCCCGCCTCGGGCAGCGGCAAGACGACCGTGTCGACCGGGCTGATCGGCGCGCTGCGCGCGGCCGGGCACCGGGTGGCGCCGTTCAAGGTGGGACCCGACTACATCGACCCCGGCTATCACGCGGTCGCCGCCGGTGTCGTGGGCCGCAACCTCGATCCCAACCTCGTCGGCCCGGACCTGATCGGTCCGCTCTTCGCCGCGGGGTCCGCCGGCGCCGACATCGCCGTCGTGGAAGGCGTGATGGGACTGTTCGACGGCCGCATCATCGGCGGGGACGGCGGCGCCGGGCCGGGCGATTCGGGTCTCGCCGAATATGAGCCCGCCGCATACGGTTCCACCGCCCACGTGGCACGGCTGATCGGCGCACCGGTGATTCTCGTCGTCGACGCCGCCGGACACAGTCAGTCGGTCGCGGCCCTGCTGCACGGTTTCATCGCCTACGATCCGTCGATCCGCATCGCCGGGGTCATCCTCAATCGTGTCGGCTCCGATCGCCACGAGTGGGTGCTGCGGCAGGCGTGCGCGCGGGTCGGACTGCCGGTGTTCGGTGTGCTGCAAAGGGATCCGGATCTGCGGGTGCCGTCCCGGCATCTCGGGCTGATCCCGGCCGCCGAGCGGCGCGACGACGCCGTCCGCGCGGTCGCCGCGATGACCGCCACCGTCGGTGCGGCCCTGGACCTTCCGGCGATCGTCGCGGCCGCACAGAGCAGCCGCGGCGTGCCCGCCGAACCATGGTCGGCGTCGGATGTGCTGGGCGACAGCGTCGTCGACTCGGGGACACGCCCGGTGGTGGCCGTCGCGGGCGGTGCCGCGTTCACCTTCGGCTATGCCGAGCACCGTGAAATGCTGAGCGCGGCCGGCGCCGAAGTGGTCGGCTTCGATCCGCTGCACGACCGATTGCCACCGGGGACGGCCGGCGTGGTGATCGGGGGCGGCTTCCCCGAAGAACACGCCGAAGCGCTCTCGGCCAACGAGCCGTTGCGCGCCGACCTCGCCGCACATGCCTCCGCCGGTCGGCCGATCCTGGCCGAGTGCGCCGGATTGCTCTATCTCGCAACCGAACTCGACGGTCATCCGATGGCCGGTGTGCTCGACGTGGTGGGCCGGTTCGGACCCACCCTGACCCTCGGATACCGCGACGCGGTCGCGGTCGGCGACTCGGTGGCGTTCGTCGCGGGGGAGCGGGTCACCGGCCACGAGTTCCATCGGTCGACGGTCATCGCCGGCCCCGCAGGCGTCGAAAGTGCTTGGGCGTGGCGCGATCACCACGGAGTCGCGGGCACGCACGGGGTGGCCACCGGGTCGGTGCACGCCTCGTATCTGCACGTGCACCCGGCCGGAACGCCGTCGGCGGTCACACGTTTCGTCACACACGCCCGGGCAGCGATGCCGGCCGGAATAGAGGAGCGCGCAGGATGAACCAGGGTCTGACCCCCAAGGGCCTCGCCGACGCCCTCGACGCACTCGCCGCGCACGGCGCCGACGATCCCGCGATCCTGCGCGATCTCCTCGAGGCGGTGCTCGTCGTGGGACAGGGCCTCGAACTCGATCACGCGCTGCAGCGCATCGTCGAGATGGCGTCGGCGGTGGTCGACGCCCGTTATGCCGCGCTCGGTGTCCGCGGGCCCGACGGCACGCTCAGCGCCTTCGTGTACACGGGCATCAGCCCCTCGCAGCGCGCCAAGATGGATCATCTCCCGGTGGGGCGCGGGGTGCTCGGCGAACTCATCGCCCACCCGCAGGTGCTGCGCATCCCCTCGCTGGCGAAGCACCCTGCCTCCGTGGGATTTCCCGAGGGACACCCGCCGATGAGCACCTTCCTGGGCGCGCCGATCATCGTGCGCGGCTCGGTGTTCGGCAGCCTCTACCTCACCGAGAAGCAGTCCGCCCTCGAGTTCAGCGAGGTCGACGAGACCCTCGTCGGAGTGCTCGCGGTGGCCGCCGGGATCGCCGTCGACAACGCCCGCCTGTTCGAGCGTGCCCGCACCCGGCACCGCTGGACACGGGTCATCGCGCGCCGCGGCTCCGAGCCGCTGGCCGGAATCGCGTTGTCCGACACACTGTCCCGACTGTGTGGCGATGTCGCCGAACTGACCTCCGCGGTCGACGTGTTCCTGCTCACCGACGACGACGGGTCGATCAGTGTGCAGGGGCACACGGGTGCGCCGGTCGCCGCCGGCGACATGTCGTTCGCCGCCGACCGACACCTCATCGTCGTGCCGGCCGCCGAGATCCCGTCGGAACTGGTGCGCCGCAAGGCATCCTGGGCCTCGATCCAGCCGATGCAGCGTGCCGCGGGCGAATTCGGGTGGATCGTCATCACCCACCGCGAGCGGCCCGACTGGGCCGACGAGGACGCATCGGGTGTCGCCGGCGTCGCCGAGGTCGCCTCCCTCGCGGTCGCCTACGCAGAACAACAGCAGATGGCCCGCGATCTCGAGGTGCTCGAGGACCGCCACCGCATCGCCCGCGACCTGCACGATCACGTCATCCAGCGGCTGTTCGCGATCGGCATGTCGGTGCAGACGTTGCAGGCGGCCGCGATGGCGGGGTCGCAGCCCGACCCGTCGGTCACGGCGCGACTCGATCAGGTGGTCACCGACCTCGACCGCACGATCGCGCAGATCCGCACCTCGATCTTCGATCTGCAGACCGTCGCCGGCCACAGCGACGCCTCGACGCTGCGCCGGCGCGTGCTCGACATCGTCGCCGAACTGGCCGTGCACGCCCCGATCTCGCCGGGCGTGCAGTTCGCCGGGCCGGTCGACACCGTCGTGCCCGAGTCGCTGGGCCCGCACATCGACGCGGTGCTGCGCGAGGGGCTCTCCAACGCGCTGCGGCACGCGCACGCCGATCACATCGACGTGTCGGTGAGCGCCGACGACGACGTGCTGTCGGTGGAGATCAGCGACGACGGCCTCGGCATCGGCACCGACGTGAACTACCGCGGGCTCGACAACCTGACCCGCCGGGCCGATCAGTGCGACGGGACGTTCAGTGTCGTCACCCGCCCGGGTGGCGGTACCACGCTCACGTGGGCGGTCCCGCTGACGGGGTAGCGGACGGGATTGGGTGGCTGCTCTATGCGGCGGTCTTTGCTCGGTGCGGCGGAAAATTGCGCCGCACCAACGTAATTGCGCCTCACTGGCTTCTCCACAGGCGTCCGCGCCCCTGTGGATGGGTGAGCGGGGTGTGGGCGGCCGCGGTGCACGATCGGTGGATGAGCGGATTCGAGTTCGGGGATGGCGCACTGTACCGGTCGGATGCGATGGCGCGCGGCGTCACGGACGGGCAGCTGCGCCGTGCGGTCAAGCGACATGAGGCGCAGCGGGTGTGGCAGGGCGCCTACCTACCCGCCGAGGACACGTCGTCTCCGACGACCGGCTCGACATACACCGATCGGCTCCGACGGCACCGGCAGATCGTCGTCGCGGCGGCGCGTCATGGCACCGACGTCCGCACCGTCAGCCACACGTCGGCCGGCGTGTTGCACGGCGTGCCGATGCTGTGGCCCGATCTGTCGTTGGTGCACTTCATTTCTGCCACCACGGGTCGAACCACCGCACGCGGTGTCATCCATCGCTCCCGTCTGGCCCGCGACGACATCACCGAAATGGACGGAATACCCGTCACCACGCTCACCCGCACGGTCTGCGACATCGCGCGGCTCGGCGATCTACGCCAGGCGCTGTGCGTTTTGGACTCCGGGCTCCACCTGGGGGTTCGGGCAGACGAGATCGACGAGTGCGCGGGGCGACTGGCCCGGCATCCGGGCATCGCCATGCTGCGGGCTGCCGCTCTGCTGGCGGATGGGCGGTCCGAAAGCGTCGGCGAGTCGCTGTCCCGGCTCGTTCTCGGCGAGTGCCCACTGATCCCGGCGCCGGACCTGCAGGTGGAGGTCTCGATCACGGTTCGGGGCCGAACGAAAACGGTGTGGTGCGATTTCGGCTGGCGGGACGACGACGGGGTGCTGCGGGTGGTCGGCGAATTCGACGGCCGGCTCAAGTACCACCGGGCGAGTCCATTCGGCGAACGCCTACCCGAGGAGGTGATTTACGACGAGAAGCGGCGCGAGGACGGCATCCGGCATCCGGGATCGCGGCCTCGGCGTGGTGCGGTGGATCTGGTCGGACGCGCTGCATCCGGTCGCGCGCCTGCACCCCAGGGTCGTCGCCACCCTCCGCGCCCACGGCATCTGCCCGTGACGCCACCACCCTGCCCGCCACGCGACCCTGCGCTCGATGCGGCACTTTTCGTCCGGTGCGACGGAAGTATGTGGCGCATCACCACAATTCCGCCGCGTGAAACTCACGCCGTCGCTGGGAGGGGGGGAGGTTACATTTTGCCGTCGCGCAGTTTGGTGGCCATCACCGCGACCTGGGTGCGCCGCTGCATGTCCAGTTTGGCCAGGATGCGCGACACGTAGTTCTTGATGGTCTTCTCCGCCAGGTACATCTTCTGTGCGATCTGGCGGTTCGTCAGGCCGTCACCGATCAGGTTGAACACCTCACGTTCCTGCGCCGTGAGTTCGGCGAGGGGATCGGCGGCCGTGTCCTTGCCGTTGCGGAGCTTCGCCAGGAGGGCGGCGGTGCTCCGGTCGTCGAGCAGCGATCCACCGCGGCCCACGGTGCGGACCGCCTCGATGAGGTTGTTCCCGAGGATCTGTTTGAGGACGAAGCCGGACGCGCCGGCCAGGACGGCGGCCAGCAGGGCGTCGTCGTCGGCGTAGCTGGTGAGCATCAGGCAGTGCACCGACGGCTCGGCGGCGCGCACGTCGCGGCACAGCTCGACGCCGTTGCCGTCGGGCAGGCGGACATCGAGCACCGCCACGTCCGGCTTGGCGGCCAGAATGCCGACGCGTGCCTCGCCGACGGTCGCGGCCTCGCCCACCACTTCCAGGTCGGCCGCGGTGCTGAGTAGGTCGCGCAGACCGCGTCGCACCAGTTCGTGGTCGTCGACGAGGTAGACGCGGACCGGCGTGTCGGGGGTGGGGTCCTGCCCGGTGGCATCCACAGACATGGGTCCGACGGTACCGCAGTTCGGACCCCTCCGGCGCTCCCCGCGCGGCAAGTGGGTCGCGAAATTCGGCACTAGGGTCCCGGTCGATTGAGGACTTTCGGCTCACGTCGGGAGCGTGATCGCCGAGCAGTGTTGGTATCTGCCTCGAAATGTGCCGGCCCGACGACGTGCCCGCAGCCCGGGCCGCCAGTGCCGACAACCGCCTGACGACAGATGAATACTTCAAGACCGAGAAATGAGGACACGATCCACATGACCAGTCTGATCGGTTCGGAGATGACCGGCTCCGACCTCCTCCGTGAGCTGCTCCCCGTGTGTGAGACCGAAGTCGAGCGCCACATGAAGATGACCCGGGATTGGCATCCACACGACTACGTGCCGTGGGACGACGGCCGTAACTTCGCCGCGCTGGGCGGCATCGACTGGGATCCGGAGCAGTCGCAGCTCTCCGAGGTGGCGAAGGCCGCGATGATCACGAACCTGCTCACCGAGGACAACCTGCCGTCGTATCACCGCGTGATCGCCGACAACTTCAGCCTCGACGACGCCTGGGGCTTCTGGGTCGGCCGGTGGACAGCCGAGGAGATGCGTCACTCCATAGTGATGCGCGACTACCTGGTCGTCACCCGCGGTGTCGACCCGGTGGAGCTGGAGAACATCCGCATGGAACACATGACCCACGGATTCAACCCGCTGCCCGCCGACGACGGCCAGCGTGACCACAGCTTCGACATGCTCTACGCGGTCAGCTACGTCAGCTTCCAGGAGTTGGCCACCCGCGTCAGCCACCGCAACACCGGCAAGGCGTGCGGCGATCCCATCGCCGACCGCATGCTGCAGCGTGTCGCAGCCGACGAGAACCTGCACATGCTCTTCTACCGCAACATCGTCGCCGGTGCGCTCGACCTCGTGCCCGACCAGACCATGGCCGCGATCTACGGCATCGTCTCGAACTTCCAGATGCCCGGCGCCACCATGCCGAACTTCCGCCGCAACGCGGTGCTCATCGCCAAGGGTGGGATCTACGATCTGCCGCAGCACCTCTCGGAGGTCGTCATGCCGGTGCTGCGCAAGTGGCGCATCTTCGAACGCGACGACTTCGGCCCCCTCGGCCAGCACTATCGCGACCTCCTCGGTGCCTACCTCGAAGACCTGAACGTCAAGGTGGAGAAGTTCGAGGCGTCGCGCGAGCGTGCGCTGGAGCGCGCCCGCCGCAAGGGCCACCTCGCCGAGGTGGGGGCCTGATGACCGTGCTGGGCGACCCGCTCTTCCGCGAAGACCGATTCGGTGGACCGCGGTTCAACGGCCCGGTGCTCGACCTGATGGTCGAGTCCGAGCCGGCGGGTTGCGGTGACTGCTCCCCGTGCGCGTGCAGCGGCGAATCGGCCGATGCACCCGCGGCCGACCGCATGCCGGGCTTCGACACCGCCATCGCGATGGCCGAGGCCGCCGGCTGCGGCAACATCACGTGGTGGAACGACATCCGCTCGCATTCGGCCGACACCGCCGTCGGCGAATACGCCGCGTCGGTGCTCCTCGCGCAGATGATCCGGTCCTCGGCACACCGTTGGGGTGTGCCGGTGGTCGACGTGTGGGAGGCGGTCCGCCGAACCGGTCAGCTGCCGTCCTGACCGTGCAGGACTGATCTCCCCGCGATCGGTGTGCGGGGTCTGCGGCGAGTCGGATCCCGTCGGTAGGATCTGCACCCATGCCTGCCTCCACCCCGTCCGACCCGGTCACGCCCGATTCGACCGCCGAGCGGAATCACTATCTGGCCGGGCTCGACCTGACCGACCGCAAGGTCGTGCTCGTCGGCGGCGGATCGGTCGCGCAGCGCCGGCTGCCCAACCTGCTCGCGGCCGGTGCCCACGTTCACGTGGTGGCGCTCGACCCGACTCCGGCGGTCGAGTCGACGCCGGGGATCACCGTGCATCGACGCGCCTACCAGAAGGGTGACCTCGACGGCGCCTGGTACGTGATGGCCTGCACCGACGATCCGGCGGTCAACGCCGAGGTGGTCGCCGACGCCGAAACGCACCACACCTTCTGTGTGCGCGCCGACGACGCCCGATACGGCACCGCCGTGACCCCGGCCTCGGGCCGGCACCGCGACCTGCAATTCGGGGTGCTCGCCGGCGGCGACCACCGGCAGTCCGCGGCCCTGCGGGCAGCGATCGGCCGTGCCCTCGCCGACGGGTCGCTGAGCGTCGACGACGACGCCCCGCACGCGCCGGGTGTGGCGCTCGTCGGCGGCGGGCCGGGCGACCCGGACCTCATCACCGTCCGCGGCCAGAAACTGCTGCAGGTCGCCGACGTCGTCGTCGCCGACCGCCTGGCGCCGCCGCAGCTGCTCGCCGAGCTCGGCCCCCAGGTGGAGATCGTCGACGCGGCGAAGGTGCCCTACGGGCGGGCGATGAAGCAGGAGGCCATCAACGCGATCCTCGTCGACCGCGCGCAGGCCGGGAAGTTCGTCGTGCGGCTCAAGGGCGGCGACCCATACGTCTACGGCCGCGGCTTCGAGGAGGTCCAGGCGTGTGTCGCGGCCGGCGTCCCGGTCACCGTCGTCCCGGGTATCAGCAGCCCGATCGCCGCACCCGCGGCCGCGGGCATCCCGGTCACCCACCGCGGCGTCACCCACGAGGTGGTGATCGCGTCGGGTCACGTGCCGCCCGGACACCCGGACTCCCTCATCGACTGGTCGGTAGTGGCGCAACTGCGGGGCACCCTCGTGCTGATGATGGCGGTCGAACGCGTCGACGTCTTCGCCGATGCGCTGCTCGCCGGCGGCAAACCGGGCCACACACCGGTGGCGATGATCGAGAACGCATCGCTGCCGACCCAACGGGTCCTGCGCACCGACCTCGCCCACGCCGCCGAGACCGCGGCCGGTGAGGCGCTGCGACCGCCCGCGATCGTCGTCATCGGCGATGTGGCAGGGTTCACCGAACTCGCGTCCTGAGCTCGACATCTCCCTGCATCTGGTCAATGGGGATTGGCAAATCCCACCCGGTGACCGGTAGCGTCGGACGTTATGTCCGCACCGGAAACGTCTCCGCCGGCGCACAGCGCCGCCCCGGAGTATCGCAGCGTCTTCGGTCCGGCGATCCTCGTTCTGTCCGGCATGCAGTTGCTCATGGTGCTCGACGGCACCGTCGCCGCACTCGCGCTGCCCCGGATCCGCGACGCCCTGAACCTCTCCGAGTCGGGCTCCAACTGGATCATCAGCAGCTACGTCCTGGCCTTCGGCGGCCTGATGCTGCTCGGCGGACGGCTCGGCGACACCTTCGGGCGCAAACGCATGTTCGTGTTCGGCGTGGCCGCCTTCACCGTCACCTCGCTGCTGTGCGGACTGGCCTGGAACGAGGGCAGCCTCATCCTCGGCCGCGCGCTGCAGGGGGCATCGGCGGCGGTCGCCGCACCCACCGCGATGGCCCTGGTGGCGACCACCTTCGCGCCCGGTAAGCAACGCAGTCAGGCGTTCGCGATCTATGCGGCGATGACCGGCATCGGTTCGGTGGCCGGCCTGATCTTCGGTGGACTGCTGACCCAGGTGTCGTGGCGGCTGGTGTTCCTGATCAACGTGCCCATCGGGCTGCTGGTGGCGGCCGGGGCCGTGATGTACCTGCGGGAGTCGCAGGGTGTCCGCCTCGCGCTCGACATCAAGGGAGCGGTGCTGGGCACCCTCGGCTGCACCCTGCTGGTGCTGGCGGTCAACGAGGGTCCGGCCGGCTGGGGCCGGCCGATCGTCGTCGGGTCGTTTGTGCTGGGCGGCCTCGCCTTCATCGCGTTCATCCTCGTCGAGCGCCGCGCGAGCAACCCGATCCTGCCGTTCGTGCTGTTCGACAACAGCAGTCGCGTCGCCGCGCTCGTCGCCATCTTCTTCGCCAGCATGATCATGATGTGCATGGCCGTGTTCATCTCGCTGTACCTGCAGGGCATCCTCAAGTACACGCCGGTGCAGAGCGGTCTGGCCGTGGTGCCGTTCGCGTTCGGTCTCGGCATCGCCGCGGCGGTCGCCTCCAAGCTCGCGTTGCGCATCCAGCCGCGCTGGCTCGTCCTGTGCGGTGGGGCGGTGATCCTCGCGGGTTGCCTCTACGCGTCGTCGATCGCGACGAAGAGCCCGGCGTATTTCCCGAGCATCTATCTGCCCATCGTCATCATCGGCGTGGGCGTCGGCTTCGCGGTCATCCCGCTGACCCTCTCGGTGGTGGCCGGCGTCGCCCCGACCGAGATCGGCCCGCTGACCGCGCTCGCGCAGGTCGCCCAGAATCTCGGTGGCGCGATCGGCCTGGTCGCCGTCGGCGCCCTGGTCACCTCACGCGCGTTGTCGCTGGGCGGTACCACCGGACCCGTCGAGCGGATGAATCCCACGCAGCTGGCCGCGCAGGCCAACGGCTACGGCCTGGCGTTCGCCTGCTGTGCCGGTATCGCGGTCATCTGCACCGTCGCCGTGCTGTTCATGCGGTTCACGCCCGAAGAGGTCGCCGAGGGCCAGGCCGCCCAGGAGGCAGCCGACGCCGGGCTCGACCCGGACGCCGGCCAGACCCATCGCTGATCGCCCGCCGACCGGCAACTGCGACCGTCGAACGGCCCTGCGCAAGGCGGTTGACGTTCAGTCGGTGATCACCACGATCTGATCGGCCCGCGCGATCTCCACCCGCTGCCCCGCGTCGGACAGCACGGCCGCCAACCCGTTGATGTCACGGACCGTGCGGCGCGTCGCCACGAGCTCGCGCGCCATCAATCCCTTGTAGTGCTTGTTGAAATGGCTGACCACTTTTCGGGAGCCGTCGGCCGCCTCGGTGACCACCGTCGCCGTCACCGCGCCGTGCACCGGACCCAGCTGGTGATACACCCCCGACCGCAGGTCGACGACGAAATCGTCCACCGCGTCGAGCGCATCGGACAGGTGCGGCTTCCAGACCGACGCTAGCGTCGGCAGTCCCGGCAGCTTCGAGCCGCCGGAGAGCCGATACGCGGGAATCATGTCCGCGGCGCGGACGACCCCGAAGAGCGCCGACCCGATCGCCAGCCGGTCGGCGGCCTTGGCCTTGCCCGCGCGGGTCAGCGAGGAGTGGTCGAGCGCGTCGTAGAGCACCCCGGTGTAGCGCTCGATCGCAGGCCGGGTGGGGGAGAGCCACAGGTCGGCGTTGCGGTCCACCTCGGCGAGCTGGGTGCGGCCGAGGCCGAGCGCCTCGCGGCTCGCATCGAGGTCGCGGGCGAGGTCCACGAGGACGTCCCCGATGCGTTTGCGGATCGGGTTCAGCTCGGTGAACGAGAGCGTGTCGAGGTCCAGCGGTGCGCCGCGGCCGCCGTCGCTCTTGGTCTCGGAGGGAGGCAGGATGACGAGCACCGCAACACCATAACGAGGTCCGATCGCCGGTCGTTAAGCTGGTCAACTGTGATCACCCGCATGTCCTCCCTGTTCCTGCGCACTCTGCGCGACGACCCCGCCGACGCCGAGGTGCCCAGCCACAAACTGCTCGTGCGCGCCGGCTACGTCCGCCGGGCGGCGCCGGGCGTCTACAGCTGGCTGCCGCTGGGTCTCAAGGTGCTGCGCGCGGTGGAGAAGGTCGTCCGCGAGGAGATGGATGCGATCGGCGCACAGGAGATCCTGCTGCCCGCGCTGCTGCCGCGCGACCCCTACGAGACCACCGGTCGCTGGACCGAATACGGCGACGGCCTGTTCCGGCTCAAGGACCGCAAGGGCGCCGACATGCTGCTCGGCCCCACCCACGAGGAACTCTTCGCGCAACTCGTCAAGGGGGAGTACTCGTCGTACAAGGATCTGCCGCTGGTCATCTATCAGATCCAGACCAAGTACCGCGACGAGGAACGGCCGCGCGCCGGCATCCTGCGCGGCCGCGAGTTCATCATGAAGGACTCCTACTCCTTCGACCTCGACGACGACGGACTCAAGGCCGCCTACCACGCCCACCGGGAGGCGTACCAGAAGATCTTCGCCCGGTTGGCCGTCAAGTACGTGATCGTCGCCGCCACCTCCGGGGCGATGGGCGGCAGTGCGTCCGAGGAGTTCCTCGCCGAGAGCGAGGTCGGCGAGGACACCTTCGTCCGCTGCCTGGAATCCGGCTACGCGGCCAACGTCGAAGCGGTGATCACGCCTGCGCCCGAACCGATTCCGTTCGACGACATCCCCGCCGCCGTGGTGCACGACACCCCGGACACGCCGACCATCGCCACCCTGGTGGCCTGGGCCAACGACACCCTCGGCGGCACGTACGACGCCGCCGACACCCTCAAGAACGTGTTGGTGAAGGTCCGGCAGCCGGGCGGCGAGTGGGAGATCACCGGCGTCGGCGTGCCCGGCGACCGGGAGGTCGACTTCAAACGTCTCGAAGCCGCGGTGGAACCCGCCGAGGTGGAACTGCTCACCGACGAGGACTTCGCCGCCAACCCCGGCCTCGTCAAGGGCTACGTCGGACCGAATGGGTTGATCGCCAACGGTTTCCGCTACCTCGTCGACCCGCGTGTGGTCGACGGCACGCGGTGGATCACCGGTGCCGACGCCCCCAACAAGCATGTCGTGGATCTGGTCGCCGGGCGTGACTTCACCGCCGACGGCACCATCGAGGCCGCCGAGGTCCGCGACGGCGATCCGTCGCCGGATGGCAAGGGCGCCTTGGTATCCGCAAAGGGCATCGAGATCGGACACATCTTCCAACTCGGCCAGAAGTACACCAACGCCTTCGAGGTCGACGTCCTCGGCGAGAGCGGCAAGCCGGTCCGCCTCACCATGGGGTCCTACGGTGTCGGCGTGTCCCGACTGGTCGCGGTGATCGCCGAGCAGTGCCACGACGACAAGGGTCTGCGCTGGCCGAAGTCGGTGTCGCCGTTCGCCGTTCACCTCGTGATCGCGAACAAGGACGAGGCCGCCATCACCGGCGCCAACGAGCTCGCGGCCGACCTCGACGCCGCCGGGCTCGAGGTCCTGCTCGACGACCGCAAGGCGTCCCCGGGCGTCAAGTTCAAGGACGCCGAACTGCTCGGCGTGCCGACCGTCGTGGTGGTCGGCCGCGGATATGCCAACGGCACCATCGAGATTCGTGACCGGTTCACCGGTGAGGCCACCGAGGTGCCGGTCGACGGGGCGGTGGAGCAGATCGTGGCGGCCGCGCGCGCATAGCGCGCCGGGCGCGGCAGAGGAGGTGTCGAATCGGGGTGCGACGCGACGTGATTCGACAGCGCGACCTCGGCTGAGCTCGCACAGCGCGGCTGAGCTTGTACCTCCCGGCTGAGCTTGCACAGCGCGGCCGAGTCGCCTGCGACCTCATCTCGGTCGGAGGCGACCTCAGACCCGCCCCGGAAACGCCACCGTCGCAGGCGATTCCCGCAACACCACCCGCCACCGCGCGGCCCGCAGGGCCGAGGCGGTGTTGCCGTCGAGACCGAGTCGTCGGGACGCCGCGTCCTCGGCCTTCTCGTTGAGCGAACGATAGGCGACGGTGCAGTCGACCTCGGCGGCCAGCAGGGCCCGCACGGCGCTCACCGAGTCGTTGACGGGCACCGGAAGGGTGTATCCCGCAGCGGGTTCCGGCACGGTTGCCTTCGCCGCGGTGAGCGCGGCCACGAGCTCGTCACGGCGGGCACGATGTGCCGCAGTGTATTCGGCGACGGTCGCCCGCCGCGCCGCCGACACGAACGCGGTGCTCACCCCGTAGGTGAAGATCGCCGCGTTCTCCACGTCGACCGCGTCGGCCAGCGCATCGGTGGTGGCGGTCATGCGAGCTGCACCTCCACCATGGTCGTCACCGAGGCACTGATCGATCCGGCGAGACCCGCCGGATAGCCACTCAGCGACACCGCGGCATCGCCCGCGTTCCGGGCCGAGACACCCAACGCCGCCCGCAGGCCCGACACCGTCGTCGGGGTGGGTGAGGTAACCGGTGGCGCCGCCGAAGCGTCGGCAGACGGGGTCGCCGATGCAGTCCCCGATGCCGAACCGGGCGTGGCGATGCGGTCGGCAGTCCGCTGATCAAGGCGGGTGATCTCCTCCCGCAGGGCACGGGCGTGATCACCGCGCTGCGTCGCGATCACCGTCAGGGCCGCCGAGTACTCCGGTTCCTGTGGTGAGAGTTGTTGCGCAGCAAGCTGATCGGCGAGTGCGGCGTCGGCCATCGGCAGCAGGGCGGCCGCGGTGACCTGTTCCGGGGTCGGGCCGCGGTCGCAGGCGGCGATTGCCGGCAGCGCGACGGTCCCGGCCGCGGCGACCAGGCCGCCGCGCAGCACCGCGCGCCGGGTCAGGGGAGTCCTCACCCGACACATGATGCCAGTCGCTGCGTCGGACGCTCGTCGCCTCACCCGCCGGGGCGGACCGTGCGGGCCGATCCCGTCCCGATCCACTACGATGATCGACCGGACCGACACGCGGAACAACTGAACACGGAGGAGTGGTCGTGGCGATCAGAGCCGAGCAGGTACGCGATGTCATCGACCCGGTGGTCGCCGCCAACGGCTTCGATCTCGAAGACGTCTCCGTGCGGTCGGTCGCCGACCGCGACGAGGTCACCGTCGTCGTCGACCGGGACGGCGGCAGCGAGCTCGACGTGCTCGCCGATCTGTCCACCGCGGTCTCCGACGTGCTCGATCAAGCCCCCGCCACCGCCGATGCCGCATACACCCTCGAGGTCACCTCGCCGGGCATCGACCGGCCGCTGACCGCCGAACGGCACTGGCGGCGGGCACGCGGGCGCAAGGTCACCGTCGAGCTGCGTGAGGGCGACACCACCCGCACCGTGACCGGCCGCATCGGCACTCTCGACGACGGCCGCGTCGCGCTGGTGAACAACGACCGTGGCCGGATGCGCACCGACGAGATCGCGTTGGCGTCGGTGGTCAAGGCCGTCGTCCAGGTCGACTTCAGCAAGCCGAGCGCCGCCGAACTGAGACTCTGCGGCCTCGACGACGACGAGATCGATCGCCGCCGGTCCGACGCCGCGCAATCGGACACCTGACCCACCGCCATCGGCGATCATGGACAACGGACACGACGCGCCGCCACACGTACACCGCAGACAAGTGAATACACCGACAAATGAATAGGAGCCCAGCCCACATGAACATCGACATCAACGCGCTGCGCATGATCGAAGCCGACAAGGGCATCTCGATCGACACCGTCATCACCGCCATCGAGACCGCGCTGCTGACCGCCTACCGCCACACCGAGGGCTTCGCGCCGCACGCCCGCATCGACGTCAACCGCAAGACCGGTGCGGTGCGCGTGATGGCCCAGGAACTCGACGAGAACGGCGACGTCGTCCACGAGTGGGACGACACCCCCGAAGGCTTCGGCCGGATCGCCGCCACCACCGCCCGGCAGGTCATCCTGCAGCGGCTGCGCGACGCCGAGAACGAGAAGAACTTCGGCGACTTCGTCACACACGAGGGCGAGATCGTCGGCGGCGTCGTGCAGCAGGACGCCCGCGCCAACGCACGCGGCATGATCGTCGTCCAGATCGGCAGCGACGCCAACAGCGCCGAGGGCGTCATCCCGCCCGCCGAGCAGGTGCCCGGCGAGACCTACACCCACGGCGACCGCATCAAGTGCTACGTCGTGGGGGTGTCGCGGGGACCGCGCGGACCCCAGATCACCCTCTCGCGCACCCACCCGAACCTCGTCCGCAAGCTCTTCTCGCTCGAGGTCCCCGAGATCGAGGACGGCTCGGTGGAGATCGTCGCCGTCGCCCGCGAGGCAGGTCACCGCTCGAAGATCGCGGTGCATACCGGTGTCAGCGGCCTCAACGCCAAGGGCGCGTGTATCGGCCCGATGGGCCAGCGGGTGCGCAACGTGATGAGCGAGCTCGCCGGCGAGAAGATCGACATCATCGACTTCGACACCGACCCGGGCAAGTTCGTCGGGAATGCGCTGTCGCCGGCGAAGGTTGTGTCTGTCGAGGTCGTCGACCTCGGGGGCAAGGCGGCCCGTGTCGTCGTCCCCGACTACCAGCTGTCGCTGGCGATCGGCAAAGAAGGGCAGAATGCGCGGCTCGCAGCCCGGCTCACCGGTTGGCGCATCGACATCCGGTCCGACGCCGATCCGGCACCGGCAGGTGCCGGGGGATGACTTTGGCACCTTGTACGGGGCGTCTGACCAGCCGGTTGTCGCCAGTCGTATCTCTCGCGCTAGACTGATCGATGGTTCAGCAAGCGCTGTCGGCACCCGGCCCCGTCCGGATGTGTGTCGGCTGTCGGCAACGCGCCGATCGGGCGGAACTGGTGCGGGTCGTGGTCCGGCAGGAAAACGACCGACCGGGGATCGCCGTAGACCTCGCGAAGACCATGCCGGGACGAGGCGCCTGGTTGCATCCGCGGACGGACTGCATGTCCGCCGCGGTGCGACGCAAGGCGTTCGGGTCGGCACTTCGGGTGCCCGGTCTGACCGTGGACCCCGACGACCTCGCCGAAGCAATCGGCGGGATCACCGTAGGAGATGGCCATGACCGGCCAGAACAGGTAGCAGAAGACTATGAGCACACCGTGAAGTCCCCACGATGAGCACGTATCGGAAGTAACCCGAGGTCGAAGCGGGCAGCCCGCTCGACCTCCAAGTGAGGAGAGCAGTGGCAGGCAAGGCCCGCGTGCATGAACTGGCCAAGGAACTGGGCGTGACGAGCAAGCAAGTGCTCGAACGTCTCAAGGAACAGGGCGAGTTCGTCAAATCGGCGTCGTCGACGGTGGAAGCCCCCGTCGCCCGACGTCTCCGCGAATCATTCCCCCAGCCCGGAGCAGCCAAGGAGTCCGCCAAGCCGGCGGCCAAGCCTGGCGGTTCCGCGGCTCCCAAGCCGGGCGCCAACGGCGCAGCGGCGGCAAAGCCAGGCCCGGCGCGACCCGGTCCGAAACCGAGCGCACCCGCGCCGGCACCGGCCGCACCCGTGGCTCCGGCAGCCCAACAGATCCCGACCCCGGCTCCCGCGCCGTCGAAGCCCGCTCCGGCGGCCCCGACTCCGCAGGCTCCGGCGGCCCGTGCCGCAAGTCCGGCACCCGAGGCGCGTCCGGCTGAGTCCGGTGGCGCATCGCGTCCGGGTCCCGGTCCGCGTCCCGGCCCGAAGCCCGGTCCGCGTGCCCCGCGGGTCGGCAACAACCCCTACTCGTCGGCCCCGGCGCCCGCGCCGCGTCCGCCGGCCCCCCGTCCCGGCCCCGGCCAGGGCGGCCCGCGTCCGGGTGGACGTTCCGGTGCATCCGGTCGTCCCGGCCCCGGTCAGGGTGGTCCGCGACCAGCTCCGGGTCAGGGCGGACCTCGTCCGAACCCCGGCAACATGCCTCCGCGCCCCAATCCGGGTGCGATGCCCAGCCGTACCCAGCGTCCCGACGCCGGCCGTCCCGGCCGCGGCGGACCAGGTGGCGGTAACCGTGGCGGCGGTGGCGGTGGCTACCGCGGTGGCGGCGGCGGTCAGGGAGCGCCCGGTGGCGCACCGGCCGGTACAGGCGGCGGTTTCCGCGGTCGTCCCGGTGGTGGCGGTGGCGGCGGTGGCCGTGGCCGCGGTGGTGCGGCCGGCGCTTTCGGTCGTCCCGGCGGCGCGCCCCGCAAGGGCCGTAAGTCGAAGCGGGCGAAGCGCGCCGAGTACGAGAACATGCAGGCACCGGCAGTCGGCGGTGTCCGGCTGCCCCGTGGCAACGGCGAGACCATCCGGCTCGCCCGCGGCGCATCGCTGTCCGACTTCGCCGACAAGATCGACGCCAACCCGGCATCGCTCGTGCAGGCGCTGTTCAACCTCGGCGAGATGGTCACCGCGACCGAGTCGGTCAACGACGAGACGCTGGAGCTGCTCGGCTCCGAGATGAACTACGACGTCCAGGTCGTCAGCCCGGAGGACGAGGACCGTGAGCTCCTGGAGAGCTTCGACCTGTCCTACGGCGAGGACGAGGGCGGCGAGGAAGATCTCGAACAGCGTCCGCCGGTGGTCACCGTCATGGGTCACGTCGACCACGGCAAGACCCGACTGCTCGACACCATCCGTAAGGCCAACGTCCGCGAGGCCGAGGCCGGTGGCATCACCCAGCACATCGGTGCATACCAGGTGAACACCCACCTCAACGGTGACGACCGCCTGATCACCTTCATCGACACCCCGGGTCACGAGGCGTTCACCGCCATGCGTGCCCGCGGTGCGAAGGCCACCGACATCGCGATCCTGGTGGTCGCGGCCGACGACGGCGTCATGCCGCAGACGGTGGAGGCGGTCAACCACGCGCAGGCGGCCGACGTGCCGATCGTCGTGGCGGTCAACAAGATCGACAAGGAAGGCGCCGACCCGCAGAAGATCCGCGGACAGCTCACCGAGTACGGCCTCATCCCCGAGGAGTACGGCGGCGACAGCATGTTCGTCGACATCTCGGCCAAGCAGGGCACCAACATCGACGAGTTGCTCGAAGCGGTGCTGCTCACCGCCGACGCGTCGCTCGATCTGCGGGCCAACCCCGACATGGACGCCCAGGGCGTCGCGATCGAGGCCCACCTCGACCGCGGCCGCGGCCCGGTGGCGACCGTGCTGGTGCAGCGCGGCACGCTCAAGGTCGGCGACTCCGTGGTGGCCGGCGACGCCTACGGCCGCGTTCGACGCATGGTCGACGAGCACGGCGACGACGTCGAGGAGGCGACCCCGTCGCGTCCGGTGCAGGTCATCGGCTTCACCTCGGTGCCCGGCGCGGGCGACAACCTGCTCGTCGTCGAGGAGGACCGGATCGCCCGGCAGATCGCGGATCGCCGCAATGCGCGCAAGCGCAACGCGATGGCCGCACGCAGCCGCAAGCGGATCAGCCTGGAAGACCTGGATTCGGCGCTGAAGGAAACCAGCCAGCTGAACCTGATCCTCAAGGGCGACAACTCCGGTACCGTCGAGGCCCTCGAAGAGGCGCTGCTCGGTATCGACATGGGCGAAGAGGTCTCGCTGCGCGTCATCGACCGCGGTGTCGGTGGTGTCACCGAGACCAACGTCAACCTGGCGGCCGCCTCGGATGCGATCATCATCGGCTTCAACGTCCGTGCGGAGGGCAAGGCCACCGAGCTGGCCAACCGCGAGGGCGTCGACATCCGGTACTACTCGGTGATCTACCAGGCCATCGACGAGATCGAGAGCGCGCTCAAGGGCATGCTCAAGCCGGTCTACGAAGAGGTCGAGCTCGGCCGCGCCGAGATCCGCGCGATCTTCAAGTCGTCGAAGGTCGGCAACATCGCCGGCTGTCTGGTCCAGTCGGGCATCATGCGCCGCAACGCCAAGGCACGCCTGCTCCGCGACAACGTCGTGGTCGCCGAGAATCTCACGATCTCGTCGCTGCGCCGCGAGAAGGACGATGTCACCGAGGTTCGCGACGGTTACGAATGTGGTCTCACCGTGACCTACAGCGACATAAAGGTCGACGACGTCATCGAGAGCTACGAGCTGCAGGAGAAGTCGCGCGACTGACTCCTGTCAGCTGAGAGGTTTCCGCACTACTGCTACCCCTTTCCGTCCACGGATCACCTGTGGACGGGAAGGGGAGTAGTTTTTCGCCCAAAGGAAAGGGATCGAGATGGTTGATACGGCACGGGCAGCCCGCCTCGCCAAGCGCATCTCGTCGATCGTCGCGTCGGCGATCGGCACCGAGATCAAAGACCCGCGACTCGCATACGTCACCATCACCGATGCCCGGGTCACCAACGATCTGCACGACGCGACGCTCTACTACACGGTGATGGGTGACTCGATCGACGCCGTACCCGACTACGAGGCGGCCGCCGCCGGCCTGGCCAAGGCCACCGGCATCCTCCGCTCCAAGGTGGGTGCCGGCACCGGTGTGCGGTTCACCCCGACCCTGACGTTCGTCCTCGACACCGTCCCCGACGCCGCCCGGCACATGGAGGAGCTCGTGGCGCGGGCGCGCGCCAACGACGAACTGGTCGCCCGCCAGGCGGCCGCCGCCACACCGGCCGGCGACGCCGATCCCTACCGCCACGACGAGGACGCTGCAGACGGCGGTTCCGCCGAGTGACCGCGTCCTCGGCCGCAGAGGTGGCGCAGGCACTCATCGACGTGCCTGCGGTCACCATCTGCTGCCACGTCCGCCCCGACGCGGACACCATCGGCAGTGGGCTGGCGCTCGGCCTCGCGCTCGATCGGCTCGGCGCCGACGTCGAGGTCGCGTTCCCCGGCACCGTCGCGCTGCCGGATGCCATGCGCGCGCTGCCCGGCGCCAAACTGCTAGTGGACGAGGCCGACCTGGTGCGACATCGGGTGGTGGTGTCGGTCGACGCCGCCGGCCTCGGCCGACTCGAATCGCTGGTGCCGACCTTCACCGCGGCCGAGCGCACCATCGCCATCGACCACCATGCCTCCAACGGCGGGTTCGCCGACCTCGACCTCATCGACGCCACCGCCGACTGCACCGCCGTTCTGGTGCTCGCGGTGCTCGACGAGCTCGACGTGACCATCGACGTCGACATCGCGACATGTCTGTACGCGGGCCTGGTCACCGACACCGGATCGTTCAAATGGGCTCGGCCCGAATCGTTCCGGATCGCCGCCCGACTCCTCGACACCGGCGTGGACGCCCGCACCTGGAGCCGGATCCTGCTCGACACCCACCCGTTCGCCTGGTTGCCGATGGTCGGATCGGTGCTCGGGGCCGCCAAGCTCGTGCCGAAGGCGTGCGGCGGTGAGGGACTGGTCTACGCGGTCATCGGCAACGCGCTGCTGCGCAGCATGAGCTGGGAGGAATCGGAGAGCGTCGTCGACATCGTCCGGACCGCCGCCGAGGCGGAGATCGCGGCGGTGTTCAAGGAGATCGAACCCGGCCGCTGGTCGGTGTCGCTGCGCTCCAAGCGGACCGTCGACCTCGTCCCGATCGCGACCTCACACGGCGGCGGGGGCCACCGGCACGCATCCGGCTACAGCGACGAGGGCGCCGCGGATCAGGTCGTCGCGCGGCTGCTCGATTCCCTGTAAGACCCCACCTGAGCGGCGCCGGGGAACACTTTCGTCGCGCTCGCAGGCACGCGTGCTCGGCAACCGCAGCGGCCGAAACGACGGTCCGAGCGCTACTTCGTCAACCCCGCCGGCCACCCACCCGCATCAGCAGCCGCGCGGTAGGTCTGCTCGAGGAACCCCAGCGCCGTGGCGGTCGGGTCCGCCGAAGTCCGGGCCGCCTCGTAGGGCAGGACGAACTCGCCGAGTTGCTCGTCGTACCGGGCACCGGACACCTCGATGGGCGTCGTGCTGAATCCGTCCGGCACCGGATAGGCGTAGGAATAGAACGCGCCCTCCGCACCCCCGCCGCACCAGAAGCCGGCGCTGGCCAACTCCGCGTCGTATGCCTCGTGCATGACGAAATCCGGACAGTTGGGTACGCCACCGGGATGCTGCGGTGCGGACCGTCCGGAGAACCGGGTGACCGCGAGATCGAAAGAGCCCCAGAAGAAGTGGACCGGACTGACTTTTCCGGTGAAGCGCGCGCGGAACTCGGTGAAAACCTCGGAGATCACCACGAGCTGTTGCCAGAACGTGTGTACGGCCACCGGGTCGTACGAGTGGTGAACCTCGTCGTCGGCGAACGGGATGACCTCGGGAAGTTCGACGGGAACCGGGTAGATCGTGGCGTGCACCCCGAGAGCGTCGAGGTCGGCCCGGAACTCGCGGTAGAAGTCCGCAACGGATCGTGGCCCGAGTTGGATGCTGCGCGACCGACCGTCGGTGTGCTGCATCACCAGTTCGTGAGTCACGAAATCGAATCGGACCTCGAGCCCGCCGTCGTCGACCGGCATCAGCGAGGTGGTCAGGCCGCGGGCATCGACGTAGAGCGTGATGCCCCACCAATGGTTGATGTTCGGCCCGAGCGCCAGGCGGAGTTTGCCGACGATCTGCGTCCACATGTGCACGGTGTCACGGGTGTCGGTCCAGCTGTCGACGGTGAGCGCGGGCCAGGGAGAGGTGGAGGCGACCATGACCCCACCCTGCCACGGTTTGCCCGGAAGTGGCCCCGCTCCGGTTTCAGCGACCCTTCCGCTGGTCGGGGCGCCCTTTGCCGGTCGAGCAAGGAGGGCGAGCTTGCGACGACCGCATCGACACCACCGCCCGGCAGTCAGCCCGTCCGGCGTCGATAGGGTTGACCGCATGTCGACAGCGGGCCCGGACACCAGTGGCCTGCGGATCGCCACCCTGACGGTCTCGGCCCTCGCCGTCCTCATCGCCCCGCCGATGTACCTCCTGCTCGACCTCGCGGTGGTCGGTCGCCTCGGCGGTCATCAGCTCGCGGCGCTCGGGGTGGCGACGCTCGTGCTGTCGGTGATCAGCACACAGCTGACCTTCTTGTCGTACGGCACGACGGCCCGGTCGGCCCGCCGCTTCGGTGCCGGCGATCGCGTCGGCGCCGTGCACGAGGGGGTGCAGGCCAGTTGGATCGCCGTGGCTGTCGGCGTGCTGCTGGTCGCGGTGATGTATCCGCTGACGCCCTACGTCATGGATCTGCTCGTCGGCACCGGCCCCGACGCCGCCCGGGTGGCCGACGACGCCACCGAATGGCTGCGGATCGCGATGTTCGGCGTGCCGCTCATCCTGCTGTCGATGGCCGGCAACGGGTGGATGCGCGGCGTGCAGGACACCCGGCGTCCGGTGATCTACGTCGTCGTCGGATTGTCGGTCGCGGCGGTCCTGGTCGTCGGTCTCACCCACGGGGTGCTCGGGTTCCCGCGGCTCGGACTGCCGGGCAGCGCGATCGCGAACCTGATCGGCCAGGGCATCACCGGGACGCTCTTCGCGGTGCGCCTGGTTCGCGAGGCCGGCCCGGGGGCGCTGCGCCCCGACCGGCCGGTCATGCGGGCGCAGCTGGTGATGGCCCGCGACCTGGTGGTGCGCAGTCTCTCGTTCCAGGTCTGCTTCCTGTCGGCGGCGGCGGTCGCCGCAAGGTTCGGGGTCGCCGACGTCGCGGCCCACCAGGTGGTGCTGCAGCTGTGGGAGTTCATGTCGCTGTTCCTGGACTCGCTGGCGATCGCCGCGCAGGCCCTCGTCGGTGCGGCGCTCGGTGCGGGAGCGGCGGCCGCGGCCGGTGCCGTGGCGCGCACCGTGACGATCGTGTCGCTGATCGCCGCATCTCTGGCGGCGGCGGTCTTCGCGGTCGGTGCCGGCATCATTCCGCGGCTGTTCACCTCCGACCCGGGCATCCTCGACGCGATCAGCGTGCCGTGGTGGTACTTCGTCGCGATGCTGCCGGTCGCCGGCGTGGTGTTCGCGCTCGACGGTGTCCTGCTCGGCAGCGGCGACGCCGCGTTCCTGCGCACCGCGACGCTGACCGGCGCGCTGGTCGGGTTCTTCCCGATGATCTGGCTGTCGCTGGTGTTCGACTGGGGCCTCGCGGGTATCTGGACCGGTCTGATGCTCTTCATGCTGATCCGGTTGGCCAGCGTGGTCTGGCGGATCCGCTCGGGGCGCTGGCGCCGGGTGGGGACGGACTGAGTCACACCGCCGCTTCTGGCACGATGGATCCTCGTGGCAACTCTCTGGGCGATCAGCGATCTGCACGTCGCGCACCGCGGCAACGAGCACATCATCGACATGATCCGCCCGACGCACAGTGACGACTGGCTGATCGTCGCCGGTGACGTCGCCGAACGCACCGACGACATCGTCGACACCCTTCGCCGGCTGAGGTCGCGATTCCACACCGTCGTCTGGGTGCCCGGCAACCACGAGCTCTACACCACCGCCAAGGACCCGCTGCAGATCTTCGGCGTCGCCCGCTACGACTATCTGGTGCAGGCGTGCCGCGACCTCGGCGTCGTCACCCCGGAGGACATCTATCCGCTGTTCGACCCGGGCGACGGTACCCCGCCGGTGCGGGTGGTGCCGATGTTCCTGCTCTACGACTACACCTTCCGCCCCGAGGGCACCTCCACCAAGCTGACCGCGCTGGCCCTGGCGCGGGAACGCAACGTGGTGGCCACCGACGAGTTCCTGCTCTCACCCGAGCCGTATCCCACGCGGGACGCCTGGAGCCGGGCCCGGATCGAGTCCACCCGCAAGCGCCTCGACGCCATCGACCCGGCCGAGTCGACGGTGCTCATCAACCACTGGCCGCTGCGCCGGGAACCCACCGACGCGCTGTTCTACCCCGAGTTCGCGCTGTGGTGCGGCAGCGAGTTGACCGACGACTGGCACACGCGCTATCGGGCCGCCTGCTGCGTCTACGGCCATCTGCACATCCCGCGCACCACCTGGTACGACTTCGTCCGGTTCGAAGAGGTGTCCGTGGGCTATCCGCGCGAGTGGAAGCGCCGCGGTCTGCCCGAACCGTTGTTGCGGGCCATCATTCCCGACCCCGGGCTGACCGAGGACGACCTGCCCGGGCACGGCGCCCGATTCGAGTTGCCGCCCGACTACGAGAAACGCGCACGCGAGTTCGCACGGCGGCTCGAGGAACGACGGCAACAGCGGGCACAACGATCCGGCAGCGGGAAGACGGAGGGACAAGGGTGATCGAGCAGCTGGTACCGGCCGGGGTGGCCGCAGTCGAGGCGTTCGAGGACCCGCCGGGTCTGGAGCCGATGCCCGCCGAGCGGAGCCTCATCGAACGTGCCGTGGAGAAACGGCGGCGGGAGTTCACCACGGCGCGGGATTGTGCGCGACAAGCCTTGTCGGAGCTGGGTTTCGAGCCCACACCCATCATGCGGGGGGACAAGGGGATGCCGCTGTGGCCGGAGAAGGTCGTGGGGAGCCTCACGCACTGCGACGGCTACCGGGCGGCGATCGTCGGCTATGCGCTGCAGGTCAGATCGCTCGGCATCGACGCCGAACCGCATGACACACTGCCCGACGGGGTGCTCGACCACACCAGCATCGCCGCCGAACGCGACGTCCTCGCCACCCGCCCGTCCGGCCTGCACTGGGATCGACTTCTGTTCTGCGCCAAGGAGGCAACGTACAAGGCGTGGTTCCCGGTCACGCACCGCTGGCTCGGTTTCGAGGACGCGCACATCACCTTCGACCAGACCTCCGACACCGGCGGCACGTTCAGGTCGCGGATTCTCATCGACCCGGCCACCATCGACGGCGGACCACCGCTCACCGAGTTGTCCGGCCGGTGGCTGATCGACCGCGGCCTCATCACCACCACGATCGCGCTCACCTGACATGGCCGACGCATCCATCGAGAACGCCGGCCTCCTGATCGTCGACAAGGACGCCGGCATGACCAGCCACGACGTCGTGTCGAAGTGTCGAAAGCTGTTCAACACCAGGCGAGTCGGGCATGCTGGAACCTTGGACCCAATGGCCACCGGGGTCCTCGTGATCGGTATCGAGCGAGCCACCAAACTGCTGGGGCTGCTCTCGCTGACGACGAAGTCCTACACCGCGACGATCCGGCTCGGCGCGAGCACCGACACCGACGACCGCGAGGGCGAGATCCTCACCCGGACCAACGCATCGCACATCACCGACGACCAGATCGCCGCCGGCATCGCCGATCTCACCGGCGACATCCAGCAGGTGCCCGCCAAGGTCAGTGCCATCAAGGTCGACGGACGGCGCGCCCACAACCTGGTGCGGGCGGGCGCCGAGTTCGACCTCGAGGCGCGGCCGGTCACGGTGTCGCGCTTCGGGATTCACGAAATCCGGCGCGGACACCCGGTCCCTGAGGAGCCCGCTTGCGAGCGCGTCCCCTCGCTCCCTGAGGAGCGGGCTTTCGAGTGTCTCGAAGGGTACGTCGACATCGACGTCGAGGTCGACTGCTCGGCCGGCACCTACATCCGTTCCCTGGCACGCGATCTCGGAGCCGCCCTCGGCGTCGGCGGCCACCTGACGGCGTTGCGGCGCACCGCCGTCGGACCGTTCACCCTCGATCACGCTCGCCGTCTCGATGATCTCGGCGACCCGCCCCTTCTCTCGCTGTCCATCGACGAGGCGGCGAAACTCTCGTTCCCGCACCGCGATATCGACGACGACGAGGCCGAGTCGATCAGCCAGGGACGCTGGCTCACGCCGGTCGGCCGCAAGGAGATCTACGTCGTCATCGACCCGGCCGGGCAGGCGATCGCCCTGGTGCAAGAGAAGGGGAGACGCGCCAGTTCGGTGATGGTGGTGCGCCCGGCGACGTTGCGGTGATCGAGTGAGGTATTGGTCGCAGTGAGGTCGAGGTCACTTGTCGGCCAAGGGAAGTGGTCTCGATGCGGCGCCTCGCTGCGCTCGGTGCCTTACTCGACCAGCGGGGAAGTTGCTGAGCGAGGGGCGGTCAGGTTCGATCCACCAGGAAGATCGCGCGGGCCGCCACGTCACCGAGGTCGAGATTGGTGTTGCCGTCGACGGAGATGGAGATCGTTCCCGCGAACGGGCGCTTCTCGACGACGGTGATCTCGCAGTCGAGTGCGACGCCGACCTCGTCGAAATACCGCAGCATCTCCGGGTCGGTGTCGGAAATCCTTGCGACACGGCCGGATTCGTCGACCTTGAGGTCGGCCAGGGCGGTGACGTCGGGGCTGGGCACCGAGCCGTCGAGCGCCGGGATCGGGTCGCCGTGCGGATCGCGGTCCGGGTAGCCGAGCTTCGCGTCGAGGCGCGACATCAACCGGTCGGACACCGCATGCTCGAGGATCTCCGCCTCGTCGTGCACCTCGTCCCAGCCGTATCCGAGTTCGCGCACGAGGAAGGTTTCCAGCAGGCGATGCCGGCGGACCATCAGGATCGCCGCCGTGCGGCCCTCGTCGGTGAGGGTGACCGCGCCATAGCGTTCGTGGGAGACGAGCCCCTGATCGGCGAGCTTGCGGATCGCCTCCGACGCCGTCGACGCCGACACGCCCAACTTCTCGGCGAGCATCTTGGTGGTGACCTTGACGTCCGCCCACTCCTGGCTCGTCCAGATGACCTTGAGGTAGTCCTGGGTGACCGACGACAGCGCGGTCACCGGACGATCGGGACCCGATCCGGGGTTGGCCGCCGCGGATTTGGCAGCGGCGACCGTTCGGGATTGGGGCATGAGTCGAGCTTAGGGCATGCAGGCCGAATCCTCCCGAGGCGTCTGCGGTGGTGTCGGCGGACCACGCGCACGGTGTGGTCACGCGTTGTTCACGGCGGCCGGTGGACGCTGAAACCCGCTATTCACCACGCCCGGGCGGTGGTGGTCAGTGGGGCTGGTGGGTCGTAGGCTGAAGCGCGTGTTGCGTTGGCGAGGTCTCGAGGACATCCCCGCGGACTGGGGCAGATGTGTGGTCACCATAGGCGTTTTCGACGGCGTCCACCGTGGACACGCCCAGTTGATCACTGCGGCGACGACGGCGGCCCGGGCCCGCGGGGTGCCGTCGGTGCTGATGACCTTCGATCCGCATCCGGCCGAGGTGGTCCGTCCCGGCTCGCATCCTCCGCAGCTGACCACCCTGACCCGGCGGGCCGAACTCGCCGAGGAACTCGGCATCGACGTCTTCTGCGTCATGCCGTTCACGCCCGAACTCGCGTCTCGCTCGCCGAAGGACTTCGCGCACGACATCCTGGTGGAGACGTTGCATGCCGCCGACGTCGTCGTCGGCGACAACTTCACCTTCGGCAAGAAGGCCGCCGGTGATGTGGCGAAACTGGCCGATCTCGGCCAGAAGTTCGGTTTCGAGGTGCAGGCGATCTCGCTGTTCGGCGAACACGCCGTGACCTTCTCGTCCACCTACATCCGATCCTGCGTCGCCGCCGGGGACGTCGAACTGGCCGCCGAGGCCCTCGGCCGGCCACACCGGGTGGAAGGTGTCGTCGTCCGCGGCGACGGCCGGGGGCGCGAACTCGGCTACCCGACGGCCAACGTCGCACCCCCGATGTACGCCGCGATCCCGGCAGACGGCGTGTACGCGGCGTGGTTCACGGTGCTCGGGGTCGGTCCGGTGGTCGGGCAGGTGGTGCCCGGGGAGCGTTATCAGGCCGCGGTGTCGGTCGGCACCAACCCGACCTTCTCCGGACGCACCCGCACCGTGGAGGCCTTCGTCCTCGACACCAGCGCCGATCTGTACGGACAGCACGTCGCGGTGGACTTCGTCGCCCGGATCCGTGGCATGGTGCCGTTCGCAGATGTCGAGGACCTGATCACCGCCATCGGCGACGACGTGGACAAGACGCGGTCGTTGCTGGCGGCCGCGGAGCACTGACCGGTCGCGATTTGGGTCCCGACCAGCACCGCTGGTAAATTGGCACGTCGGCGTTGCTGCAGTCCGCGGTGGCGCGCCCAGATTTGTGTACGCGGAACTGAAAAACAGGAGTATCTCCATGGCTTTGACTGCCGCCGAGAAGAAGGACATCCTCAGCGAGTACGGGCTGCACGAGACCGACACCGGTTCGCCCGAGGCCCAGGTCGCGCTGCTCACCAAGCGCATCACCGACCTGACCGAGCACCTCAAGGAGCACAAGCACGATCACCACAGCCGTCGTGGTCTGCTGCTGCTCGTGGGTCGTCGCCGTCGTCTGCTCAAGTACGTCGCGAAGGTCGACATCAACCGCTACCGTGCGCTGATCGAGCGCCTCGGTCTGCGTCGCTGATCGACCACGAGTCCGGACTTTCTCGGCCGTCCCCGCACCGCGGGGGCGGCCGTCTTGTTGGTGCAGGTCGGTATTTATGCAGGTCGGCCCCAATGATAAGATTGTCAACGACCGTTGCCGTGAAGTCCTGCAGGACGTGTGAGAACGAGCAGATCGGTCCTCGGTAGTGGCCGCCGGAACCAAGGTGAACCCGCCTCGTTTCCGGCCGCTTCGATCGAAGGCCGTCTGTACCACAACAACGGCGCGCCATGAACGCGCGCCCGCACGCCGGCAATTCTTCTACGGCCACAGTCGCGGGCCGACCATCTGCACCTGCAGTCGTCGCCACGGCATCGCTGTGTGCACAGCGCGCCGTGCGCGATCAGCGTCGTCCCGCTCCACCACCGCAGTCGCCGACGTGGCGGCTGATATGAAGGGATTTCAACTCTCACATGACAGATGTGACCACTGAGCAGGACATCGATTCTGCCGACTACGACGACGCCGTCACCGAGGCGACCGCCATCATCGACAACGGGAGCTTCGGCACCCGCACCATCCGTTTCGAGACCGGACGCCTCGCCCTGCAGGCCGCGGGCTCGGTGACCGCCTACCTCGACGAGGAGTCCATGCTCCTGTCGACCACCACCGCGTCCAAGCAGCCCAAGGAGCACTTCGACTTCTTCCCGCTGACCGTCGACGTCGAGGAGCGGATGTACGCCGCGGGCCGCATCCCCGGCTCGTTCTTCCGCCGCGAGGGCCGTCCGTCCACCGACGCGATCCTCACCTGCCGCCTCATCGACCGGCCGCTGCGCCCGTCCTTCGTCGACGGCCTGCGCAACGAGATCCAGGTCGTCGTGACCGTGCTGTCGCTCGACCCCAAGGACCTCTACGACGTCGTCGCGATCAACGCGGCGTCTGCCTCCACCCAACTCGCCGGCCTGCCGTTCTCCGGCCCCGTCGGTGCCGTGCGGGTCGCGCTCATCCCGACCGAGGAGAACCGGGCGGGCCAGTGGGTCGCGTTCCCGACCGTCGAGCAGCTCGAGGGTGCGGTCTTCGACATGGTCGTCGCCGGCCGGATCGTCTCCGGTGAAGGTGATGGCGCCGATGTCGCGATCATGATGGTCGAGGCCGAGGCCACCGAGAACGTCATCGACATCATCGCCGGCGGCGCGCAGGCGCCGACCGAGGCGATCGTCGCCGAGGGCCTCGAAGCCGCCAAGCCGTTCATCGCCCGACTCTGCGAAGCGCAGAAGTCGCTCGCGGCGGCCGCGGCCAAGGAGACCGGCGAGTTCCCGCTGTTCCCGCCGTATGCCTCCGACGCCTACGACGCCGTCGCCGGTGCCGCGACCGATCGCCTCTCGGAGATCCTCACCATCGCCGGCAAGCAGGAGCGCGACGAGCGGACCGACGAGCTGAAGGGCGACATCCTCGATCAGCTCGGCGAGCAGTTCGAGGGCCGCGAGAAGGAGATCGGCGCGGCCTACCGCTCGCTGACCAAGAAGCTGGTGCGACAGCGGATCCTGACCGACCACTTCCGCATCGACGGCCGCGGCATCACCGACATCCGGTCGTTGTCGGCCGAGGTCGCGATCATCCCGCGGGCGCACGGTAGCGCCCTGTTCGAGCGCGGCGAGACCCAGATCCTGGGCGTCACCACCCTCGACATGGTCAAGATGGCCCAGCAGATCGATTCGCTCGGCCCCGACACCTCCAAGCGCTACATGCACCATTACAACTTCCCGCCGTTCTCGACCGGTGAGACCGGCCGCGTCGGGTCGCCCAAGCGCCGCGAGATCGGCCACGGTGCGCTCGCCGAGCGTGCCCTCGCACCGGTCATCCCGAGCGTCGAGGACTTCCCGTACGCGATCCGTCAGGTGTCGGAAGCGTTGGGCTCCAACGGTTCCACGTCGATGGGCTCGGTCTGCGCTTCGACCATGTCGCTGCTCAACGCCGGTGTGCCGCTGCGCGCCCCGGTCGCCGGCATCGCCATGGGTCTGGTCTCCGACGAGGTCGACGGTGAGATGCGCTACGTCGCCCTCACCGACATCCTGGGTGCCGAGGATGCCTTCGGCGACATGGACTTCAAGGTCGCCGGTACCAAGGACTTCGTCACCGCGCTGCAGCTCGACACCAAGCTCGACGGCATCCCGAGCCAGGTGCTGGCCGGTGCGTTGAGCCAGGCCAAGGACGCGCGCCTGACCATCCTGGACGTGATGGCCGAGGCCATCGACGAGCCGGACGAGATGAGCCCGTACGCGCCGCGGATCACCACCATCAAGATCCCGGTGGACAAGATCGGCGAGCTGATCGGCCCCAAGGGCAAGACGATCAACGGCATCACCGAGGAGACCGGCGCCAACATCTCGATCGAGGACGACGGCACCGTGTTCGTCGGCGCGGCCGACGGGCCGTCGGCGCAGGCCGCCATCGACCGGGTCAACGCGATCGCCAACCCGCAGCTCCCCAAGGTGGGCGAGCGGTTCCTCGGCACCGTGGTCAAGACCACCGCGTTCGGCGCGTTCGTCTCGCTGCTGCCGGGCCGCGACGGTCTGGTGCACATCTCCAAGCTCGGCAAGGGCAAGCGGATCAACAAGGTCGAGGACGTCGTGAGCGTCGGCTCCAAGCTCCGCGTGGAGATCGCCGACATCGACGACCGCGGCAAGATCAGCCTCGTCCCGGTCGACGAGGAGGCCGCCGCCGGCGCAGCCGCGGAGAAGGCCACCGCGGACGCCTGATCCCACGGATCACTCACCTGACCCGCTCCCGGAATCTCCCGGGGGCGGGTCACGTGTCTGCAGGCGACCACGGTGAGGTCGCATGCGTGCTCGCCTCGGTGTCGGCCAGGCCGTACATTCGGAGTCTGACCACCCGTTCACCTCTACCGGCAAAGGATCATCGATGAGCGCTCCGCCGTCGTGGGATCATCTGCGCCGTCACGCGCCCTTCGATTCCGTCTCCGATGACGAGTTCGTTCGCCTGGTGGAATCCGGCGAGATGATCGAATTCGATTCCGGTGCAACCATCTTTGATGGTTTCGTCACGCCGTCCGACGTCATGTACGCGGTCGTCGCCGGCCAGGTCGAACTCTTCAACATCGGCCCCGACCAGGGCGAGGCAGATGAAACCCTGGGCCCCGGCGGTGTTTTCGGCTACTCGTCGCTGCTGACGAAGTCCTTGGTGGGACCACGGGCGGTGGCGGCGGGTCCGGCCACCGTCTGCCTGATCCCCGGCGACGCCGCGCGGTCGCTGTTCTCCAGCGTCCGGGGCGCCGAGTTCGTCGCCGACAAGCTGACCGTTCCCCGTCGCCGCGACGCGCCCGGACCCGCGCACGGCACGGTCGACCACCTCATCGCGAGCGCACCGGTGATCGGTGCGCCGGACATGACGGTCGCCGAGGCGGCACGCCTGATGACCGACCGCCGGCAGGAGTACGTCATCTTCGCCCGCGACGACGGCTATCGCGTCGTCACCGATGCCGACATCCGCGCACGGGTGGTCGCCGCGGGGCGTTCGCTGGACACCGCACTGTCCGACGTGGTGGACACCCCGGCCCGCGTCGTCTATCGCGGGACGGCCGCCGCGGACGCGCTCACCGAGATCCTCGATCACGATCTCGCCGCGGTGCCCGTGCTCGATCCCTCCGGCGCCGTGATCGGCGCCGTGGGACCCGCGGATTTCATTGCCGCACCGGCAGGTCCGTCCATGTCGCTGCGTCGGCAGATATCTCGTGCCGCCACCGTAGAGGACCTCGTCGCGAGCGGTGGGCGGGTGCCGTACCTGGTGGCCGACCTGGTGCGGCGGGGGCAGCCCGTGCACGAGGTGACGGCCATCGCGTCACTGGTCAACGACGCGATCGTGCGCCGGTCACTGGAGCTCACGCTGCGCCGTCACCCCGATCTCGATCCCGCCGCGCTGACGTGGTTGTCGCTGGGCAGCAATGCGCGTCGCGAGCCGGTCCTGACCTCCGACGTCGACTCGGCGGTGACCTTCGACGACGCCGTCGCCGATGAGCAGATCGCTGCGTACCGAACGGTCTTCGCGGAGGTCGACGACGTCCTGCGGCGCGCGGGAATGGCGATCGACACCAACGGGGCGATCGCGTCGATGCCGTTGTTCGCCCGCACCCACGCGCAGTGGCGGTCGGCCGCGCAGCAGTGGCTGGACGCGCCGCTGGAGAACAAGGGCATGATCTTCACGTCGCTGTTGCTCGACGGTCGACCGATCTGGGGCGATCAGGGCTTGTCGGCGGTCGGCGAGGTGTTCGGCGATCTCCGCGGACACCCCGGCACGCTGGGCCTGTTGTTGCAGGAGTCGTTGTCGCACAAGGCGAGACTGCGGTCGATGCGCGACGTCCTCACCCGCCGGGGCGGCACCTTCGACATCAAACACCACGCCTTGACGCCCCTGGTGAACATCGCGCGCTGGGCGGCGTTGTCGGTGCGGTCCACCGAACTCGGCACCCGCGGGCGCCTGATGGCCGCCGCGGGCAGCCCGATGATGTCCGCCGATTCCGCTGCGACGCTCGTCGAGGTGTTCGACGTCCTGCAGCGGGTGCGGCTGACATATCAAGTGGCACAGTTCGATCGGGGCGAACAGGTCAGCGATGTCCTGAACATGAAGCGCCTGTCCCCGCTCGACCGGAGCCTGGTGGCGCAGGCGGTGCGCGAGATCACCGGCGTCCAGCGGCGGATGACGAACATGAGCCACTACCTGTCCGTGACCGAGCAAGCGCGATAGCGCGAATCATCATGTGCCTCATCCTGTTCGCGTACGATTTGCATCCGGATTTCGCGCTGGTCGTGGCCGCCAACCGTGACGAGTTCTATCGGCGCCGCACCCGGGCGTTGGGGCGCTGGGGCGACCTGCCGATCATCGGTGGTCGGGATGCGGAGGCCGGCGGCACCTGGATGGGCGTCCACGCCGATCGGCCGACACGGGTGGCGATGGTCACCAATGTGCGCGACGGTGTCCCGGCCGGACCCGGGCCCCGGTCGCGCGGCGAGTTGCCGGTCGACTTTCTGACCGGAACCGCCACTCCGGCGCAGGCGGCGCAGCGGCTGTGCGATCTGGCCGACGAGTATGCACCGGCGAACCTGCTCGTCGCCGACGACGGCGAGATGTGGTGGGCGACCAACTTTCCGGAGCCCGCCGCACGGCGGGTCGAACCGGGTGTGCACGGCCTGTCCAACGGTGTCCTCGACAGCGCCTGGCCCAAGGTGACCGACGGGTGCGAGGCACTGGCCGCGATCGTGGCCGAGGATCGGCCCGGAGCGCCGGTGGAGCCGTATCTCGACCTGCTGAGCGACCGGGCACGGCCGACGGTGGACCGGCTGCCCGACACCGGGGTGCCCGCCGAGCGGGAGCAGGATCTCTCGCCGATCTTCGTGACCATGCGCGGTTACGGCACCCGTGCCTCGACGGTGTTGAGGTTGGGCCGAGACGGCCACGGAGACATCACCGAACGGCGCTTCACCTACCGCGGGCGTCGTCGGGGGACCTCGTCGTTCACCTGGTGATCACCTGCGGGCCCTATCGTCTGGCACCATGCCGACAGAACTGACCCGCAGACTCGGACTCCTCGACGCCGTCGTCGTTGGCCTCGCGGCGATGATCGGGGCCGGAGTCTTCGTCGTGTGGGCGCCGGCCGCAGGGTCGGCCGGGTCGGCCGCGGCCCTGGGCGTCGCCCTGCTGCTCGCCGGATCGGTGGCCGCTGCGAATGCGTACTCGTCGGCCCGACTCGCCGCGCGCTACCCGGCATCCGGTGGCACCTACGTGTACGGCCGGGAACGGCTCGGGGACGTCTGGGGCTACCTCGCCGGGTGGGCGTTCGTCGTCGGCAAGACGGCGTCGTGTGCGGCGATGGCGCTGACCGTCGGCGCCTACCTCTGGCCTCGCGAGATGCATCTGGTGGCCGTCGCGGCCGTGCTGCTGGTGACCGCGGTGAACCTGTGGGGCGTCGAGAAATCCGCGCGTTTGAGCCGGGCCATCGTCGCCGTCGTCGTGTGCGGGCTGGCGGTCGCGGTGGCCGTGCTGTGGTCCCGCGGCGCGGCGACGGCGACCCAGCTCGCCACGTTCGGCGACCACTCGTGGTGGGGCGTCCCCCAGGCGGCCGCGCTCATGTTCTTCGCCTTCGCCGGGTACGCACGCATCACCACGTTGGGGGAGGAGGTCCGCGACCCGGCACGGGTGATTCCGCGGGCGGTGCTCGTCGCGGTCGCGGGCACGATGATCGTCTACACCATCGTCGGCGCGACGCTCGTGGCGACGCTCGGTATCGACCGCCTGTCGTCGTCGGATGCACCGCTGGCCGACGCGGTCCGGCTCCTCGGGTGGACGTGGCTTCAGGTGACGGTCGCGGTGATCGCGGTACTAGCGGCCCTCGGCGCTCTGGTGTCGTTGGTGCTGGGTGTCTCGCGCACGACGCTGGCCATGGCGCGCGACGGTCACCTGCCCTCGTATCTGGCCACGTTGAGCACCCGATCGGATCAGCGCGTCGTCCCGCAGCATGCCGAGATGGTCGTCGGACTGCTGATCGCCGTTCTGGTGGCGTTCGGCGACATCAGGGGTGCGATCGGGTTCTCCGCATTCACGATTCTGGTGTACTACGCGATCGCCAACGCGTCGGCGTGGACGCTGGGTGGCCGAATCCCCGCCCGGGCGGTCGCGGTGGCCGGGATCGTCGGGTGTGTGCTGCTGGCGGTCACCCTGCCCTGGCGGTCGGTGGCGGCCGGGGCGGTGGTCCTGCTGATCGGCTGGATGATCTGGTGGGTCCGCCGCCGCTGACCGGCGATCGTCGGAAGAGCCTTACGAATTTCCGCCGGGCGTGCGCGAAGGATCTGCGCACGCCCGGCGGGGGCAAGGAAAGCTAGTCGCTCAGAACGGCAGCGGTGCGACCGGGATATCCAGTGCGGCACCGACCTCCGGCGTGAAGAGCTTGCCGTCGTGGGTCGACAGGCCGGCGGCGAGCGAGGCGTCGGTGCGGCAGGCCTGCTCCCAGCCCTGATCGGCCAGGCGCAGCACGTACGGCAGCGTCGCGCCGGTCAGCGCCATCGTCGAGGTCCGGGCGACGGTGCCGGGCATGTTCGCGACGCAGTAGAAGACGGTGTCGTGGACGGTAAAGGTGGGGTCGTCGTGGGTGGTCGGGCGGCTGTCCTCGAAGCAGCCACCCTGATCGATCGCGATGTCGACCAGGACCGCACCCGGCTTCATCTGCGACACAAGGTCATTCGAGACCAGCACGGGGGCCTTGGCGCCGGGCACCAGGACGGCGCCGATCACCAGGTCGGCCTCGCGGACCGCCTCGGCGAGGGCCAGCGACGTGCTGTAGCGGGTGTGGACGCGGCCGTTGAAACGCGCGTCGACGGCGCGCAGCTTGGCGATGTCGAGGTCGAACACGGTGACCTGGGCGCCCATGCCGACCGCGATGGTCGCCGCGTTCACGCCGCTGACACCGCCGCCGATCACCACGACGTTGGCCGGCTCGGTGCCCGGGACACCGCCCATCAGCACACCGCGACCACCCTCGGACTTCATCAGGTGGTAGGCGCCGACCTGCGGGGCGAGACGTCCGGCAACCTCGCTCATCGGGGCCAGCAGCGGCAGCGAGCCGTCGGCGGCGCGCACGGTCTCGTAGGCGATGGAGGTGGTCTTCGAGGCGAGCAGCGCTTCGGTGCACGGACGGCTGGCCGCCAGGTGCAGGTAGGTGAACAGGGTCTGGCCCTCGCGCATGAGCGCGTATTCGGAGGCGATGGGCTCCTTGACCTTGAGGATCATGTCGGCCTGTTCCCACACCTGCTCGGCGGTGGACAGGATCTGCGCGCCGGCCTCTTTGTAGTCGATGTCGTGGAAGGAGGAGCCCTCGCCGGCACCGGCCTGGATGACGACCTCGTGGCCACGGTCGTGCAGTTCGGCGACACCGGCCGGGGTGATGGCGACGCGGTACTCGTGGTTCTTGATCTCGGTGGGGATGCCGATACGCATGACGGGTGCTCCTGGGGAGTTCGGGATGTGGACTTCAGACGTGATTCGCAACACTGCGCTGACATCAAGGATGAAGGAACGTCGAAATATGCGCAATAACTGTGTAGATAATTCTCTATGATGGGTGATCAGGCAGTAATTATTCGAAATGGAGTCTTCTGATGGCGGTTCAACCGAAGGATGTTCGAAGCGCAGAACCGATGCTCGACGAGACCGACCGAGTCCTGTTACGGCTCCTTCAGACCGATGCCCGCATGCCCAACAGCGAACTCGCGGCGCGGGCGGGAATCGCGGCCTCGACCTGCCACGGCCGGATCCGTCGCCTCGGTGATCTCGGGGTGATCCGCGGCTACTTCGCCGACGTCGATCCGGCGGCCGTGGGGCGACCCCTGCGCGCGATGGTGGCGGTCAGCCTGCAGTCCGACGCCCGCGGACAGATCCGCCGGTTCGTCGGCGAGATCGAACGGCAGGACGCGGTGATCGACGTCTTCTTCCTGTCCGGCGCCGACGACTACCTGCTGCACGTGGCCACCGCCGACACCGACGCGCTGCGCGAGTTCGTCGAGACGCTCAACGCCCGTCCCGAGGTGGCCGGCACCACGACCTCACTCGTGTTCGAGCATCGTCGTGGCGGTGCGCCGATCTTCTGAGTGGCACGGACGAATAGACTCGGGGGCCGGACCGGCCGAGATGAAGGGATGTTCGAAACGATGTCAGGTGAGATCCGGGTGGGCGTGCTCGGCAGCAACGGCAAGGTCGGGCAGGCGATCGTCGCCGCGGTCGAGGCCGCCGACGATCTGACCTTCAGCGTCGGCGTCGACAAGGACGACCCGCTGGAGAACTTCGTCGCCGCCGACACCTCCGTCGTCGTGGACTTCACCCACCCCGGCGTGGTGATGGGCAACCTGGAGTTCTTGATCCGCAACGGGATTCACGCGGTGGTCGGCACCACCGGCTTCACCGAGGAACGGCTCGCCCAGGTGCGGGGCTGGCTGGCCGACAATCCCGGCGTCGGGGTGCTGATCGCGCCGAACTTCGCCATCGGTGCGGTGCTGATGATGCGCTTCGCGGCGCAGGCGGCCCGGTTCTACGACTCGGTCGAGGTCATCGAACTGCATCACCCGCACAAGGCCGACGCCCCGTCGGGCACGGCGTATCGGACCGCCCGATTGATCGCGGAGGCCCGGGCGAACGCCGGTGTCGGTCCGGGTCCGGACGCGACCAGCGAGGAACTCGACGGTGCTCGGGGGGCTGTTGTCGACGGCGTCCACGTGCACTCGGTGCGCCTGGCGGGGCTGGTCGCGCATCAGGAGGTGCTGCTCGGCACCGAGGGCGAGACGCTCACCATCCGCCACGACTCACTCGACCGCACCTCGTTCGCACCCGGTGTGCTGCTCGGTGTCCGCGCGATCGGCGCACGGCCCGGCCTGACCGTCGGCCTGGAAGAACTGATGGACCTCTAGTGGCCCGCACCAAGGACCACAACAATCGCGACTCACGGCCGATCGTCTGGATGATCGGCTTCCTCGTCGTCGCGATGATCGTCTACTTCGCCATCCTCGGCTGGCGCGGCGTCACGCTCATCTCGTCGGGCACTGTCGCGGGCATCGGCATCGGCATCGGCGTGCTGATCTTGCCGTTCATCGGCGCGTGGATGATCTACGCGACCCTGCGCGCGGGTATCGAACACCAGAGACTTGCTCGCATCATGGTCGAGGAGGGCCGCGAGCTCGACGTGTCGGCGTTGCCGCGGCGGGCGTCCGGCCGTATCGAGCGCGATGCCGCCGACGAGCTGTTCGCGCAGGTCAAGCAGGAGTGGGAAACCGACCCCGACGACTGGCACAACACCTATCGGATCGCCCGCGCGTACGACTACGCCGGCGACCGCAGCCGCGCACGGCAGATGATGAAACGGGCGGTTGCCCAGTTTCACGGGCGGGACTCATGAGCACGCTGCTGGTCATCCACCACACGCCGTCGCCGCACTGTCAGGCGATGTTCGAGGCGGCGATCTCCGGCGCCACCGACCCGGAGATCGAGGGGGTCGACGTGGTGCGCCGGGCGGCGCTGTCGGTGACCGCGAGCGACGTGCTGGCGGCCGACGGCTACCTGCTCGGTTCGCCCGCGAACCTCGGATACATCTCGGGTGCGCTCAAGCACGCCTTCGACACCTTCTACTACCCGTGCCTCGACTCCACTAGGGGACGGCCGTTCGGGCTGTACCTGCACGGCAACGAGGGGACTGAAGGAGCCCAGAAGGCGGTCGACTCCATCACCACCGGTCTCGGCTGGGTGAAGGCCGCCGAGTACGTGGTGGTGTCCGGGGCTCCGGCGAAGTCCGACCTGGAGGCGTGCTGGGATCTGGGTGCGACACTCGCCGCCGGTCTGATGGACTGATCGGACCCCGAGTTTCCTTCTCGCTCACCGATAATCCCTCTGGGCTGGTCACGACCGCCGTGTGACCCTCGGCACATGCTGACATTCGACAACAAAGTAGCGATCGTGACCGGCTCGGGCCGGGGTCTGGGTGCCGCGCACGCCAAGTACCTGGCCGCGCGGGGGGCTGCCGTGGTGATCAACGATCTCGGCGGAACCGCGACGGGTACCGGGGCCAGCCACGGCCCGGCCGAAGAGACGGTTGCCGAGATCGTCGAGGCAGGTGGGCGGGCGGTCGCGAACTTCGATTCGGTGACCGAGCATCCCGAGCGGATCGTACGGACGGCGATCGACGAGTTCGGACGGCTCGACATCCTCATCAACAATGCGGGGATCAACCAGGTTCACCCGTTCGAAGGTGATGTGATGGCGGCCATCCGCAAGCACATGGACGTGCACTTCTTCGGGACCGCCGGTGTCACCGCGGCGGCGTGGCCGCATCTGGTCGAGAGCGGGTCGGGGCGTGTCGTCAACACGACGTCGCCGACACTCATCGGCTTCCCCGAGCAGACGCCCTACGTCGCGGCGAAAGGAGCGATCTTCGCCTTCACCCGGACCCTCGCCTTCGAAGGTGAGCCGGTGGGCATCAAGGTCAACGCCGTCGCGCCGACGGCTGCGACCCGGATGTCCGACGAGGCCGACCTGCCCGAGGAGTTCAAGCAGTTCATGCGCGACAACCTGCCCACCTCACTGGTCAGCCCCGTGTTCGCCTACCTCGCCAGTGACCGGTGCGCGGTGAACGGCGAAGTTTTCCAGGCGCAGGGCGGCGAGGTGCAACGCCTGGTCCTCGGTTTCAACAAGGGATTCGCCAGCACCGAACTCACTCCCGAGCTGATCGCCGACCATCTCAACGACATCGTGGACCCGTCGACCCACACCCCGTTCGCGACGATCGATCAGCAGGATCTGGCGGCGGTGGGCAAGTAGTCAGCCCCGAGATCGGGTAACCCGTTGTCGTTCAACCCAATGTGACGTTGTCCGACGGCCTTGTTCGACCAGGTCGGCGAGCACCGCGCGTCCGGAGTTGTCCGGCCGTCGGAACGCGCGAGCGGTCATCCCCAACACAGGCCCGAGTCGGGTCATGTCGGCGGGCCGACGGGTACGCGAGAACACATCGGTGAAGATGTTCGCGTACTCGGGATCGGCTGCGGCCCGGCGATACAGCTCGTACTCGATCGGGGTCGGCGGCTCCCCGGCGGCCAGCAGGTTGGTCCACTGATAGATCTCGAGACAGTCGATTTCGCGTTGTCGGGCCCAGCCGCGAGTCGCCGCGTCGAGTGCGGCCAAGTTGACGGGTCCGAGGGCGCCGAGGATCGGTGCGACGGCCTCGCCGAGCAGGCGACCGTACCGCAGGGCGTCCCGAATGCCTTGTGCGGTCACCGGATCCTTGAAGTGCCCCGCGTCACCGGCGAGCGCCCACCCCGGCCCGGCCGAGTGCCGGAAATACGACTCCATGCCGGTGCACGCGCGAACCGTCGACTTCAGCTCGGCGCCGACGAGTCGCTCGGCCAATCCCGGGATCGCCTCGATGCCGCGCAGGTACGCATCTTTGGCCTTGCGGCCCTTGAACTCCGGTGCCACGCCGACCGGCGGCTGGAGCAGGCACAGGACATCGCCGCGGTCGCAGGGGAATGCGGTGCCGAGCAGGCCGCCGACGCGCCACTGGGCGGCGATGTGCCGCAGGTCGGGCCGGGGATCACTCCAGTAGGCGAAATAGCAGGCGCGTCCGCTCGGGCGCGAGCGGTACGGCTCGGTGGCGTGCACCTGTGCGGCGACGAGGCTCTTGCGGCCGTCGGCGCCGATGATCAACGGCGCATGGACGTCTCGTTCGACGCCCGACGTCTCGACATAGCGGACGCCGGCCACCCGGCCACGCTCATGGATGAGTTCGGTGGCGCGGCAGCCGGGCCTGATGTCGGCGCCGGCGGCGACGGAGGTCGCGACGAAAGCGTCGTCGAGGGCGGTTCGCCGGGCGCACATCGCGTAGTCGAATCCGTTGTACGGCGAGTAGCCGATCTGGAATCCGATGCCCTCGAGGTCGGCCTGCGCGATCGGCATCCGTGGAGCGCCGATCGCCTCGACCCGGGCCAGTGCGCCGATCGCGTGGATTTCGGCCATCGTGGCGGGCCAGAGGAGGTGCGTGGAGAGCGTGTCCGACGGGAAGGTCGCCGCGTCGATGCCGAGGACCCTCAGTCCGCGTTCGGCCAGGGCGACGGCCGCGGCGTTACCCGCGCATCGGGTTCCGACGACGATGGCATCGAAGTTCTCGACTGTCGCCGGCACCTGACCACCCCTTTGAGACGTTCTGCGAACATGGTCTCACTCGGTGTGGGCCTGAGGGCCGGATTGGCGGTAATGCGTTCACCGGGAGATCCCCGGCGATGGTGGGTCAGCGAAGTGCGTCACCGACCGAGACGGCCGCCTCCGGGAACATTCCGGTGTTGAGGATGCGAGCGGCGTCGCGGGCGATCTCGGCGTCGTAGAACCCCACCACGCGGCGGTGGTCCTCGGAGGTGCGCACCTCGTAGTAGCGCGACGCCTTGCTGTCCTCGATGGTGATCACCCGGTACGGGTCGAGGTTGAGCTCCTCCAGTGCGTGGCTGCGGTTGCCGTCGGTCGCGGCGCTGATGGCCGGCTCGGGGAGACGGGCGAAGTGGGCCAGGTGGACGAGTTCGGTGGCACGGGCCGGAGCCGTGGTGCTGGCGTATGCGATCTCGCTGATGAGAGCGGTCGCGAGTGCGGTGTCGTTCATATCGATTCAAGCTTTCTGTCGGGTCGTTCGATCTGCGGGCACCATTGACCGTTGCTATCCACGGTAGGCCCCGACGCTGAGAAAACCCGATGAACAGAACGCACTTCACAGCCCGTCCGCGGCGGTGTCGCGCAACACAATTGGGGTCCAGACGCGGTGTCGCGGCAGCGCGTCGACTCCTTGTGGTCAGGGCCGCCGGGTACGTGCGGACGATTCGGTGGAGACGTCGAATGATGTTGTGCGGCAACGCTTGTGGTTGATTCTGGCGGGATCGCCGCTCGCTTCGGCGCACGTGCGGGTGTCGGCCCGCGACCGGCCGTCGATGCGGTGATCGTCTTCTCCGTCGCAGCCGCCCTCCGAGCCCGTCTGTGAGACGCCGATCACCGACAGGTCAGGCGGGTGATGAAGTCGGAGTACACCACGGCACCGGACATCCGCCGGAGATGTGCGTCTCATCTCCGCACCGGCCCACTACACTGACACCGTGAGTTCGGCCATCCGCGACTACTCGTCGACCGCGACCATCCCGACCCCGTACGAGGACCTGCTGCGTCTGGTACTGGAGACCGGCACGCCCAAGGCGGACCGGACCGGCACCGGTACCCGCAGTCTGTTCGGGCATCAGTTGCGCTACGACCTGGCGCAGGGATTTCCGCTGGTCACCACCAAGAAGGTGCATCTCAAGTCGATCGTCTACGAGTTGCTCTGGTTCCTGCGCGGTGACTCCAACGTCGGCTGGCTGCAGGAGCACGGCGTGACCATCTGGGACGAGTGGGCCGACGAGAACGGCGAACTCGGTCCCGTCTACGGCGTCCAGTGGCGCAGCTGGCCGACCCCGTCGGGTGAGCACATCGACCAGATCTCGGCCGCGCTCGACTTGCTGCGGACGAATCCCGACTCGCGGCGCAACATCGTGTCGGCGTGGAATGTCGGGGAGATCCTGCAGATGGCCCTGCCGCCGTGCCACGCCTTCTTCCAGTTCTACGTCGCCGACGGGAAGCTGTCGTGTCAGCTGTATCAGCGCAGCGCGGACCTGTTCCTCGGGGTGCCGTTCAACATCGCCTCGTATGCGCTGCTCACGCACATGATGGCGCAGCAGGCGGGCCTCGACGTCGGCGAGTTCGTCTGGACCGGTGGCGACTGCCACATCTACGACAACCACGTGGAGCAGGTGCAACTGCAGCTGTCCCGTGATCCCTATCCCTATCCCACCCTGGCGCTGCGCCGACGCGATTCGATCTTCGACTACGAGTTCGACGACATCAGCGTGGAGGGCTACGAGTCCCACCCGGGCATCAAGGCGCCCGTGGCGGTCTGAGGAGTGACGATGAACCGGCGAGACATCATCCTGGTCTGGGCGCAGGACCGGGCGGGCGCGATCGGTCGGGCCAACACCATCCCGTGGCGGGTGCCCGAGGACATGGCCCACTTCCGCGAGCTGACCACGGGCCACACCGTCGTCATGGGCCGCAAGACGTGGGAGTCGTTGCCGCTCGGATTCCGGCCGCTGCCGGGGCGCCGCAACGTCGTCATCACCCGATCACGCACGTTCGTGGCCGAGGGTGCCGATGTCGTCGGCGGGCTCGACGAGGCCTTCGACATCGCCGGTGACACCGTGGTGATCATGGGTGGCGCGGAAATATACAGCGCGGCAATGGAATCCGCGACTCATCTGCGACTCACCGAGATCGACATGCTCGTCGAGGGAGCAGACGCCTTCGCTCCGGAGGTCGACCCGTATGCCTGGGACGCCGCGGAGTCGGGGGAGTGGCTCTCCTCGTCGTCGGGCGTTCGGTACCGCTTCGTCGACTACGTCAGGCATGCGCTCGTGCACGGATGACCGCACCCGATCTGTCGGCTGCCCAGGTACGTCGAATTGCCTTGGGCGCACAGGGTTTCACCGACCCCATGCCTGGCGGCACCCCGACGATCGTGCATCTGCGACGCGTGGTGGGTCGTACGCGCCTGCTCCAGATGGACTCGGTCAACATTGCCGCCCGCGCGCACTACATGCCACTGTTCAGCCGGCTGGGCCCTTACGATCAGCAGCTGCTGGACCGCGCCGCCTGGCGACCGCGCCGCGGCGATCGTCTGCTGGTCGAGTACTGGGCTCACGAGGCCGCGCTCATCCCTATCGACGACTGGCCGCTGTTCGGTTGGCGCCGAGACGAATTCCGCGACGGGCGATACCAGTTCACCCGGGAGGTGATGCGGCGCAACCGCTCTCTGGCCGCCGACGTGCGTGCGGTCATCACCGACGCGGGTGCGAGCACTCCGCGGGAGATCGAGGCGCGCCTGGGCATCGAACGCGAACCCGGTGTCGCCGGAAGCTGGTGGCACCGTGGCGATGTCAAGCATGTGTGCGAGGCGATGTTCGCGGCCGGGGATCTGTCCGCGGTGCGCAACGAGCGCTTCGTCCGTCACTACGACCTCACCGAACGCGTGGTCGGCGCCGACCGCACGACCACCCATGTCGACAAGGTCGACGCACATCGGGAATTGGCCGCCCGGGCCGCCGCGTCGCTCGGCGTCGCGACGATCGCGGATATCGCCGACTACTACCGCCTGAAGGCGGCGGATGTGCGGCCCGCCGTCGACGATCTCGTAGCCGCCGGCGAACTCAGAAGTGTCGCGGTCGCGGGCTGGAAGGACCCGGCCTACCTGCACGCGTCGGCGAAGATCCCGCGCCGCGTCGATCGCTCGGCCATTCTGTCGCCGTTCGACCCGCTGGTGTTCTTCCGCCCGCGCGCCGAGCGGCTCTTCGACTTCCACTACCGCATCGAAATCTATGTGCCCGAACACAAACGGGTGCACGGCTACTACGTGCTGCCGTATCTGCTGGGCGATGACATCGCGGCGCGGGTGGACCTCAAGGCCGATCGTCCCGGTGGTGTGCTCCGGGTCCTGGCGTCGCACCTCGAGCCGGGTCGCGACGAGCGTCGGGTCGCCCAGAGGCTGGCGACCGATCTCCACACGATGTCCGCATGGCTCGGTCTCGGCGAGGTCGTGGTGGAGATTCGGGGCGACCTGGCGCCCACGCTCGGCCTCGCTGTGAGTCAGACCGAGGTCTGAGGAGTTCGCGGGGGACGAGTGGGCGGTCACTCCGGTCCTTCGGGAGTCCGTGGGGGACGAGTGCCCTCATCCCGACCCCTCGAGGAACGAGCGAACCGTCACCTCGATCCCTGAGCAGCCCGCGAGGAACGAGAGGGCGTGTCGAAGGGCGCCACCCAACCCCAAACGACCGTTCACCGCTCGACCATCACCTCACACCCAAGCCAGCACCACAAGCCGCTCCGACAAGCCCTCAAGAACTGTCACACCCGCCCGATACGATGACGGATCCCGCAGACCACC
>NZ_JBSFQJ010000012.1:0-121780 GCF_053588655.1 Gordonia sp. NPDC003424
GGCCGACCCGCCTGGGTCCCGGGCTCCTGCTGGTACTGCTGCAAGAGCCCGATAGCTTTTCCCAACGCGGAGTTCCCCGCCTCGAGCAGCTCGATCCGTTCCCGCAACGTGGCGACCTCGGCGGCGTGAGCACGCTCGGCTGCGGCCAGGTCCTTCTCCGCGGCGATCGCCCGCCGCGCGGCATGCGCACCGCCACCCTGGCGCGGGACCAGGCCCCGGCTCAGATCGCCCGACAAATACGCCTTGCGCCACTTCTTGATCTGATAACCGCTGAACGGCTTGTCAGCCACCCAGGGCCCCTTCTGCCCATGCGGCAACGCCAAGTACTCCTCGACGTACTCGGTCATCTCCTCAACCGTGAATCCCGGTGACATCCTCGTGTGCTCCATTTTCTATCAGGAGTGACTCACACCAAGTATGGCAATTACCGCTGCGCGGTCGAGTGGGCGCTATTTCCCGTCCAGTGGGCGCCCTGCGCCGTCGAGTGCGCGTCGTTCCCCGTTCGGTGGGCGTCGTTCCCCGTCCAGTGGGCGTCATTCCCCATTCAGTGGGCGGCGTGCCCGTTCGGTGGGCGTTGTTCCCGTCCGGTGGGCGGCGTGCCCGTCTAGTGGGCACTTTCCCCCGTCCGTAGGCGTCGCACTGTCAACGCCGAAGGGCGCACTGTCAACGCCGAAGGGCGCACTGTCGACAGCCGGCGGCGCCCACTCGACGGCGGAGCACGCCCAGTCGACGGCGGAGGACGCCCAGCCGACGGCGGACGGCGCCCAGCCGACGGCGGAGGACGCCCAGTCGACAGCCGGCGGCGCCCACTCGACGGCGGAGCACGCCCAGTCGACGGCGGAGGACGCCCAGCCGACGGCGGACGGCGCCCAGTGGGCGGTGGCGGGTGACGTGCCCCGCTCGACGCCGCTTGCACCGATCTGGACAATGGATCGGGTGACCAATGGACCCCTGATCGTGCAATCGGACAAGACACTGCTGCTCGAGGTGGATCACCCCGATGCGGCGGCCGCGCGCGCGGCGATCGCACCGTTCGCCGAGCTCGAGCGGGCCCCGGAGCACATGCACACCTACCGGGTGACACCGCTGGCGCTGTGGAATGCCCGTGCGGCCGGCCACGACGCCGAGCAAGTGGTCGATGCCCTGGTCACGTACTCGCGGTACGCCGTGCCGCAGCCGCTGTTGATGGACATCGTCGACACCATGGGACGGTTCGGCCGACTGCAGCTAGTGAAGCATCCAGCGCACGGCCTGACACTGATCAGTCTCGACCGCGCGGTGCTCGAGGAGATCCTGCGGAACAAGAAGGTCGCGCCGATGCTGGGCGCGCGGATCGACGACGACACGGTGATCGTGCACCCGTCGGAACGGGGACGGCTCAAGCAGATCCTGCTGAAGGTGGGGTGGCCCGCCGAGGACCTCGCCGGCTACGTCGACGGCGAGGCGCATCCGATCGACCTGGACCAGACCGACTGGCACCTGCGCGACTATCAGCAGTTCGCCGCCGACTCGTTCTGGGCGGGCGGCTCCGGCGTGGTGGTGCTGCCATGCGGCGCGGGCAAGACGATGGTGGGTGCCGCGGCGATGGCCAAGGCACGGGCCACCACCCTGATCCTGGTCACCAACACCGTCGCGGGCCGCCAGTGGAAGCGCGAACTAATCGCGCGGACGTCGTTGACCGAGGAGGAGATCGGCGAATACTCGGGCGAACGCAAGGAGATTCGCCCGGTGACGATTGCCACCTATCAGGTGATGACCCGAAAGTCGAAGGGCGAGTACAAGAATCTCGATCTCTTCGACTCCCGCGACTGGGGTCTGATCATCTACGACGAGGTGCATCTGTTGCCGGCGCCGGTGTTCCGGATGACCGCGGACCTGCAGTCCCGCCGGCGCCTCGGCCTCACCGCCACCCTGGTCCGCGAGGACGGCCGCGAAGGCGACGTGTTCAGCCTCATCGGCCCGAAACGCTACGACGCGCCGTGGAAGGACATCGAGGCGCAGGGCTGGATCGCGCCGGCCGACTGCATCGAGGTGCGGGTCACCCTGACCGAGGAGGAGCGACTGCAGTATGCCGTCGCCGAACCGGACGAGAAGTACAAGCTGTGTTCGACGGCGCACACCAAGGTCAACGTCGTGAAGTCGATCTTGGCCCGCCACAAGGATTCCCCGACCCTCGTCATCGGGGCCTACATCGACCAGCTCGAGGAGCTCGGGCGGGAACTCGACGCGCCGGTGATCCAGGGCGCCACGAAGAACAAGGACCGCGAGGCGTTGTTCGACAGGTTCCGGTCCGGCGAGGTCCAGACCCTGGTGGTGTCGAAAGTGGCGAACTTCTCGATCGACCTGCCCGAGGCATCGGTGGCGGTGCAGGTGTCCGGAACCTTCGGTTCGCGACAGGAGGAAGCCCAGCGTCTCGGTCGGCTACTGCGCCCGAAACATGATGGCGGACAGGCTCATTTCTATTCGGTGGTGTCCCGGGACACACTCGACGCGGACTACGCCGCCCATCGTCAGCGGTTCCTCGCCGAACAGGGATATGCCTACCGGATCACCGACGCCGACGATCTGTTGGGGCCGGCGATCGGCGAGGAGTCGGCGGGCTGACGGCCCGGTCAGCCCTGGCTGACCTTCTGCACACAGTATGCGTGCGGCTCGGGCAGCGGTAGGTCCACGGCGAGTTCCTTCTCCGGGCAGGTGGCCGACCCCGCGGTGCTCGACGTCACCCGGTAGATGACGGTCCCCTTGGTCGGCGTCGCCGAGCAGTCGACCTCGCGGTAGTCGACGATCGTCGCGCCTTCCCCCGCGGGCACCTGATAGCACTTGCCCTCGGCGAAATTCGGTGCCATACAGATCTTTTCGGATTCACCGTCGAAGCTCAGGGACGAGAAGTTCTCCGACGTGCACTGCTCGCCCGTCGGCACGGTTCCGACGACCGTGAAGGTCAGCCCGCTGACATCACACTCGGTCTTCGTCGCGACGACCTTGCCGTCCTTGTCGGTCTTGTCCCCGATCTGCAGGCATTCCCCGGACTTGACATCGGAGGGACTCTTGATCGCATTGCTGTCGCCGCCGACGGAAACCTCCGCGTGACATCCGCTGAACAACAGCAGGACCACGGCGGCGAACAACGTGAGTACGGCGGGGGACAGAACGCGCGACGTTGATCCGGTCATGCGAGCTAGATTAGGGCATTGCCGCGACATTTGTCCCAATCGTTCGGTACGCAAAAGTGTTTGGGCGTTCGACCAACCGGAACCGAGTGGCCGAACCGCGACATCACGTGGCGCCGGTCTCGGTCAGGCAGTATCCGAGGGGTTGCGGCAGGGTGAAGTACACCTCGTACTGCCCGCTCTCGCACATCGGTTCGCCGGCCGTGCGGGTTGCGACGCGGAGCACTCGGGTGTCGGTGTCCGCCGTCGACGTGCACGCCACTTCTCGGAAGTCCGCGAGATGTCGAGTCGTCCCGCCCGGCACCGAGTAGCACTTGTCGGCGACCATGTTCGGCACCAGACACAGCTGTTCGCCGGTGCGTTCACCGTCGCGCAGCCAGTAGAGCCGTGAGTAGTCCTCGTTCGGGCAACCCGCGCCGTTGTCGATCTTCGTCGCCACGTAGAAGGTGAACTGCGCCGACGAGCAGTCGGTCTTGATCGGGCGGATGTCGTCGTCGCCCGTCGAGGTGATGCGGACGCAGTCGCCGATCGCGACGTCGCCGGTTTCGGTGACGTCGTCGCGATGTGCGAACACGGCGAGCACCACGAATCCCATGATCGCGACGCCGGCCACCACCACGACGGCACCCAGGGCGATCCACAGCCAGAGCAGGTTCGACTTCTTCGGCGGCGGCGTCGGATAACCGCCCGTCGGGTAGGGGCCGTTGGGCGGTGGGTACGGCGCGGCCCCTGGATACGGCTGCGCTCCGGGATATGGCTGCGCTCCGGGAGTGGGCTGCGCTTCGGGATACGGCTGCGCTCCGGGATATGGCTGCTCTCCCGGAGTTGGCTGCCCACCTGGATATAGCTGCGCACCGGAATATGGCTGCGCACCGGGATATGACTGGGCGCCCGGATACGGTTGCCCCCCCGGAGAGGGATATGCCTCGGGGTTCGGTTGCCCGGCATACCAGGGATCGGGCTGCGGCTGACCGTACTGCGGCTGACCAGGCTGGGGCGAACCCGGCGGCTGACCAGTCGAGGGCGAACCCGGCTGCGGCGAACCGTACTGCGGCGAACCGTACTGCGGCTGACCGGGCTGCGGCTGACCGGGCTGCGGCTGACCGGGCTGCGGCTGACCGGGCTGCGGCTGACCGGGCTGCGGCTGACCGGGCTGCGGCTGACCGTACTGGGGCGAACCCGCCTCCGGCTGATCCGGCTCGGGCCGACCATGCTGCGGCTGACCAGGCTGCGGCGAACCCGGCGGCTGACCCGGCGGAGGCGGACCCGGTGGCGTCGTCATGGTGGCCGATCGTACGCCGGACTCCGACGTCACTCACCCGATGTGTCAGCCTGGATGTCATGCGCACCGTGTCCCGACTCCGGCCATTCGGCACCACGATCTTCGCCGAGATGTCGGCGCTGGCGGTCACCCACGACGCCGTCAATCTCGGGCAGGGCTTCCCCGACGCCGACGGCCCGGCATCGATGCTGACCGCCGCCCAGGAGGCGATCGCCCAGGGACACAATCAGTATCCGCCCGGCCTCGGCGTCCCCGAACTGCGTGCCGCCGTGGCCCGCCACCAGCGCGACCACTACGACCTCGAATACGACCCCGACACCGAAATCCTGATCACCGTCGGCGCCACGGAGGCCATCGCGGGGGCGATCGTCGGACTCGTGGAGCCGGGTCGCGAGGTGGTGATGATCGAGCCGTACTACGACTCCTACGCGGCAACGGTGGCGATGGCGGGCGGTGTCCGTCGCACCGTTCCGTTGATCCCCGACGGCGACGGATTCCGCCTTGATCGGACCCGCCTCGCCGAGGTCGTCGGGCCGTCGACAACCGCGATCCTGGTCAACTCGCCGCACAACCCGACCGGAACCGTGCTGTCCGACGACGATCTCGCCGAGATCGCCCGCCTGTGCATCGAGCACGACGTGATCGCGGTGACCGACGAGGTCTACGAGCACCTCCTCTTCGACGGTCGAGAGCACCATCCGCTGGCCACCCTCCCCGGCATGCGGGAGCGGACCCTTCGAATCTCCAGCGCGGCCAAGACATTCAACTGCACCGGCTGGAAGGTCGGCTGGATCAGCGGTCCGGCCGAACTCGTCGCGGCCGCCCGGGCGGCCAAACAGTTCATGAGCTATGTGGGTTCCGGGCCGTTCCAGCCCGCCGTCGCGCATGCCCTCGACACCGAGATGCCATGGGTGCGTGAGTCTGCTGCCGGACTCGAAGCCAAACGGGACCTGCTCACCACCGCACTCGCCGACGCCGGTTTCACCGTACATCGCAGCGAGGCAACGTATTTCATATGCGCGGACCCACGACCGCTGGGCTACGACGACGGCGAGAAATTCTGCCGGATGCTGCCGGAGCAGATCGGGGTCGCCGCGGTGCCGGTCAGCGCATTCGTCGACGACCGCGAACCCTGGCGCCACCTGGTGCGTTTCGCGTTCGCCAAGCACGACGACGTGATTGCCGAAGCGGCACAACGTCTTCGACGTCTCTAGGGCATGTCTCTCAATTCCACTGCGAGGGATTGGCGGAATCGTGGTTTCTCTGGCAAGGCGGAGGAGGGAGCGACAGCGGCAGCTATCGTGACGACAACGCCGCCAGAGGGACAACGAGCCGCCAAGACCCGCAAAGGGAATTGGGAGACATGCCCTGGTACCCCTACGATCCGCCCGACGGCGCTGTCACCGGGGCCAGCCACAATCCGACCAGCGCGTCGACCAGATAGGTGCCGACGTCGCGCCACGACGGCCCACCCTGGTCGGACCCACGCTCCGCGCAGACGAGCTCGAAGTCCGCGAGGGTGAGCACAATGATGCTGCGCGTCATGCCATCTCGCGCTTCGCGGACTGGATCGGGTAGTTCGGGCAGCGCCGCGTACATACCGGTGAGGACAGCGACAAGCGAGTCCGAGCCGCCCGCGGCGGCGTACAGGATGTCACGCAGGACGGGGTCGGTGACGATCTGGGCGCAGAAGCGCCCGAAGTAGGTGGGCGACCCCAGAGACGCGAAGTACTCGGTCTGCGGATAGACGAGGGCGCCGATCCATTCGCGGATCCCGGCATCGGGCCCGAGTTCGTCGAGTATCCGCCGGCGGATGGGTTCGATGGCCGCGTTGTGCCGGTCAAGAATCGCGCGGATCACCTCGGGTCGCCCACCGAAGTGATACCCGACGGCGAAGTTGTTGCCCTGACCTGCGGCCTCACTGATCTGCCGGTTCGACACCGACGCCACCCCGCGTTCGGCGTAGAGGCGCTCCGCAGTGTCGAGGATGCGCACCCGGGTCATCACGACCTGCTCGTTGCGGACCCTGACCATCCTCGCCGACACTCCTACTCCATGCCGGCTCCCGAACCCGGCCGACCGTTGTCCACTGTACTGATCCACGATTCGCGTAGCGTGAACCCATGCGATTCGGTCTGTTCATTCCGCAGGGCTGGCGTCTCGATCTGACCGGTATCGCGCCGGCCGACCAGTGGTCGGTGATGTCGTCGCTGGCCTCGGCGGCCGACGACACCGGGTGGGACTCGATCTGGGTCTACGACCATTTCCACACCGTGCCGATGCCCACCGACGAGGCCACCCACGAAGCCTGGACACTGGTGTCGGCATTCGCGGCGACCACCTCGCGCGTCGACATCGGCCAGATGTGCACCGCGATGAGTTACCGCAACCCGATGTATCTCGCGAAGGTCGCCGCGACCGCCGACCTGATCTCCGGCGGTCGCGTGCAGATGGGTATCGGCGGTGGCTGGTACGAACACGAATGGCGTGCCTACGGTTACGGATTTCCCTCGGCGGGTGTTCGACTCGGCCGCCTCGACGAGGGTGTGCAGATCATGAAGCAGGCATGGGAAACCGGGCGAGCGACATTGGCGGGCAAGCACTATCAGGTCGATGATGCGATCTGCGCACCGCAGCCGGCGGCCGGTCGCATCCCCCTGTGGATCGCCGGTGGCGGCGAGCGCAAGACGCTGCGGATCGCGGCGCAATACGCCGACTACACCAACTTCGACGGCACGCCCGACGGTTTCGCCCACAAATCGTCGGTGCTGCAACAGCATTGCGCAGATCTGGGCCGCGATTTCGACACCATTGTCCGGTCGGCGAACTACAACGTCGTGCTCGGCGAGACCGAGGCCGACGTGGAGCGGCAACTCGTCGCGCTCGAGACGCGGCTGGCGTCGTTCGTCGACCCGGCCGCCGCGAAAGCCTCGATGGGCGCCTTCCGCGGCATGCCTGCGGTCGGGACACCCACGCAGGTCATCGAGAACCTCACGACGCTCGCCGCGGCCGGAATGTCATACGGCATCTTCTATTTCCCCGACATCGCCCACGACCGCAGCGGCCTCGACCTGTTCGCCCGCGAGGTCATGCCCGCACTGCGCTGAGGAGTTCAGATGACGGTGCCGACGTCGCGGGCGACGAGGTTGTCGAGCGCCCGTTCCGCGACGGCCGCGATGGTCATCGACGGATTGCACGCCGCGGTGTTGCCGGGGATGAGCGCACCGTCGAGCACATACAGGCCGCGCTGGTCGTGCACGCGGCCGTCGAGATCGCAGACGGTGCCCATGCACGCGCCGCCGAGTCCGTGCCAGGTGGAGTTGAGCAAGGCGTTGGAGTCGCTCAGCACGCCCGTGGGCCCGGCGATCGCCCGGGCGGTCGGCCCGATTCCCCGACTCTGGATGTGCGCGTCACCGCCCTTGGGCCAGAACAGTTTCGCGTCGCCGAGGGTGGGGTCGTAGGCGAAGTGTCCGCGGGAGTCGCTGACCCCGTAGCCGACCATCATCGTGCTGTGCGGGTCGAGGGACAGCGACGGGATGGACGCCTGGATGACGGTGTGCGCCAACGCCGGATCCGACCAGTTCAGGCTGCCATAGACGACCGGGCCACCTTGGGTCGCGCCGAAACCACCGTCGGGGTGCGACCACACGTAGATCCGGTCGGCGTTGGTCCCCCACCCGCGCCCGACGCCGTCGGGCATGTCGCGGAGGAAGCCGCGCGCCACCGAGCGCACCAACAGCTTCGTGGTGTTGATGCTGCCGGCCGCCATGATCAGCGACTTGGTGTGCAGCAGTTTGTGTTCCAGCACGCGCCCGGTGTCGTCGATCCGCTCGGTGTGCACGATCCACCGCCCATCGCGGCCGCGTTCCACATCGGTGACCTGGTGGTGGGTGCGGACGTCGACCCGTCCGGTGCGCTCGGCCTGCCTGATGTAGGTGACGTCGACGGAATGCTTGCCGCCGTTGTTGACTCCGATCGCGCAGTCGCCGTTGGTGTACGACGGCTTCATCGCCCCGCGCAGCTCGGCGAGCGCGTAGTTCCAGTCGATCGGCATGGGGATCTTCGACACGGGCCGTCCGGCAGCGCGCGCGTTTCGGGCGAAGGTCCGCGCCGCAAGGTAGTTCGGGCTCCTGACGAGTGCGTCGGGTGCCGTCTGCAATCCGAGCATCCGGGCCACCCTTGGATAGTGGACCCGGTTCATCAGGCCCCAGTCAAGCCGTTCCGGCAGATGCGAGTTGAACACCGCCTCTGACGGCTGCAGCGACATACCTTGGTAGACCAGCGAACCGCCGCCGAGCCCGGCGGCGCACATCGCGGTCATGTTCTCCCCACCGACCGCCTCGAACAGACCGACATACGGATCGAAAGCCGCTGGGCGCCCGAAGAATTGCGGACTCGACCGATACCACAGCACACGCTTGTCGGGTGTCATCGCGTGCGGGAAGGTCTCCGCGTCGGGTCCGGTCGCCCATCGCCGCCCCCGCTCGAGCAGTGTCACCGGCACACCGGCCTGCGCGAGTCGCAGTGCGGCCACCCCACCGCCGAAGCCCGATCCGACGACGACCACCCGGTGGTCCTCGCGTGTCAGTCGAATCCGCGTGGCGGGCTCGGCCTGTGCGCCGCCGATCCGCGGCGCTGTCAGCGCGGTGACACCGGCCGCAGCCACCCCGGCCAGAAATGAACGACGTCCGAATTCAGCCATTACTCCCCCTTGTGTGACCCCGACCCCCGATGGAGCCCCCCTGCGGCTCCGGTCACCCACTAAACACGACTCAGTCATCTGACTCAACAGTTCGAGGGAAAGTGTCCGGAAGGGCCTGCTCACACGCCCGGACCCCGCAGCCCGATAAGTTGTCTTCATCGACTTCAAATCTGGACACGGGAGAAGAACTTCATGACACTGCTGGGAGTGGTCGGCGGCGGCACGATGGGTGCCGGTATCGCCGAGGTTGCCTCGCGAGCGGGCGACGACGTCCTCATCCTGGAACGCGACCAGGCCTCCGCCGACGCCGCACGCGCACGGATCGAGAAGTCCCTCGGGCGCGGCGCCGCGAAGGGCAAGATCACCGAGGAGCAGGCCTCCGACGCGATCGCGAATGTCCGCACCACCACCTCGATCGACGATTTTCACGATCGCGCCCTGGTCATCGAGGCGCTGCCGGAGATCGAGACGCTTAAGGTGAAGTTCTTCGAGGAGCTCGATCGGGTGACCTCCAAGGATGCGATCCTGGCGACCAACACGTCGTCGATCCCGATCATCCGGATCGCCAAGAACGTCGCCGATCCGTCGCGCGTGGTCGGCGTGCACTTCTTCAATCCCGTGCCGGTGATGCCGCTCGTCGAGATCATCGCCAGCCTTGCGAGTTCTCCCGCGGCGATCGAGAAGGTCACCACATACGCGCGCGATCACCTCGGCAAGCGCACGATCGCGGCGGGTGACCGCGGTGGATTCATCGTCAACGCGCTCCTGATCCCGTACCTGGTCAGCGCCATCCGCATGTACGAGAGCGGTTACGCGACGAAGGAAGACATCGACGCCGGGATGATCAACGGCTGCGCACACCCGATGGGTCCGCTCACGTTGTCGGACACCGTGGGCCTCGACATCGTGCTCGACGTGTCCGAGTCGCTCTATCAGGAGTTCCGCGAGCCGCACCTCGCGCCGCCGCCGCTGCTGCAGCGCATGGTCGAGGCGGGCTACCTCGGCAAGAAGACCGGCAAGGGCTTCTACGACTACTGACCGACGACACGGCGCGGTGGCGTCAGAGTGGCAGCCCTTGCTCCAGGAGGTCGAAGGCGTCGAGCAGCGTGTCGAGCAACTCCTCGTCCGCGTCGCCGTCGACCGCCTGCGCGGCCAGGTGGAACATCACGCCGCCGGCCGCCGCCATGAAGACCCGCAGGCGCGGACTGGCGGGGTCCAGTCCGAGGTATTCCGCGATGAAACCGCTCATCTCGGAGATCGCCGCGTCCGCCTCGACCTGATGCGCGACGCGTAGCGCCGGCTCGTTCATGATGAGCCGCAACCGTTCCGGACTACTCGCCCACGGATCGTCGACGACGAGCCCGATCACGTCGGAAACCAGTCGGCGCAGCAGATCGAAGCGACCCAGGCCCGGCGGGATCGCCGCAAAGATCTCTGTCCGCTCGTCGTCGAGTCCGTCGTCGAGGACGACCTGTTCCTTGGATGTGAAGTAACGGAAGAATGTCGTGTGCGAGACCTCGGCCGCCCGTGCGATCTGTTCGACAGTGGTGTGGGTGTAGCCCTGGTCGGCGAAGAGCGCCATGGCCGCCTCGCGGATCGTGGAGCGCGTGCGGATCTTGTTCCGCTCGCGCAAACCGATCCGGCGCCCCTGATCCGTAGTCCGGGACGTCGTCGGTGTCGCCATGGCGCTCAACCCTTCTCGGCTATGGCAAGCCGGCTCGGCCGGTGAGTCAACGGCCGGCACTCACCTGCTCGCGCGTGCCGCCGTCGGCTGCGGACGGCGCCAGACCCCGGTCGCGGACCGCGCTGCCTTCGATGTCGAAGTCCGGCACCAGTCGATCCAACCACTTCGGCAGGCCCCAGGCACGATCTCCGAGCAATGCGATGATGCCCGGCACCACCATCATGCGGATGATGAAGGCGTCGAAGAAGACCGCGATCGCGAGTGCGAAACCGAGCATCTTGGAGGTGGTGTCCGGCGACAGCATGAACGCCGCGAACACACTGATCATGATGATCGCCGCCGATGTCACCACCCGCGCACCGTGTCGATAGCCGGCGATGATGGCGTCTGTTGCCGACATGCCGTGGATGTACTCCTCGCGCATGCGGGTCACCAGAAAGACCTGATAGTCCATCGCCAGACCGAACACGACGCCGATCAGGAAGATCGGCAGGAACGACAGGATCGGCTGGGTGTTGTCGATCAGGCCGAGCGCGCCCTCCTGGAAGATCAGCACGGTCATGCCGAAGGTCGCGAGCACCGAGAAGATGAAGCCCACCGTGCCTATCAGCGGCACCCAGATCGACCGGAACACCGCGATCATGATCAGGAACGCCAGACCGACGACCACCACCAGGTACGGGATGAGGGCCTTGTCCAGTTTCGCCGACAGATCCGACATGATCGCCGTCTGACCGCCGACGTGCAGTTCGACACCCGACCGCTGTGCGATCGGCGCGAAGCCGCGGATCTGCTCCATCAGCTCGTGGGTCGCGGGGGCCGACGGCGCGCTGGTCGGGGTGACCGAGATGAGCGCGGTGTCGGCATCGGTGTTCGGCTGCGCCTTCCCGTTACCGATCCAGTTCAGGGTGTCGGCGTTGGCAACATCGTCAAGCGTCTTGATGTGCGACACGGTCGCATCCGCGGCCGCGGTGACATCGCCGTTCTCGGTGTGCAGCACGACCAGCAGGGGGCCGTTGATACCCTCGCCGAAGCCTCGCTGCAGCAGCGACTGGGCCGGCGCCTCGTCGTCGCCGGTCATCGACATCCCCAGTTCGAGCTTCGACACGGGAATGGCTGCCAGCACGAGCACCAACAGCCCGCCGATGATGAACGGCAACGGTCGCTTCACCACCGTCCGCCCGACCTTCACGCCCACTGTGTCGGCGGTGTCGGATTCCTCCGCGTGCTTGATCCACGGGATACGCGGGCGGAAGGCGAAGCGTCCGACCGCGCCGAGCAGCGCCGGTATCAGGGTGAGCGCGGCAAGCACTGCCATCACGACCGCCACCGCGGCACCCATCCCCATCTGCGTGATGAGGGGGATGCCGATCACCATCAGCGCGACCACCGCGATGACGACGGTCAGACCGGCGAACACGACGGCCGAACCGGCAGTGCCGACCGCACGTCCGGCCGCGTCGGCGGCGGCGCCGCCTCGCTTGGCTTCGGTGCGATAGCGGGACACGATGAACAGCGCGTAGTCGATCGACACGGCGATGCCGAGCATCGTGACGATCCCAGTGGCGGTTTCGTTGATGCTGAGGAATTCCGCCGACAGGGTCAACAGCATGATGGTCAACATCACGCCCACGATTCCGGTGATGAGCGGAATGAAGGCCGCGATCAGGGCACCGAAGGCCACGATCATCACCACGAACGCGACCGCGAAGCCGATCAGTTCGGCCGTGCCACCGGCCTCCCTGACTTGCATCAGCGAGCCGGTCGCCTCGACCTGCAGACCCCCGCCCCGATGCTTGGCGAGAATGTCGGTGAGCTGCTCTTTCTGGTCGACGGTCAGATCCGTGATCTCGGTGTTCTGCCGGACCTGGATGAGACCCACCTGCCCACCGTCACCGAGCACCGCAGCCGACATCGCCGGCCGTGCCTGCGCCACGGCCACCGGGTTGGCGATCGTCGTGGCATCGTTCACGTCGGGCAGCTTCTGGAGGTCCTCGACCAGTGCATCGATCTGGGCGGAGTGTGCGGCGAGACCGTCGTCGGCGGCCACCAGCACGCTGGTCGACGCCCGCTCCTGCTGCTTCATCACGTCCGGGAAGTGCTCCTGGACCTGCTCGGTCGCGATACCGGAGTCGGTGCCCGGGAGGCTGAAATCCTTCGCGAACTTCGGGCTGAGCGCACCCACCAGCCCACCGACGGTCAGCGCGGCGATCAGCCAGACGGCGATGACCCACCACTTGTGGCGGAAGGAGAACCTTCCCACTCGAAACAGAAACGACGCCATCGCGATCTACCCTCCGCAGAAAGTGTTAGTGACTACCATTTGTTACTTGATAACAGAATCCTCGTCCGGGCGCCACGAACTCCAAGGTCACCGTGACGCAACTCGCGCGATGCCGTTGGTCGGGTATGCACTATCGAACATTTGTTCGTATTCTGAGGTACGCTTGGTGTCATGTCCGCAGGCATCCAGTCGTCCCTGTTCGACCAGTCGGACACCGTCACGATCGGGCCGCTCGACGAGATGGTCCGCCGGGAACTCTCCGACGGTGCCTGGGTCGACCTCCTGCCGGGCTGGATCCGGGGGTCACAAACCCTGTTCGACCGACTCCGTACCGACGTCGCGTGGCGGGCCGAGCGCCGGCAGATGTACGACCGAGTCGTCGATGTGCCGCGACTCGTCGCCATCTATCACCAGGCGTGCGACTTCCCCGATCAAGCGCTGGCCACCGCCCGTGATCGGCTGAGCGCCCACTATCGCGACGAGTTGCCGGGCGGGTTCGCCACCGCCGGTCTGTGTCTCTACCGCGACGGCGCCGACAGCGTCGCCTGGCACGGGGACCGGATCGGGCGCGGGAACACCGAGGACACGATGGTCGCGATCGCCTCGCTCGGGTCTCCACGACCACTTCTACTGCGGCCACGCGGCGGCGGACCGTCGCTGCGTTTCGTCGTGGGCCCCGGCGACCTCCTCGTGATGGGTGGCAGCTGTCAACGCACCTGGGAGCACGCGGTACCCAAGACCCTCGGCGTCGGGGCGCGGATCAGCGTGCAGTTCCGCCCGCTCGGCGTTTGGTGATTCGGGCCGACAGCGCGGCCCATGCTTTAATCAAATCGTTATCAAAGCCCCGGGGTCGAGGACGAAAGAGAATCATGAAACGCACGTCCATTGCTGCTGTCCTATTGAGCGCGGCGGCCATCGCCGCTGTCGCCGCACCCGCGTCCGCCGGCCCGCTCGGTGACCTGTTCGGGAGTTCGGGCAGCGCCGATTCGGGTAGCTCGGACCTGCTCGATTCGGGCAGTGCGGCGCTCGGGTCGTCGAGTGACAAGCCGAAGCACTACGGCAAGCTCGGTCGCGCCGACGCACCCAACGGGGTGAAGTCGATCAACACCTGGGTCTACGCACCCAATGCGCAGCCGACCAGCACGAACACCTATCCGAAGAACTCCCAGCTCGGCGTGCGCTGGAACTCGACTATCGACTCCGGACCGGTGGTCGACGGCAACGAATGCAAGATCGAGGTCCGTATCAGCGGACCGAAGATCCCGGCCAAGGCGCAGGTCTTCAAGACCGAGGACTGCACATCGGTCAAGTCGTACATGCTGCGCACACCCGGCTCCTATGCGATCAGCGTCACGGACCTCATCTCGGGCGCGTCGAACTCGATCACCTTCGACGTCGCGTAGGTCGTCGGAAGGTTTCAGACCTCGAACGGGATGCCGCTGAGTTTCTCCGATGCGGTCCACAACCCGCCGCGGATCGCGACGTCGTCGGCCCGCTTGTGGTAACCGGAAACGCCGGGCGCCCCACGCATGCCGAAGAGTTCCGTCGGACCGTAGAACGTGCCGTTGGTCGCGTCGGGTGAGGTCGCCGCGTAGAGGGTCGGCAGCGCGCCGGAGGCGGCGGACTGGACGACCGGCAGCTTGTTCATCAGGCGCATGAACACGTCCTGGACCGACTCGGTCCGGCCCTGCAATTCTGTCGCGGCATAACCGGGATGCGCGATCATCGAGGTCGTCGTCGAGCCGGCTTCCGTCAGGCGTGCGGCAAGTTCCTTGCCGAACATCAGGTTGGCCATCTTGGAATCGCCGTAGGCCTGCCACCGCCGATAGCGGCGCTTCTCCCAGTTCAGGTCGCCGAGGTCGATGCGGCCGAGCTGATGCATGCCCGACGACAAGGTGACGACCCGATCGGCGATGCGATCGAGAACGAGTGCCGTCAACGCGAAATGACCGAGATGATTGGTGCCCATCTGCATTTCGAAGCCTTGTGCGGTGCGGCGCAGCGGGATCGCCATCACCCCGGCGTTGTTGACGAGCACATCGGCACCGGAGAATCCGTCGGCGAATCGACGCACCGAGTCGAGGTCGGCGAGATCGAGCTGCGCGACGGTGGCCGCCGACCCGATCTCACCGGCGACCGCGTCGGCCTTGGCCGTGTTGCGGCACGCGAGAGTCACCTGCGCACCGGCCCGTGCCAGCGCCTTGGCGGTTTCCGCGCCGAGACCGCTGTTCGCCCCGGTCACGACGAACCTGCGTCCCGCCTGGTCGGGAATGTCGCCCGTTGACCAGCCCATCGTCTGTCCCCCAATCATCGAAGTCACTTGCCGTCACGCTATTGACGGACACCTCACCCGTCAACGGGACGGCCGTCGGTGCCGGAGACCGGGAATGGCGGCCGGATCAGGCCGGCCACCCCGGCGCGTGCCGGCCGGAGGAGCCCCGCAACCATGTCGCCGACCGTGGTCCGTGAATCGGGGCGTCCGGCGAGCTCGACGGGCACGTACACGTCGGTGGGCGTGTTGCGCCCGCGCAGGACCCGCGACCCCACCGACTGCCAGCTCTGCGACTCATCGCCGCATTCGGCGATCGCGCTTCCGCTGGCCAGCACCGGAACCTTGGCCGTCTTGGCCATCTCCGAGAGCCGGGCACATTCGTTGACCGGGTCCCCGATGACCGTGTACTCGTATCGTTGTTCGGCACCGACATTCCCGGCAAATGACATCCCGAACGACACCCCGATGCCCCAGCGGACAGGCAGCTCCTCGAGGCGAGCAGCGAGTTCTCGCGCGGCGGCCAGCGCGGCGCCGGCGGGTTGATCGATCGCCACGGGCGCGCCGAAGACCGCCAGCGCGGCGTCACCCTCGAACTTGTTGACGAAGCCTCCGTGGCTGTCGACCACGTCGGCGACGACGGTGAAGAATCCGTTGAGCAGCTCCACGGTGTCTTGCGGATCCTGCTGCGCGGCGATCGAGGTGGAGCCGATGATGTCGACGAACAGGACGCCGACCTCGGTGTTCGTGCCGTGCATCCCTACGCCGTGGCTCAGGGCGAGTTCGGCGACGGTGTCGCCGACGTGTCGGGCGAAGAGCTCGCGCATGCGTTCCCGCTCGTCGAGGCCCGTCACCATCTCGTTGAAGCCGTTTTGCAGCACCCCGAGTTCCGATGAGTCGTAGACGTCGACATGGGTGGTCAGGTCGCCTTGCTGAACCTTCTGCACCGCGTGCCGCAGCTCGGTGAGCGGATCGATCACGGCTTGCCCGACCAGCGCGATCACCCGGGCGCCGGTGGCCAGACCCACCATCGCGAGGACCACCGCGGCCCAGTCGATGGCGCCGGCGACCGGCGGCAGCAACCCCGACCAGCGGCCGATGTTGAGGATCAGGAGTCCGGCCATCGGGACGGCGGTGCTGACCGCCCAAACCGCGATCATCCGTCCTCGGACACCGTGCATGACATGGGTGGCCGGGTTGTCCTGCAGCGCGATGATCGACAGCGGCCGGGCAAATCGTTCGGCGAACAGATACGACATGCACCCGATGGTGAGTCCGGCCATGGCGAAGGCCACGGCGACACCCAGCACCACCGGCAGCGTGAAGCTGGCCACGCTGATGATGCTGAGCAGCGCGTACCCGACCACGGCGGCGAGCCACGCGCCGACGGTGACAGCGGCCTGCGTCATGGGAATTCGCTGGACCGAGCGTCGTCGTGCGTGATCGGCCGGGGCGCCGCTGACGAACCACTCCAGCTGCGGTCGGATCGCGAGCAGGGCGAAGAGGACATTGAGGATCAGGCCGAACACGATGGCGATGACCATGGCGGGGAAGTTCGGCGCCCCTACCGTCGTCTCCCGGGTGAGCTGTCCGCCGTTGTAGGCGAGTTGGACCAGGAGGAAGGTCTCAACGCCCACCAGCCCACTGCTGCTGAAGATCGCCGTCCCGGCGACAACGGTGGCGCGGCGCGCCAGCCGGATCCGCTCCTCGCGGCCGATATCCGCCCATTCCTTGAGTGTCGGCGGACGCTCGATCCCCCACACCCGTGCGGAGAAACGACGACGTGCCCGCGACCACTGCTCGTGGTCGGCGATTCCACCCGCGCCGAACCGGCGTTGCGGTCGCACCTGGTGCCTTTCTGCCATCGTTGTTGTCTTCCGAGATTACTCAACGAGACCGCAGACACCAGAAAAACCGAGGTCACACGACGGATTCGTGTGACCTCGGTTATGTCCTGATCGCGGATCAGTTCATCAGGCCGCTGCCTGGCCCGCCTCGATCTCGAGGGTGATGGTGACCTTGTCACCGACGACGACGCCGCCGCCCTCGAGAGGCATCTCGATGTCGATGCCGAAGTCCTTGCGGTTGATGACGGTGGTGGCCTCGAAGCCGGCGACCGGGCCGTGGCCCATGCCCGGGTTCACACCGTTGAACTCGAGGGCGAGCTCGACCGACTTGGTGACGCCCTTGAGGGTGAAGTCGCCGGTGAGGACGTAGTCGTCGCCCTTCGGCGCCACACCGGTGGACACGAACGTCGCCTTCGGGAACTTCTCGGCGTCGAAGAAGTCGGCGGACTTGATGTGGCCGTCACGCTGCGCGTTCTTGGTGTTGATCGAGGTCACGTCGATCTCGGCCTGCACCGACGGGGTGCCGTCCTCGGCGACGGTGATGGTGCCACTGAAGGTGTCGAAGGTGCCGCGCACCTTGGAGACCATGAGGTGCTTGACGGAGAAGTTGACGGCCGAGTGGACGGTGTCGATGGTCCAGGTGCCGGCGGCGATGGGTGCGGAGACTGCGGTGGTCATGTCGGGATTCCTCCAGTGAACGTGATCGGGTTGTCGGTCTGGCTGGTGGGCCTGCTTGACCCATCGACAGTGTAAACGGACCACGGTCCGATTCCATTCCCGAACTTCGGAATTTTTATTTCCAGGCGAAAACCGGCTGCTCGAGGCCGTCGACGCGCGTCTGCCGGTCCTGCAGGATGACCTCGGCGAACTGATAGATGACCGCAGCGGTCGGCGCATGCACCAGGGCTCCGACGATGGGGAGTTGGATCACCGGGCGCGGCGACTCCGGGATCGTCAGGAATCGGGGTTCGACGACGAGTTCGTCGAACGTCACGAAGTACAGTTGCGCCACCTCGTCGGGATTCGGGGTGGGTGGGCGGTCGTCGTCGGACCAGCAGATGACCGGCGTCATGACGAAGCCCGACCGGGTCGCGTAGTCGTCGAGGAGTCCGAGCACGGAGTCGGCTGCGAGGTCGATGCCGATCTCCTCGTGGAGTTCGCGCAGGGCCGCGGTCGGTTCGTCCTCACCGGGATCGAGTCGTCCGCCGGGCAGGGCGTACTGGGCGGCGTGGCGGCGCATCGTCGCCGGGCGCTTGCACAGCCAGATGCCCTGACGGCCGTCGCACTCGCTGATGGTGATCGCGACCGCCGCAGCGCTCATCGACGATTCTCGGGGTATCGCTCGTCGATCGAAGGCGTCGAGACGTTCCTGGACGGTGCTGCGCTGGAGTGCGATCACACTCTCAGTTGATCACGGTCATCGGGCGAGCTCAGCGCTGCGGTCCGCCGACCCAGGTGATAGTTGATGATCGCCAGCGCGAACAGGCCGACCGCCAGGTTGGCCAGTGCCCCGAATCCCTCGAGCGCGAAGTCGACGAGCGCATTGCTCAGCGTGCTGACCAGTGCGGCCAGGCGGAGGAGGCGCAACGGCCAGACGCGGGTGGTCTGTTGACGCGCGATCATGCCGGGGAGGGCGAGGGCCAGCGTGATGATGCTGCTGACGAACAGGATCCAGGTCGCCGTCCGGTCACGGCTCAGTTCGAAGTACAACTCGACGTCACCGAGGTCACGGTTGTTGAAGATCCACCCGAGAACGACCACCGTGATCGAGCTCGCGGCGCCGATCACCAGCAGCCAACCCATGACGGTGAGCCAACGGGGACTGCGGAACATGTCCGGGATGAGCCGGGCGATGCGGTGGCGCAGTCGCATCAACCGGTCGGGGCGGTCCTTGCTCGCATCGAGCAGGCTCTGGATCGTCGCGATCGTCGCCGGGTCGCCATCCAGATCCTGCGCGAGAGCGAGCAGCTGGGTGGCTTGTTGCCGTCGCTGCTGCGGCAGGCCGTGCGAGATGCCGTCGGCGGCGATCGTCGCGGCATTCGCTATCGCCTCGGCGACTGTGGGCCTGCGGACGTCACGCACGATCCGGCCGGCCAGCAGGATCAGCACGACGAGGATGTACATGATCTCGGCCGACGGCCCGTAGAAGTAGTCGTTGTCCTTGGTGACGAACTTGCCGACCTCGTCGAGGAACAGGCCGAAACCGATGCCGCCCATGACAACTGCGGCCACCCGCATAGCCGGGCCGAGGAACAGCCACCCGATGAGCAGTGCCAGCATCATCAGCGCGCCGCCGTAGAGCGCGTGTGCGATGTGGAGGTCGCCCCCACCGACCTGCGGATAGCCCGTGAGCTGGAGGTAGCCGCGGGTCACCAGAATGGTGCCGATCGCGAAGACGATGAACCACTCGGCGGACGCGGTGCCGTAGATGCTGCGGATCACCACCGCGGTGGTGCGGGCCTGCCCGGATTCGGTCATGGTCGAAGTATGGTCAGGCGAGCGTGTCGCCCACCCGGATTCGCAGCAATCCACCCGCGACGTCGCACGTCGCGGGTGGATCAGCCGGGTGATGTCAGCGAGCGCTCCAGCCACCGTCCATCGAGTACGACGAGCCGGTCACCATTCCGGCGTCGGCCGACGCGAGCCACGCGACCAGGGAGCCGACCTCGGCGGGCTGGACCAGTCTCTTGATCGCGCTCTCGGTGAGCATGACCTTCTCCACCACCTCGTCCTCGCTGATGTCGTGCACCTTGGCCTGGTCGGCGATCTGGGTGCGTACCAACTCGGTCTCGACATATCCGGGATTCACGCAGTTGCTGGTCACCCCCTTCGACGCACTTTCCAGCGCAACGGTTTTCGAGAGCCCTTCCAGCGCATGCTTGGCCGATACGTATGCCGACTTGTATGCCGATGCCCGCAGCCCGTGTACCGAGGAGATGTTGACGATGCGGCCAAACTCGTTGGCGTACATGTGCGGCAGCGCCGCACGGATCAACAGGAATGGCGCTTCCACCATGAGCCGGTGCATCCGGCGGAAGGTGCCCGGATCGAATTCCTGAATGGGAGAGACGGATTGGATGCCGGCGTTGTTGATCAGGATGTCGACGTCGAGGTGCAGGTCGTCGAGTTCCGTGGTGTCGAGCAGGTCGACGTTCCAGGATTCGCCATTGCATTCTGCGGCAACCTGTTTGGCTGCCACGTCGTCGACGTCGGCGATGATCACGTGGGCACCTCGGTCGGCGAGGGTGCGGGCACAGGCCTCGCCGATCCCGGTGGCGCCGCCGGTGATGAGGGCACGTCGGCCGGTCAGGCTTCCCCGCTGGCCGTGTTCACCCATCCGCTGTCCGTCGTCACCCACCACCCGCTGGTCGAGTATGCCCGGCGACGAAGGAGCCGAGCGCATCGAGACCTCGCGACTCATGCCGGCACCTCCTTACGGTCGGCGCGAGCATCGGTGAGATGCGCTGCGGCATCGGCGGCATCGATGGATTCGAGCGAGATGCCCTTGGTCTCGCGGGCCGCGATGACCGCGATCAGCGTGACCACCGAGGCGGCGGCGAGGTAGATGGCGATCGGGACCGAGGAATCGAACTTGCTCAACAGCGCGGTGGCGATGATCGGGGCGAGCGAGCCGGCGACGATCGAGGTGACCTGATAGCCCAGGGACACACCGGAATACCGCATGCGGGTGGGGAACATCTCGGACATGATCGCGGGCTGGCCGGCGTACATGAAGGCATGGAACACCAGGCCGATGATGATCGCACCCATGATGGCGGCGTAGTTGCCGGTGTGCATGAGCGGGAAGGCGAAGAAGCCCCACAGTCCGGCGGTGACCGCACCGATCGCGTAGACCGGGCGTCGGCCGATGCGGTCAGAAAGCCTGCCGATCAACGGGATCACCGCGAAGTGCACGGCATGGGCGGCGAGCATCCACCACAGGATGTCGGAAGTGTCGGCGTGCACAACGATTTTCAGGTACGTGATGGTGAAGGTGACCACCAGGTAATACATGATGTTCTCGGCGAAGCGCAGGCCCATGGCGGTGAGCACGCCCCGCGGGTACAGCTTGAGGACCTCGATGGCGGAGAACGACGACGACTTGATCTGTTCGGCCTCCTCGGTCGCCTTCACGAAGATCGGCGCGTCGGTGACCTTGGTGCGCACGTAGTAGCCGACGAGCACGATCACCGCCGACAGCCAGAACGCGACACGCCAGCCCCAGCTGAGGAATGCGTCGTCGCTCAGCGTGGTGGTCAGGACGAGCAGCACGACGGTGGCGACGAGGTTGCCGACCGGGACACCGGCCTGCGGCCACGACGCCCAGAAGCCACGCGACTTGTTGGGTGAGTGCTCGGCCACCAGCAGCACTGCGCCGCCCCACTCGCCGCCGACGGCGAAGCCCTGCAGGAAGCGCAACACCACGAGGAGTGCGGGCGCCCAGTAGCCGATCGCGCCGAAGGTCGGCAGACAGCCCATGAGGAACGTGGAGACGCCGACAAGGATCAGGCTGAACTGCAGCAGTTGCTTGCGGCCGTGCTTGTCGCCGAAGTGCCCGAACACGACACCGCCGAGCGGGCGCGCGATGAAGCCGACCGCGTAGGTGATGAAGGCGGCGATGATGGCATCGAATTCGTTGCCGCCGGCCGGGAAGAACAGCTTGCTGAATACCAGTGTTGCGGCGGTGCCGTAGAGGAAGAACTCGTACCACTCGACGACGGTGCCGGCCATCGACGCGGTGACGATCTTCTTCAGGCCTGACGGTTCGTATGTTGCGGAGTCCGATTGCGGAGGGCTCGCAGCATTCGGTGACATGATCTCTCCTGTTTCTCGAGCCTCATGTGAGGCAGGTCACGGCTGTTGTCGAGTATGGATAACCACAAATGCGCACGCAATGCCCGACTTTCCCACCCATATCTGCAAAAATGCAGAAATGGATGCCGGCAAGCTCAACTCAGACGACCTGTTGGTGCTGCTCGCGGTGGGTCGGACCGGCCGTTTCACCACCGCCGCCGACGCTCTGGAGCTCAACCACACCACCGTCGCTCGACGGATCGACTCGTTGGAGAAAGCCTTGGGTGGTCGGGTGCTGTCGCGGGGTGCGGCGGGGTGGGAACTCACCGAACTGGGGCGGCAGTCGTTCGCGGCGGCCGAGCGCATCGAGGAGGCCGTGCAGGGTCTCGCGACCGACGTGGAGGGGTCACCGTCGATCAGCGGGGTGGTGCGGCTGTCCGCGACCGACGGCTTCTCGGCCTACCTGGCGTCACCGGCCGCCGTCGCGGTGCGCCGACGCCATCCCGGGGTCAGCGTGGAGATCGTGACGGCCACCCGGCTGGCGTCACACCACCGGGCCGGGCTCGATATTGAGGTCGTCGTCGGCGAGCCGCACGTCCACCGCGCCGAGGCGATCCGGTTGGCCGATTACCGCCTCGGTTTGTATGCGTCGCGCAGGTACCTGGCCGAGCACCCGGCGCCTTCGTCACCCGCCCAGCTGACGGCGCACCCACTCGTCTACTTCGTCGACTCGATGCTGCAGGTCGACGACCTCGACCTCGCCCGACGACTCGTCCCCCAGATGGCCGAGTCGGTGACGTCGACGAACGTGTTCGTCCACGTCGAGGCCACCCGCGCCCACGCCGGCATCGGCCTGCTCCCCTGCTACATGGCCGACCGCCACGACGACCTCGTCCGCGTCCTGCCCGACGTCGGCGCTCAGCTCACCTACTGGCTTGTGGCCCGCACCGAATCCTTCCGCCGCCCCGAGGTGGCCGCGGTGATCGAGGCGATCCGGGTGCTGGTGGATTCGCGGCGCGATGAGTTGCTGGGCGTCGCGCCGGCCGGATAGCCTTCGCGTCCCACGCCCTCGCCCCGCGCACCCTCTCACCCCTTCGCCGGTCGAGCACGCCCGCGAGTGCATCGCGACCTCCGCCGCCCCGTGCGCCTCGCACCCCCTCGCCGAGCACGCCCGCGAGCGCATCGCGACCTCGCCCCCTCGCCCCGCGCACCCCTCGCCGGTCGAGTAAGCCCGCGAGCGCATCGCGACCTCCGCCCCTCGCCCGCGCACCCCCTCGCCGGTCGAGTAAGCCCGCGAGCGCATCGCACCCCCGCCCCTCGCCCGCGCACCCCCTCGCCGGTCGAGTAAGCCCGCGAGCGCCAGCGAGCGAGCGCATCGAGACCCCGCTGGCCCCACCAATTCCCTTTTGCCCGAATAGTTTCCGACAAACCCGACACGCTCATAGACAGAACACAATGGCACGCATACTGAACCCCGTGACCGCCGTCGACACCCCACTCACCCTGAGCACCGCACTCACCTCGTGGCGCCCGGACCCAGTCACGCTCGGTCTGATCCTGGTGATTGCAATCGGCTACCTCACCGCCTGGCGACGATCATCGGTTCCGAAATACCGCGCAGCGCTGTTCATCCTCCTCGGCTGCGGAGTGTGGTTCCTCAGCGCGTGCAGCTTCATCGGCGTTTACAGCAACGTCCTGTTCTGGGTTCGATCGCTGCAGTTCGTGCTGATCCTTATGGTCGCACCGTTCGGGATGGCGTTGGGAGTGCCGTTCACGGTGATCCGCGACGCCCTGGGTTCTCAAGCGCGCCAACGGTTCAACCAGGCGTTGTCGAGCAGGGCCGCTCGAGTTCTCGCATCCCCGGTGAGTAGCTCGGCGGCATTGCTGGTCACCCCATGGCTGATCTATCTCACTGGCTGGTATCACGCACTGCTCTCCGATGCCGCAGTCGACTTCCTGACGCGAACTCTGTTGATCGCCATAGGTTTCGGCTATTTCTACGCGCGCCTACAGCTCGATCCCATCCCCCGCCGCTATCCGCAAGGCGTCTCGCTGGTCGCGTCGCTAGTCGAGACCATCGGCGACGGCGTCCTCGGTGTCGTGCTCTGGCAAGGGAGTCTCGTCGCCGCGTCGTACTACGAAGCGCTGGGCCGAGATTGGGGCCCGTCGATCCGCACCGATCAAACCATCGGCGCGGGCGTCTTCTGGATTCTCGGCGACCTCGTAGGACTGCCGTTCCTGATGGTGGTGTTTGCACGGTTCCGGGCTGATGAACGGGTGCGTGAAGTTGAGGTGGATGCCGAACTCGAGGCCACACCGACGCCGAACGCCGACGACGCGCCAGCGACACTCTGGTGGCAGAACGATCCGCAGATACGCGACCGATTTCGATAGGACGCGCACGCAGACCACCACCATGGATACCGAGTTGTCGGCCGTATAGTTACGAGCGCGGTCGGTCGGCTACGACCCGATCGACTGTCGCCGAGCGTGATCAAGGGGGTAACGCATTGTCGACCGAATCAGTGACCGAACTGTGCGAGCAAGGACTGTCCGCCGAAACCGCCGGCGCCCTCGAGCAGGCCCGCATGCTCTACGTCCGGGCATGGGAAAACGCAGACGAGGCCTTCGACCGCAGCGTGGCAGCTCACTACCGGACCCGCATCGTCGAGAATGCCGAAGAACGGCTCAGCTGGGCCCGAGTGAGTGTCGAGAGCGCTGCGCAAGCAACGGTTATCGACGACGAGCGCATCTATCCGCTGCTGCCCACACTGCACGTGACCGCCGCCGCCGCACGCTATGAGATGGGCGACCGCGATGCCGCGCGCGAAAGTTACCTCGCTGCCGCTAGTGCGCTGCGTGTCCTCGGGGACGCGGCGCCGCAAGCCGCCCTGCTGAATAGCGTGATTTTCGAGGGGCTGCGTGCCGCGGGTTATTCGATGCCCGGGTCGTGCCGCGAAGTTGAGAGCTTCATTGCGCTTCTGCATAGCGATGGTGCGATGGGCCCGCTTGCCTACGTCTTATCGTCCTATGTCACCGGGTGCGGTACCGATGACCACCCGGCCGAGTTCATCAGCGCGTTGCGTGCGCTGTACGACGCCCGCGTCCTCGCCGATGACCAGCAGCAATCGCTGAGATCGGCGATCGAAAGCGCCGAAACGAGCGCTCCAGGAAGAAGCAGATCAGCATCGGGTGGGATGGCGAGTTCCAGCGAGCGATCGCCGTCGCCGACCGTCGCACGGCACAGTGACCCATTCGGCGACGACAGCCCCAAAGTTGCGTTGCGAATCTGACCCGACCGTGATCAGTCGCCCGCGTAGGCGTCGCCGCTGAACACAGCCCGCTTCTCGCGGACAATCCGCAACATTCGGCCAACCTCTTTGTTGACCTCCCTCACCAGCGAAGACCGGTCGGCAGGCCGTGCAACTCGACCGCCGCCATCACGATCGATGAGGTACTGACCGTCGCCCTTCTTGTGGGCCCAGTGAACATGCGCATGCCGATCCATGTACCCCCAGTCCTTCAGGCGGAAGGGGTTGACCTGCACAAACGCCGAGAAGGCAGTCGGTGTTGACTCGTAGCGCTCAGCGATAGTCGAGTCGGAATCAGCGTTCCGTTCCAGAATGCTCGACGACCGCTGCGCGGCCGATGCCGCTGGCGGCTGGATCACCACGTCGCCGAGTTTGCCGGCGGCAAGTCTCGGTGCGAACCCAACGACGACATCCGCGAGCGCGGTTGCGTCGGTTTGATAAATGACGATGTCGCCGGATCTGCCTCTGCGTTCCGAGGGCTCCTGCACCGCCACGAATCCCGCGTCGCCCTGCCGAACGGCGTTGATTCGGATCGACTTGTCGGACGCCGAGTCTGGGTCAGTCTGCGGAAAGACGCCGAAGAGTTGCATGCTCAGGTCGGGGCGCATTGACGCCTGGATCCATCGAGTTAAGTGGCGAGGCGGATCGGTCTGCAGCCATTCGAGCAGGTCAGCGCGCTCTTGCCGAGCATCTTCAGGTGTCCACACTGTCGGACTGGCTTCAAATGGATACGGCGGGACATCCAGGCCGATTCCCTGGCAGTACACCAGCACCGCGTAGGAACCGACGCGGCCCACCTCTCGAATAGACGTGTCACTTGTCATTTGAACGGACTCCCCGCCGTCAGCTCGTTGTCGAAACCGGTATTGTAGCGGCGACGCAGGTGGGGTCGGCCTGCGCCTGCGGGGATCGAGTCGAGCAGTCAGGGGGAGCTGTGGGATGCAACTATGAAGATCCGTTCAAGGATCTGAAGCCTGCCTCCCATGACGGTCCATCCCTGAATCCAACCGCTGACCCCGCCAACGACCTGCCGGGCAAAGTACATGCAGAAGACTGGTCGCTGTACGACAACTTCTACGACATCACGATCCCGCTTCATCAGATGAACGAGGGTGTCGCGGGTGCCGCGGCGACGAACTGGGCGACTCTTTACCAATACCTGTCCGGCGCGAAAGGCACCCACGAGAGCTTCGTAAACACCTTCAGCAACAGCCAGGACTGGCAGGGAGATGGCAAGGATGCTGCGAACGGTGCGATGCGCGACTACGCGACCGCCCTCCAGGATCTAGTCGATCGGGTCTCATCAATGGCGCACGCGGTGCAACATGCCGCGGACGGTGTGAACGCAGTCAAGAACTCGATTCCTTCCGAGCAAGAAGTCAATTCGAAATTGGCGGCCGCAGGTGCCGACGAGTCACAGGTCGAGTCCGCACGGCAAGAGCTCCTGAAGCACGCGCGCGAGCAAATGAGCAACTTCTACAATCCACGCATTGCTGAGACTGCTGCGGCAGCTCCTGTGTTCGCGGCACCGACCACGTCAGCCGGTGCAGATCCGGCACCGGCTTCAGTCCCGACCGGGCTCGGCAGTGGAGGGGGTGGCGGCAGCCTCGGTGGTAGCGGCGCCGTTCCGTCGGCGTCAGCGCCGGACATGTCGGGGTTGATCAAGGATGCCGGCAAGACGCCCAACACGACCACCCCGTCGTCGACCAAGCTGGCCAGCTCGTCCTCGATCCCAAATGCGTTGACGTCGGGGCTCTCACAAGCCTCAAATCTGGGTCAATCAGCAATCGGCCAAGCCCAGAACGCGGCCTCCAAATTGGGCAGTCTGGCCAAGAGTCCGTTGACGGCCCCTGCCGGCCTCCATGCCTTGAGCGCTGCGCAGAAGAAAGCGGCTGCCGGGCTTGCGGCACTCGGCAAGGTCGGCGGCGCGGGCGGCGCCGCAAAGGCCAGTGGCGGAGGCGGAGGAGCTTCGCTGGGCAAGCTCGGTGGCATGTCGAAAGCGCTGACCGACGCCGAAAAGCTGGCGTTGTCACGCGGCGTGCGAGGCGCCATGGACGCCGAAAAGGCTGCTGCCGCCACGGCACGTGGTGCCAGCAGCACAGGCGGTGCTGCACCGATCGGTGGCGCGGGCGGGGCCCGCGGCGCCGGCGGCGAAGACAAAGAGCACAAAGCCAACAAGTATCTCCGTACCACCCTGAACGGCGAAGTCCTCATCGGTGCACCCCCAGTGGTGACCTCTGCCGTGATCAAAGAAGGCTGACACTCAGTACCGTGACGACCACGCGACCACGACTCCGCGTCCTCGCCCGCGCCACCGCACTCACCGCCGCAGCTGGCGTCATCGGCGCTGCCACCATAGTTGGATGTTCGGGCAGTTCATCCGATGCTGCCAGCACAACCTCCAGCGCGGCCCCCATCACCGGACCGGAAGGCACAGCGACTGTCTCGAACCCGGCACCGTATATGGAGTTGTGGGACCCGTGTTCGTTGCCGAAGTCACTTCAGGAACAGTTCAAGTTTGTGAAGGCACGTTCAGTTGACAATATCGAGCCCCAACGAACCTGCACCTATTCAAGAACGCCCTTCGAACTCGGCGCTCCGGGCTATGTCGTGAATGTTATTGTCACCAATTTTCCCTTCGCTGAATCACGAGCTAATTCATCCTTATACAACCCGAAAGCCACGACGATCGGAGACGGCCACCCCGCAGTGATCGCAGATATGCAGGAGGGTGATCGTGGGCGACAACTGCTGTGGGGTACGTCTTACGGATCGGTACTAATCCAAGCCTTCCCGGTTCCATCCGACAACCCGGTAAATACGCAGCAGCTCCTCAATGAATTTTCCGCTGCCGCATATCCATATATCCCGAAGTAGATTCGTCCGCGAAAGGATCTCAATGTCAGACGCTACAAACATGCCACAAGGATTGGACTTGTCTCCATTTCGCGATAGCTTCACTGCTGCTGGAAACAATCTGCAATTCAAAGAAGAAGCACTCGCGCCAGCAATCACTGCATGCGCCGAACTCCTGCAAGTTCTCACCGACGCCCAGGGTTACGTCCATAGCCTCACGTTCAGAAGCGGGTTCGACTCCATCACCTCCGGCGGCCAAGTGGCAAGCGGTCTATCTGATCGCGCCGATAGCGACCAAGGGGGTTCGTTCAAGCAAGCGATCGACGAGCACATCACGACCGTTCAGGCTTTGAAAGCCGGCCTCGAGAAGGCTGGGAGGCAATACCTGACCGCCGAGGATCTGAACACGATCAACAACAACGCGGCCGGTCGCGGCTTGCCCGAGGCGAAGTCGACGACGCCGCAAGTACCGGCGCCGGACTCCACCCCGCCCGAGACTCCCAGACAATACGCCGAGGAGCAGTTCAAGGTCACATATCCGGGCTCGCAACCGCCGTCTTACACGCCAAATAACATGGGCGGCTGACCACGTCGGCCGCGTAAACCGCTTTCTCGCCGTCGGCCACACACGTTCATAGCACGCAATCTGCACGGGGGACAGATACGGACTCTCCACGCACGGCCAACGTCGAGCCGCTACTCGAGGCGATGAACTCGCTCCCGAGCGACATCGCGACCACTCGCACCAGGGCCGCAGCACTCACCGCGACCGCCGCCGAACTCGACGGGCGCGTCCGAGCGTCGCTCAACGGGCGGTGTCGTCACCGAGACAATCCTCGACGACGACGCGCTGACCACCTTCACGCTCAATGACTCGGCGGCCATCACTGCCGCCCTGCAAGCAGCGGCCCAGCAGGTCGGCGCGAAGGCCCACGACCTGTGGGCCCCGATCACCCCCAGACAGCAATCACTGCCCGTGCCTCGCACATGATCGACTGCCTTCCCGACATCGCAGCCGCGCTGCGTGTCCGCCCGGAACCTCCCCTGACACCACAAAGAGCACAAGGCGAACAAGTACTTGCGCACCACCCAGAACGGCGAAGCCATTCTGGGTGAACCGCTCAAAGCCGTGCCTGTCGTGATCAAGGACTGAGATCGACCGCCACACGTGCAGGCGCCGGGTTGCCTCCACGCGTCATCCACGCGACCGACAAGTCGCCAAGTCAACGCGACCCGCCCCCCACCTGCACTGATACCCTCACCCTGCCAACTATCTGCAGGGGGAACAGATATGGACATTCCGCGCACCGCCGACGACGTCGCGCCGCTGCTCGACACGATGAGTTCGCTGTTGAGCGAGATGGCCACGATCCGCGAGAAGGCCATACAGCTGACCGCGACCGCCACCGAACTTGATGGCCGCTTGCGAGTGACGGTCAACGCGAAGGGTCTCGTCATCGACACCGTCGTCGACGAGGACGCACTCGCGACCGTCACGGCGAGCCGCCTGGGCGCGGCGTTCACCGCAGCTACCCAACGCGCCGCGCAGGATGTCGCCCAACAGTCGCAAGAACTGTGGGCACCGGCCATCGAGAAGCAGCAGGCGCTCCCCCGCGCCACCGACATCCTCGACGGTCTGCCCGACTTCGGCAGCTTCTTCGCCGCCATGCCCGAACCGCCCACGACTGCTCCCGGTGAGGCGGACGACGAGGTGTACGTCGAGATCCAGGAACAGCCCACTCACGACGACAGTGCACCTCATTACGAGGAGCTGCACGAACCCGACGAGCGCCGCAGCACCTTCACCGACCGCGCCTGGTGACCCGGCCACCGACCACGAGGGGGATCACACCGTGTCAGATCACTTCCTGATCGAACCGGAACTGTTCGAGCGGTACACCAAGCTCATCGGCACGCTCGGCGACAAGCTCAAAGATGCGTCGCTGATGCTGACCACGGGCCTGCACCACGAAGGCGAATGTTGGGGTGACGACGACCCAGGCCACGCCTTCGAGGGCGCCTACTCTCCGAAGGCGAAGGCCGCTTTCAGCAACTCGCACAGTGTCGCAACGCATCTGAACAAGATGCACGCGGCGATGGAGAAGGCCCTCCAGCACACCAAGGACACCGAAGCGCACAACATCCGCGCCAACACCGAAGCCGGGCGGTAGCGCGGTGGGAATGGAATTGCTGCGCGTTATCGAAGTGCCGCTGTCCTGGGTGGGGATGAAGTGGCCCCAGGGCGACGAGACTGCCATGGATCGTCTGCACGACGACTGGACCCAGTTCGCTCATGAACTCGCCGGCATCCGCGCGCAGTTGCAGGCCGTCTCGGGTGGGATCGGCCATTCGATCGAGGGCGATACTCAGAAAGCCATTGATGCCCAACTGAATTCGATCCTGTCGGGTGACGAGTCGTTGGCGAGGCTCATCGAGCAGGCCAACGCGATCGCCGACGACTGCAACACGATGTCCAATGAGCTCGTCGTGCTCAAGACGATCTTCATCGTCGAATTGACCGCGCTCGCCCTGTATGTGTACTTCCTCATGGCGACCGCCGAGATCAACTGGGCTGCTCCGGGCGAGATCGCGCAGGCCATTGTCCAGGGCCGGATGACACTCACCGAGGCCGTCGACATGGTCGTCCGACGCATCCTGGCCAAGCTGCTCGAGAAGGGCATCGAAGAGTTCGCCTCCACGTCGACCAAAGAGATGGTCGAACTGCTGGGCAGGGATCTCGCCAAGGATCTCGTGCTCAAGGCCGCCAAGTCCGCAACCACTGAGGGCGCCAAGAAGCTCGCGTTCACCTCCGTCGATCAAGTTCGCGATAAGGTGTTGTGGGACAAATCACTTGACCCAGAGGACCTTGTCTCCAAGACTGTCGTGAGCGCCACGGTGGGAGCCGCGACTGCACCGATCGGACACAAGGTCGAAGAGCTCATCGGCAACCGGGGAGACGCGGGAGCGAGCAAGCTGGTGAACAAGCTCGGTGCCGGGCCGGATGTCAGTGATCCGTCCGCGCTTTCGCGGGCCGGGGCGCATCTGGTGAACGGCGCGAACTGGTGGGGCAAGGACACACTCCCCGGAAAGGTCACGAACCCGTTGACCGCAGGTGGGGAGAAGCTGGCCACGGTCGCGGGTCTCGACGACATACCCAGCCCCGACGAGGTGGCGGCGAATCTGCCCAAGCCACCCTTCACACCCGGCGACACGACACCGTAGACCATCAGAGAAACGAAACATGCCCCGTCGCTCCCGCCCGTACTCACTCACACCGGTAACCCCTGAGCAGGCCCGCCGATATCGACGCAACGCCGTCATCCGACGGTGTTACGTGTTCTGCGGATGCATGTGCTACGCCGTCGCCGGGTTCTTCGCGGGGTACATCCTCGAGGACATAGACTTTCCGGGCTGGCGATTCGCCTTGAGCGCCAGCGCACTCGGTCTCGTCTTCGCCGGCCTCCATCGACGATCCCTCGTCCGCGAAAGCTACAGAGTCCGGATGGCACGTGCGTGGCCCTTCATCGGTGGTGTCGTCGCTGCATACCTACTCGTGTTCTGCATCGTGGAGACGCTCTACTACTTTTGGGAGGACGCACCGGAGCTGGTCAGCGTCATCGTGTTCATCCTCTATGTGGCGTTTCCATTCCTCATCCAGTTCCTCAACCACTTCCGCGCCATCCTGCTGGTCGAGGCGCCGCGAATATGGTTGACCGCCGGCAAGATCGACTGGATCAACATCGAGAGCGTCGTCGTCACTCGAGGTTTCGACGACGGCGACGTCGAGATCGGTGTCCGCCCACGACCCGGAGTGACCGTCCAAGCCATGATGAACCTGCGCGGCGACGTACTGACCGACCTACCGTTGCGCACCACGGTCCCTCGAGACATGTTCGACATCGACGGCCTGTGCTGGGGAGTCAATCTCTCAGGGCGCCACGACATCCCGATCTACGAACGCACAGACGCCGGCGAACGGCTCATCTACATGTCGAACTCCGGCACCGTGCCGGCGGCGGTGGCGCTGTGAGCCCGGACAGTCGGGCTACCCGACGGTCTTGACGACGGCGTGAAGCCGGCCGTCGCGGAGCGACTATTCCTCCGCGCCATTTTGATTCCCCCGCTGGATATTTCACGCCGACGAATCAACACCCCGCAGAAGAACGACGAACCCCGGGACGCGCCGAGCTCAGCCTCCGAGATTGGTCGCGTTCTCCGTCTCGGTCCGCACAAAGTTCTTCGCAGCGTCCTCGATACCCTTGACGTGCTCGATCATGTTGTCGATGTGGGTTTCCGTCGACTCCAGGATGTTCGTCATCTGCGGCTCGTAGCCCGACGAGTGCGTGGTGCCCGGCTTGTCCGATCCCCACGACTCACCCTCGGCGCCGAGCTTGCCCTGCAACGTGTTCCGGATCGTCGTGAGCCGGCCGGCCACGCCGTCGAGTTGCCGGGCGCCGGCCAACAACTGCTGCGCCTCGACTTGCGTGATTCCGCCACTGGTCATCGGTCACTCCCCCTTGCCATCGACATGCTCGTCCGCCCCAACGCTCACCACGCCTGGTCCAGTGGACCGCGACGGGCACGGGGGTCGTCATCGACGTCCTCGTAATGTTCGTCCTCAGCATACGGAGACGACGGCCGGACCGGTGAGTCCGGCGACTCTATGGACGGGTCAACCGGTTCGGGCACGAAGTCGTCGAGATCCGGCAGACCCGCGAACATCTCCGACATCTTCGGCAGATTGCCCACCCGCTCCTTGATCGGCCCCATGATCCCGTCGACCTGCTTCTGCGCCTCCTGCGCCGCCTTCTGCGTCGCCTCGGTGATGTAGCGGCCCAAATTGCTCAGACCGCCCGCACGTTCGACGGCATCGGGATGGAACTTCAGCTGGATGAGGACACCTTTGGTGTTCACCCAAGCGGTCACCAGGTCCTCCGACGACGACGCGCTCGCGGTGACCGCCGCCAGACGCTGCTGCAGCGTCGACATGTCGGCCTTCTGCTTCTCCAAGTCGGCCAGCAGGTCGTGCAGCATGTCCTTCATCTCTTCATTCGGCACCGTCTGTCACCTCCCGTCTCGATTGGCGCAGTGTCCGGCCAGCGACAGCGACACGAGTGCGGCGGCAGTATCGCATCCACGCACCGCCGGCAGTAGTGTCTCGACCAAAGTTCTTGTCAGCGTGCCGGTTTCGACCGCTCCGACAAATGCCTCGGCGATGTGCACGAGGTCACCCGTCGGGCGGTCACTGAGCAAGCCGGCGATCGCCCGGGCGGTCTCGTCGGTGTGCCACACCGCGGGCACCGCCGCAGCGCACGAGGCGGCATCCGGCGACTGCGCCCGATACCAGTGACCGTCGGCATACCACCAGCAGAACGAGAGCATCCCGGATTCGAGCCGGACGTTCAACGTCGAATCCCCCACCCACAGCGGCGCTCCCGCGTACAGCTCCGGCAGCTGCGCCCCACCGAGGTAGGCAGCGCGCAACTCCGGTGCGTCGAAGACACCGCCGGAGAGCACCGCTCGGCCGCCCGGCAGCCGGACCAGCGTGGACCCACTGTGCGACGGCGACTCGAAGATCCCGATACCCGGGGCGATGCTCGGACCCGATCCGGCTGACGTGGCCGCGACCACCGCCGCCATCGCGGACCACCGAGCCCACAGGACGTCGAGTTCCGGCCACTGGTCGTCGGCGGCAACGCGAGATCCCCCACTCACCGCCATTTGCGGGGCCCGATGCTGGCGATCGGCATGAAATGCATACGCCGCCAACCACACCGGGATGCGGCGGCCCGGATACGCGACGAAGTCGGCGCGATAGTCCTCAGGTGTGAACAGGAACTCGCCCGCGAACGGGTCGTCGCCGAAGTCGACGTCCACCATCGGCCGACCGCCGGGCTGTGTGCCGACCGTCAGCCGCCACCACAGGCGGCCACCGGCCGCGTCGCGGTCCCGCTGAGCACGCGCCAGGGCGAATGCCTCCGGCGAAGCCGTCCTCTGCAGGTTGCCGTTCGGGGTGGCGAAGACCACGATGGCGCCCGCGCGCTCGACGGTGAGCGAGAAGGTCGCGGCCATCCCGACCCACTCCGGCGGCGCGTCGGCGAGCAGGGCCTCGACGAGTCGGGGGACGACGTCGCCGGTCAGCGGCGTCGCCGCGACGGTAGACGCGCCCGGAGTGGCAGTCGAGCCGAATGCCCCGCCCAGGCTGAACGGCACGTCGGGTGACGCATCCGTCGGGCCCCCCGCCCCCGATGACAAGCTCATGCGGCCACCATAGGAGAACCGCAGCGGCCCGGGCAACGTGACGTCATCCGAATGGTCGCCGGCTCCGGGGCGCGTATTTGTGCTGGATCTCGGCGTAATCGGCGTCGAACTCCTCGAGTTGTCGGCCCGCCGCCGGGTCGTTGGTGCGGGTGACGTGCTCGGCCAGCGGAGCCCGCAACGACGACGACCGGCGCTCGAACTCCATCCAGGCCAGTGGTGTCGCCCTGCGTGGCCACCACAGGTAGACGATCGCGACCGCAACCACGGCAAGCCCGATGACAATCGCCCACGTCACCAGGTAGGGCCGGGCCGGGATCGGGACCTCCCAACCGACACGCTGTGGCTTGGCGGTCACGCACGCTTTGGTACCGAGCGTTATCTCGACGTTCGGATCGGTCGAGCACCCCATTCGAGGCTGTGCCGCCCACACCGACAGCAACACGAATGCCACGGCCGCACCGATCGCCCACCCCAGGACGGCTTTCACCTTCCGCGACGACGGCCGCCGACGCCACGACAGGCACGTCCATGGCGACGGTCGTCCATCGACCGGCTCACGCGCGTTGGCCATCGATCCCTCCCGTGTGCGACCCTTCCAGCGGCGTCGATGGCAGCGAGAGTAGCGAATGCCAGTGATGTCGTGGTCGGGGCCGCATCGATACCATCATCCACATGCAGGACAATCCGCACGGCCCGATGGGTCCGGACCCACAAGACGGTCTGCGCGGAACGAATCCCGCCGGGTTGTCGGTCAGCATCGTCGGCATGCCCCCACCGATCAGGTTCGGCACGATCCTGGTCGGAGTCATCGACGCCGCCGCGGTCGTGGGACTTGTGTTCTTCCTGGTGACCGGCAATCGGGGCGGCGCATTCGTCTGCGGCCTGGTCCTCCTCATCATCGGTCTACCCGGCGCGTTGGCGTTCTACGGGGCGCGAGTGCCGGTCGGGAAACCTCAGGTGACCGCCTCGCCGGAGGGCGTGTGGACCAGGTTTTGGGAGTTCCGGTGGGACGAGGTGATCGCCTGCGAGTTCGTCCGTCGGTATTACCTCTACACCGTTCTGACGGGTCCTCAGCAAGTCAGGCCCACCGACCTCATGCGTCGCTCCTTCGTGGTGACGACACGGACCGCCGACGTGAACGGTCGTCCTCAGCAGTACGGCTTCACGTTACCGATCAACCACTCCACCAACTTCGACGAGTTTTATTCCGCTGTAAGAGCATTCGCCCCGCACGTGGAGTTCTGGAAGATCATGGACGCGTCGGTCTACGTCGTGAATCCGGCCACGCAGGACGCCATTGCGCGGGAGATCGCCACCACCGGGATGGTGGCCGTCCGCGACCCCGAGGGCAACCCGAAGTTTGCCTTCGACCCCCGGGGCGTCGTCCTGAAGAACGGATCGCGACTCGGTTGGAACGACCTCGTCGAAATGAATGCGTGCAACTTCGACGAACTGACGAACTCGAAACTGCCCAACCTCAATTACGGTCTCGAGTTCGTGACTCTGAAAAGCCAAGCGGGCAAAGGAACTCCGCCCAGGCTACGGCCCGACCTGAAACCCGACTACACGCCTCCGATCGAACAGCTGATGCCGACGATCCTGCGGTGGGCCCCACATCTCCGGTACACCGATTCACGCGTTCTGGAGGGCAAGAAGGCCTGAGCCGATGTCGGCCGGTCACATGATGGTGAACCGGCAGATCTCGCCGGAGTCCGGGAGCTGGGGCAGCTGTGCCGGTTCGTGACGAATCCTGGCAAGTGTCGCCTGCTTGTCGGTTGTCCAGGGTATGAACGGCTCGTCGTCGGATGCGGTGAGGTCGCCGGCGGCGACTCCAGGCTCGTAATTCGCTTCGGCCTCACCACCGTCGGCTCAGTCAGCGTCCGGTCGGTCTCGCGTGCCGGCACCGCTTTCAACACTTTCACCGCCACCGGCCCCCGGGCGCAAGGCCCAGCGGATCCACCGGATTCCCGTCCGGATCAAACGCCATCGCCCGCGACCGGCCGCCGAAGTCGTCGGTCAGTGGCGTCTCGACACGCGCATCGGCCGGCCCGTCGACGCGGACGATTTCGCCGTCACGGTTGAGGGCGGCGAACGCATATGCGCCGGGCGCGGTTTCGTCGCCGACCCTGTGGTCGACCAACGCATGTTCGACGACCACCACGGCAGCAGACCCGTGCCCCAACTCGTTGAGATGCTCGCGCAGTGCGGCAGAATCGGTAGGCTTCAGTTCGCCGCCGCCGAGTATCTCCAGCCCTCGGCAGCTGAGCCCTTCCGGGCCGGAATGGTGTTGATTTGCAACATCATCGACCGATCGGCCGAAGTGTTCGTCGAGGGCCAAGAGCGCGTCGTCGACCGAATGGTTCGCGTCGTCGTTTCCGAGGTGATCCGTCGACGACTCCTCCGAGGGCAGATCGGGAGCAGCCGCACTCTGGGATACGTCGTCGTCATCGCGTGATGGGTCGGATTCGGTGTGCTCGTGAGCAGGCCCCGACCCGTCGCCGGGACCGTCGCCGCCGCGATGAACGACTGTGCCCGAATCATTCTGGCGATCGCCCTGCGCTGCAGCGCGCGCAGCGTCTAGACGTGCCCTCGTCTGGGTGGTGTCACGAACACCTCCCGGCGCGGCATGAACGGAGTCTGCTCCAACGAGGAGTAAGGCGGCCGCATCGGCGTCGGCCACCATGTCGTCGACGGCGCCCGGATCGCGCTCGCTCGTGACGTGTTCGGGTTCGCCGACGGTTCCCGGTGCAGTGTCATCGGTCTGATCTGCCGGCGGGCTCTCGACCGCGGCGTCCGGCTGCGGTTCGGTTGTCGCCGCTTCTGCTGCAACCGATCCCTGCTTGGAGTCCCCGGCTCCGGATTCGGCGGCGTTCTGCCCGATGCCCGAATCTTCTTGCGTTGCACCATCACCTGCCTGGCCCGGTGCCTGCGGGTCGTGCGTAACCGATGCATCGGGTGTCGTCGCGGGGCCATGAGGGGACGGATCGGCGACCGGCGGATCCGCGACGTCGGGAAGTCGCGGCGTCGCAGCGTGATTCGGCAACTCCGCGGGACGCGGAGCGTACGGCGGGTTACCGGCATCGGACCGATCGCCAGTGCGCGAGTTCGGTTGGTCTGCCGACGGTCGTTCGCCCGGGGCCGACCGATCCATGGAGTGTTCGCCCGGTGTCGACACTGCGTGATCCGGGGCTGAGGTTCGTTTGACCGCACCCTCACCTCGCGGGGACGAGTTCTCATGTCGCGGTGCGGAATCGGGTCGCGTCGTGCCGTCGCGTGGGGCGTCGGGACGGGGAGATTCTGCCCGAGGCGTCACATCGGCGCGGGGGGTGGTTCGCGGGTCCGCATCGGGAGTTCGTGCCGGCGGTCGGGCGGCATCGCTGCTCGGGCCATCCGGGCGTGCGGCGTGGGTCGATGCGGAGGTGTTCGGTGCCGACGTGCTCGGGACGGTGTTCGGTGCGGGGCTCGGTGCCAACGTGTTCGGGGCCAACGTGTTCGGGGCCGACGTATTCGGGACGGTGTTCGCTGCGGGGCTCGGTGCCAACGTGTTCGGTGCCAACGTGTTCGGGGCCGACGTAGTCGGGACTGTGCTCGGTGCGGAGGTGCTCGGTGCGGAGGTGTTCGGTGCCGACATGTTCGGTGCGGGGTTCGACTGGGCCAGACTGGACGGCGGCGTTGGTCCATCGACGGCAGGTCCGGAGTGAGCGGCCGACGGCGTGGCCGCCGCGGAAGCCGCCGGGCCAGTCGGCGCGTGCGCCGGTTGTCCCGCAGACATGGGTGCAGTGGACGCCGGCACATGCGCCGGCTGTCCCGTCTCGCCGGCCGACTGCGGTGTCGTCGAACTCGGATCATGTTGCGGTGCAGTCGGTTCTCCGTGCCCGACGTCACCGCCGGGCAGGCTGTCCGGTTGGGCAGAGGGAGTCGAGTTGTCCGCCGAAGCGCCCGACGATGGTGGCTCGCTCTGCGGGACATGCCCGGAGTCCGGTCCATGTCCGGTCGGTGCGGGTCCGCTCGGCGGAGCCGGCTCGTCGTGCGTGGTCGGTTCACCGTGCGGGATGGGTTCATGAGGTTCGCCGGTGGGCGACGACGGCGTCGGGGCCGGCGCTGGGGCCGGCGTCGGGGCCGGCGCTGGGTTCGTCGGAGCGGGTGAGGGCTGGGGCGACCCCGAGTTCTCGCTGATGCCAACGTCACCGGACGGCGGGTCCGCGGGTGCGGGCGCGCCATCGGACGGCGCGCTGTCGGTCGGATTGCCCGGTTGTTGACCGGACGGCACCGTCTGATGACCATCGGTCGGCCCGGCGCCGTCATTCCCCTCGGGCGGGGCTGGACTCGTCGACGGTGGGGTGGGCGGCGACGGTGGCGTTGAATCATGTTGACCCACTTGGGGTCCGCCGGGTTCTCCGCCAGGGCTATGCGACGGAGTAGCGCCTGATCCAGGGCTATCCGGCGGCGTCGCCGACGGACCATCACCGGGCGTCGTACCCGAATGCTCACCACCCGGCCCACCCTGCTGCGTCGCCGACGGACCATCACCCGGCGTCGCACCAGGATGCTCACCACCCCGCGAATGCCCGGGCTGCGCACCGCTGGGGGCTCCGGATCCACCTGCGTCACCACGGTTTCCGGCGCCACCGTCGTGAGATCCGCCTTCGGGCGATTCGGCCTTACGTCCACCCGCGCCCGCAGCTCCGGTGACTGCGCCGCCGATCAAGGTCTTCGGATCGAACTTGTCACCGTAGACCCGTTGCGCGTAAAGGCCGGATGCAGCCGAACCCACGGTGCCGCCGACAGCGCCCGCCCCCGCCATGAGCGGGACACGTTTCGCGAAGTCGGGGATGTGTTCGAGCTTCTCCACCTTGGCGAGTTTCGCGAGCCCTTTGCTCGCCGCAGCGCCGGCGGCATCACCGACACCGCCAGTGATCGCGCCGGTTGATACATCCTTGACGAACTTTCCGAGGTCGAAGTCCGTGCGACCGCCGGTCGCAATCTGGATCTCTTGGATGCCGGCGTTCTGGGCGGCAGAGATCGCGGCATTCGTCGCAGCACCCTTGACCGCCTCCAACAGAATCTTTCCGGCGACGTTCTTCTCGATCTTCTCGATGAGCTCCTTGAGACCAGTCCTGACGGCGAATTGTCCGATCGCCTCGATGATCGGGATCTGAGCCAACGATGCGCCGAAGGTTTCCGGGGCCTCCGCCCACGCCAGCAGGATCTGGGCCGCCGTCACGGCAAGAGTCGCGTAGAACGAGAGCTTCGTGAACTCGACTGCGGTCGCCGAAGTATCCGACATCTCGGCGGCCTTGTGCGCCGCCTCCGAGATCTTGTCCGGTGAGAGGTCACCGGTCAGCAGGTCGCGGAACAGCCGATCCAGCGCCTCGGAGGTGGCGCCTTGCATGTCCTTCTGCACTTCCCGCGCAGCACTTTCCAGTTCCGGCGCCAGCGACTTGACGTCATCGCCGGCCTCACGCCATGCGAGCGCGATACGGCGGAGCGAATCCTCGTCGGCCTCAGGCCATTCCACACCGATAAGGACACCGACCCAGGCGAGCTCACTCGGAAACCCCAGGGTCATCGCGTGCCTCGCTCCGTCCCGAGCGGCGCACACATCGTCGCCGTCACAAAGTTCCCAGCCGGCTCATCTGCAACCGCTGATACAGCTGGTTGCTCATGCGTTGCGCCGCGGCACGGAACTCCGTCGACGTCGATGACCGCCACATCACGCCGTCGTCGGCGACGTACCAGATCGCCCATCCCAGGCGGAATCCGAGGGGGTCGTCGGTGGGCGGCGGGGGCGCCCACACCCGCCATCCGTCACGCATCCGGTCGGCACGTAACCGAGCGACGGGATAGGTGCCCATCGGTTCGGTTGCGATCGCGACCCGAGCCGTCCGCAAGGCGTCCGCCGCGGGCATCCACGGCGACACCGGAATCGATGACACCCGAATCCCGGTCATTTTCAGCGCATCCCGACGACGCAGCGACGGTGCCATCTCGTACGGCGTGACCTGCAGGGCCACGCTCGCCATCTCGTCGGGACGGACACGCGTGGTCGCGGAGCCTGACGCGTCGACCCGGACTCCCGGCCACCAGCGGAGCTCAGCCTGTTGCGGCGCGGGTCCGATGAGCCCGGCGGCGTCGAGCGGAGTGGACGGCAGCGTCAACCACGCCTCACGGTTCACCGGGTCGACGCTGTCGATGATCCACGTGAGGTTCTTCCACACGCAGGTCGACTCGACCGCGCACATCGCGTCGATCTCGTCCTCGGGCACAGTGAGGGACGCGGTGAAGGCGCGGTTGCCGGGCGTCTCGACAAATCCGGGCGGTATCGGGTCGCCGGGGAACACTACGAGGACCACGCTGTCCGACGGCCACGCCGTCGTGGTGTCGGTGGGGAACCACCGACCGTCACGGCTGGCATAGATGCCGGTCGGGTAGATCGTCGTCCCGTCCAATGGCACCACTGCCGAAACGCCGCTCATCCCATCACCCCCCGAGTCCGCCGCTCCCCCGGCGTTGCGTGGTCAGACTACCCGCGGGCACACCGACACCCGACAACGAGGCGCACGAGGGTGAGTCATTTGGATGACATCGGTTGCTTTGACCCAGGCTGCTCAGCGCAACGGGTCCGACAAAAAACTCCCGCCGGACGCGATGTCCGCGGGAGTTTGATGTGGCCAGGGCCGGGATCGAACCGGCGACCTTCCGCTTTTCAGGCGGACGCTCGTACCAACTGAGCTACCTGGCCGGAAGGCGCCGGCAGGAAACCGAAACCTTTGGCGACCCTGACGGGACTCGAACCCGCGACCTCCGCCGTGACAGGGCGGCGCGCTAACCAACTGCGCCACAGGGCCATGTTCTGTTGTGTGCCACCCGACCCGAAGGTTGGGCAAGCGTACCCCCTACGGGATTCGAACCCGCGCTACCGCCTTGAAAGGGCGGCGTCCTAGGCCGCTAGACGAAGGGGGCCGGTTCTCCGTAAGGAGTTCTCCGTTGGGAGCCGACTCAGCTTAGGACACACGTCGAAGAAAGCACAAATCAGGTGGTCAGCGACCCATTTCGGACACAGCCCGAAAGAACGCCAACCCAGCGCGCGGGTCACCTCCGCCCTGTCGGCGCCGGCATGTAAACTCATCGTCGCCCTGCTGCTGCGGGGCGGCCTGCCCCTATAGCTCAGTTGGTAGAGCTACGGACTTTTAATCCGCAGGTCCCAGGTTCGAGCCCTGGTGGGGGCACCGAGAACAACCGTCAACCCTGCAGGGTGACATCGGCTGAGTTCGCACGTGAGAACCGTCGCCAAATCCAGCTCGACGGTACCTGTCTGCCCGAGACGACGTACTCGACCACAGTGTCCAAGAGCAGCGTGCTGTCCAGCGCCCGGTGGGCGGAAGAGCCGCCGGCGAACAGGATCTCGTCATCGGCGGCGAGAACGAAGTCGTCATCGGGAGCGAGTGCGGACACGTCCCCGCGCAACACCAGCAGAGGTACCACGGGCAACTGCTCGCTCCGCTCGGTCGGGTTGCGAATCAGGTCGCCGATCCGGGCACGACCCGACCTCAGCCAGGATTGGACGCCCGGCGCCTCCTGCGCGGTGAGCGTGACTTTCCACAGCATTTCGAGTTGGTGGCCGCACAACGAGGTCAGCCGGTCGATCATGTCCGCCGCCCACGCGTCGCCACGGTCGGGCATCTCCGAGAGGAACCGGCGCAACAGCGGAGTGCTGAGCATCGCGTAAGCCTCATGGGCCACAACGTCAGTGGGAACCATCAAGGCATCGAGCGCCATCGCACTGAACAGCGGGTTGCTTGCGGGGCGATTCTGTCGCGCGGCGATGAACAACTCCGGATTGGCCTGCCGCCCCGCGGCCACGAGTGAGAGGTTGGTGGTGTCGTTGTCCGTGCCGGCGATGAGGCCGACGGCCTGCAGCAGATCCACGTCCCCTACTGCAACCTGTTCGGAGGTGTCGCCGGAGGCACCATCGTCCTGACCCGCGCGATGTGCGTCGGAAACCGGCTCGACGACATCGACGTCCAACCCCTCTGCCCGCAGATCGAGGGTCAGTTCGCGCACGAAGGGGCCGGAGCCGCAGACGACCCAGCGACCAGACCGCGGCGGTTGCCGGCGTGTCGGCAAATCCGCGCCCGGCCCACTCTCCAGCCACGTCAGCAGGCGATACGAGGAGGGTGCACGCAACGCGAGTCGCAGGTGGTCGCCGAACACGTCGAACGGGTTGATGACTGACGGCGACCCGAAGGACCGCATCCGCTCGGCGATTCTCGGCGAGGTGGTCCGTGCCACCATCGCCAGGTCGGGACGCAAGAGTCCCGCGGCCATCGTGACCGACAGGTTGGCCTCGTCATCGTCGGTCAGGGCGAGCACGGCCTCGCACGAGGGATGCCCGAGCCCGCCGATGACGAGGTGACCCGGATCGCGTGCATCCGCGACGATGCCGGGAACATCGGCGTGATAGGAACCGAGCTGGAGGTCGTCGATCCGGTCGCTCGATATGTCGATGACCACCACGCGCCGACCCAGCGCGTCCAAGGCGTGACCGACCAACTCCCCCGTCTGGCCGTATCCGACGATCAGCATGAACGGCTCCCCGAGCCGAGAGACCTTGCGCCGGAACCGCTGCAGGGCCAACGCCTGCCGGAAGGCATGGTCCTGCACCATCGCGAACAGCGACCCGATCGCGTATGCCCAACCGAGGACGGTGAGATAGATCGTGATCGTCACCCACATCCTCTGTCCGTAGGTGAATGAGTAAGGGATCTCACCGAATCCGATCGTCGAGGCGGTGTAGCTCATGACGTAGAACGCGTCGAAGAAACCCATCCGCCACGGCCGGCCCGCCGCGTCTTGACCGGGAATCAGTGTGAGCCCCAGGACGCTGACCGCGAAGATCGAGATGAGCAGGATCAGCGGCGCGCGCATCCGGCGGAGCACCAGGAAGATCGTTTCGGAGGCCTCGGCCGCCGAAGAGCGGGGCAAGCTGCGCGGATGGAGATCGGCACCTCGATCATCGGTGCGCAGCAGGTGGTGCCAGAAGGCGAGCAACGGATTGGCCACCGGCGCACCCGCTATCGTCGTCGGAACGACGTGGTCTCGACGACGAGCAGCACCACCGAGACGAGATTGGCCAGCAGCGCGCCGCCGGACAGCGACACCACGCTCGACATCGCCTCCGGGGTCACGCCGTCGGTGGAGACGTAAGTGGCAAAACCCCACACCAGTGCGGCCGCGATCAACTGCACGTCGGCGACGAGACTGGTCGCCAGGTGCACGGCCCCGATCTGGGTGCGGTCGCCGAACTTGAGCACTGTCGCAATGAGACTGACCACGATCGCGGCATACAGCTCGTAGACATTGTGGACGCGGGGGTCGTCAAGGGCACCGAGAAAGAACCCGAAGTTCAGCGTAGAGGCAAGCAGGACGAAGAAGCCGAAGACGACCTTCTCGAGGTTCATCCACACCTCCGGTCCTGAGCGGAATGGCCAGCCACCTCTGCGCACAAGTCTCTCCCACCGGGTGGCAAAGATGACGCATCGCGTGAATATCGACGTGTCCCGGCCGTCGAGGAGCCGGCACCGCCGGGCGGCGGCAGATGTCACCCGTACCCGCGCACGGGCCGGTCAAGTCACCGGCGTCACCGACAGCGAGGACGCCGGCGCGGAAACCGACGATCGACGACCAGATCCCGACTTCTTGACTCACGAGGACTTCTTCTTGACACTTGAGGACGTGTCTATGATCCGCGGCACATGCCTGACGGGCTTCATCGAGGAAGCCACGTCCCTCGGCGCCGACCCTCGGCCGTTGCTCCGCACGGCCGGCATCCGGCCGGAGGACGTCGGTAACTTCGATTCATTCTTCGCCTACGTCGCGATGATCCAGGTGCTCGAGTCGGCCGCGCAGACCACCGGCGCCCAGGACTTCGGCCGACGTCTCGCGCGCCGACAGGGCATCGAGATCCTCGGCCCGGTCGGCGTCGCGGCTCGCACCACCGGCACCGTGGCCGACGCACTCGCCGTGTTCGAGAACTATCTGGGCGCCTACAGTCCGGCGGTCACCATCGAGGTTGTCGCACTCCCGGACCCGGCGACCGCGTTCATGGAGTTCCAAATCCTCATCCCCGACGCCCCACCGCACCGCCAGGCGATGGAGCTGTCACTGGGCGTTGCCCTGCGCGTGCTGCGTTTCCTGCTGGGTTCGACCTATTCACCCCTGGTTGTGCACATCCCGCATGAGCCACTGGACACGCCCGCCGACTATCTACACGAGTTCTCGTGTACCCCAAGATTCTCCGAGCCGCGGGCCGGATTCACGATGAAGGCGGCCGATCTGGCCCGTCCGCTCGTTGCCGACGAGATGGCGCATCGGGCGATCGTGCACTACCTCGACAGCGTGATCGACCGACAGGACCGCCGACTGGTCGGATCGGTTCGCGACCTCGTCAGGCAACTGCTTCCCACCGGAGCAGCCACCCTGGCGGTGACGGCCCGGCAGTTCCACCTGCACCCGAAGACCCTGCAACGGCGACTCGCCGACGAGGGCACCACATTCGCCGACATCGTCGACGACGTGCGGCGCGAACTCACCGAACACCTGCTCCGGGACACCGACATAGCCTTGACCCAGTTGACCCACGAACTCGGCTATGCCGAGCAGAGCGTGCTGACCCGATCGTGCCGCCGATGGTTCGGGAGCGGACCGACCGAGTTCCGGGCGACGCACCGCGATACCGCCGTGATCCGCGGATAGACCGCTCGCCCACGCCGGATGACCGGATCAGACGTGCCGAGCAAGACCCGCGGGCGACAAAAGTGCGCCGGATCACGTTTGTGTCTTACAGAGTCAAAACTATGTCTTCTTATGTCAAGGATTACTCCCGGAATCCGGGCATGCTGTTGATCACAGCTCAAAACGCAGTGAAAGGAACACCACAATGTCTGCACCTACCCTTCCCGGCCGTCCGGTCCCAGGTCCCGTTTCGACCATGTCCGGCTCGCCGCTGCCCGTGATGGCGCTCCCCCAGGGCGAACTGCTGACGATCAACACCAACGAGACCCCGCTCGTCCGCGACTCGCTCGGCCCCGGCGTGCACTTCAAGCCGCTGCGTCTTGACCTCGAGAAGGGCGAATGGGTCGTGCTGGCCACCTTCGCGCCCGGCGCCGCAATCCCGCTGCACTACCACACCGGCACTGTCGACGCGCTCACGCTGAGCGGCTGCTGGCTCTACTCGGAGTACCCGGATCAGCCGCAGACCGCCGGCTCCTACCTCTACGAGCCCGGCACCTCCGCCCACAGCCTGACCTGCCCCGAGTCCAACACCGAAGACACCGTGGTGCTCTTCAGCATCAGCGGCGCCAACGTCAACTTCAACGAGGACGGCACCTTCCACTCGGTTCTCGACGCCGCACTGATCGAGCACCTGACCGGTGCACTGTCCGAGGCGCAGGGCCTGGGTCCGATCAACTACATCACCGGCGGCTTCGCCGGTCACACGGTGGAGACCGTCTGATGCGCGCGGTGTTGATGCAGGACGAGAAGCTTCGCGTCGAGGAGGTGCCGGACCCGACTCCGGGACCCGGTGAGGTGCTCGTCGACGTGCTCGCCTGCGGCATCTGTGGCTCGGATCTGCACGCCATGCACCATGGCGACGACCTGAACGCCACGACGAAGGCCGTGGTCGGCTTCGAGATGATGGACCTGTCCAACCCAATGGTCTTCGGCCACGAGTTCGTCGGGCGAGTCGCGTCCTACGGACCGAACACCGAGCAGAAGATCCCGGTGGGCCGGCGGGTCGTGTCCATGCCGATCCTGGTCCGCGAGGCTCCGGTGTTCCTCGGCTTCCAGGGCCCGGAGGCACCCGGCGCATACGCCGAGAAGATGCTGCTGTCCGAGCCCCTGATGATCGAGGTCCCGGACGAGATGTCCACGGAGCTGGCGGCTTTGACCGAGCCGATGGCGGTCGCGTACCGCGCGGTCGGCCACGCCGAGATGGGCACCGATGACGTTCCGCTGGTCATCGGCTGTGGTCCGATCGGGCTTGCCATCATCGCCATCCTGAAGATGAAGGGTGTCGGGCCGATCGTCGCGGCGGACTTCTCTCCGGAACGCCGTGAACTGGCCAAGCGTCTCGGCGCCGACATCGTTGTCGATCCCAGCGAGAGCTCGCCCTACGAGGCATTCATCGGGGCGGCCGCCACCGATGACCCCGCCCGGATGGCTGCACCGACCGGCATGCTCGGTCAGATGCCGTTCCGTCGGACCGTCGCGTTCGAGTGCGTCGGTGTGCCCGGCCTGATCCAGCAGATCATCGAAGGCGTACCGGCCGGATCGGCCATCGTGGTCGTCGGCGTGAACATGGAGTCGGACGCCTTCATGCCTGCCCAGTGCATGATGAAGGAGCTCGACCTCCAGTTCTCGGCGTACTACACGCCCGAGGAGTTCGCGGAGACCTTCGCCCTCCTGGCCGCCGGAAAGATCAACGCTGAGCCGTTGCTCACCGGCACGGTCGGCCTCGAAGGAGTTGCCGATGCGTTCGAGCGCCTCAGCAACAATCCGCACGACGCCAAGATCCTGCTCGATCCGTCGCTCTGATCTGATCGTCAAACGCCAACGGCCCGCTCTTCGGAGCGGGCCGTTGGTGTTTCGCGATTCGGCGGCTGAGGTCGCCTCAGTGGAGACCAGCCGTGAAGCTCGGAGTCAACTCGTCGCGCTTGCCGAGCTTGATGTGCCCGACGAGCTTGACGTGCCGGACGAACTCGACGCGTCGGACGAGCTCGACGTGTCGGACGAGCTCGACGTGTCGGACGAGCTCGACGTGCCGGCACCGGACGACGAAGACGATCCGGTTCCGCTGCCACCTGCGCCGTCGCCGCCGTCGCCGGAATCCCCGCCGCCAAAGCCGTTCTGCCCGCCGCCATTTCCGCCGTCACCACCGGTGTTCCCGCTGCCGCCGACAGTCTCGCCGCCTCCCGAGTGATCGCCACCCGACGAACCGTTATCGACCGTCGAGGAGTCGACGGCGGGGGCCGTGGGGGCGGTGTCGGTGGCCGGGGCCGGTTCGGTGGACACCTCGGTAGGGCCGGAGTCGCCGCCCGTGGCAGTGGTTTCCTCCACGGCTACCGGGGCCGGCTCGGGGCTTCGGTGACGTCCGGCTCCCGACGAGTCCACGTCAACGACCGAGCCGGTGGTATCGGTGACGGAGTCGGTGGTGGGCGTCGAGGCCCCCTCGCCTGCCGGCGCGCCGGTGACATCGGCGGCTGCGACCGTCACGCTGTAGGGCGATGGCGCCGACTCCACCTTCACCGCGGCATTGCCCGGCGTCGGCTCCTGCAGCGGATAGAAGGCGTCCGCCTCCTTCTCCCAACGATCGAGATCCTCGTCGGTGTACGGGATTCCGAGCTCGTCGTAGACGAGTTGGGTGAGCAGCGCGAGCGGGTGACGGCCCTGGTTGTAGACCACGTACTTCGTATTTCCGTCGACGCTCTGATAGATCGTCGCTTCGCCGAGGTTGTCGAGGTCGGCGTAGGTCTGAGCACCGTTTCCGGAGTGGATGGTCAGGAAGCCGGCGAGATCGACGACCAGCGACGACACCGGCCGATACCAGACCCACTGGAAGTTGCTGACCGGATCGCCCACGATGATCACCGACACCACGGCGGTGTCACCGGCGATGGCACCCGGGTCACGGGCACCGTCGGACTCGACACCGATGACCGTGGCCAGCTGCGGTAGCAGCGGCATCGTCTCCAGCCATGCCTTGATGCCCCAGGGGCTGCGAGGATCGGACACCAGCACGATCATCGAGTTATCGAGGGTTCCGTCGGGGACCTTTTCAGCGGCGTTCCCCAGCGCGTCGGCACCCTGCGAGTAACCGGTGTAGATGACGAACGGATGATCTCCTTCGGCGCCATGCAAGGCGGCCATGATCGCGATGTTGGCGTCCTCGGCCGACTTCTTGGACTCGTCGTAGGTCGGCGACAGCAGCGGCGACGCCCCGGACTTTCCGGCGACCACCGGCCAGAAGGACTGGGGATAGTTGACGACGTACGTCGTACGGCCGCCCATCATCAGCACACTGCGGGGGATCAAGGTCGTGTCGTCGGTCCCCGGCGTGATGACGACGAGCGCATCCTTATGGTCCGGGAAGTAGTCGCGGTCCGGCGTCTCGTTCGGATCCGCCTTCTCGATGACGCCGTCCCCGATCAAGGATTCGATGACACCGGCGGTGTCGGTCGACGCCACCGCCGTCGGCACAACAGCACCGCCGAGACAGACGAGGCCGACCGCCGCGGAGGTCACTGCACGCCGCGTTCCAGACGATCGATGCCGGGCGACATCCGACCTGGAATCCGCCTGCGCCAATCGGTGCCTACCGCCCTCGAGACTCACGTACATCCTTCCGCCAGGCCTCGTCGCCGCTGCCGCGCTTGAATTAAGAAGAGAAAACTTCCGGTGTCAGAAGCAGAATCAGATTACTTCGCGATGGCACATATGTCATTCATACGAACGGATGCACATCGGTGATCTGCGACACACCGATACCCGGCAAACCCACCCCCCTGCTCGTAGAGTCTCTGTCGTGAGAGCGCACGGGCACCTGATCGTCTGCGGCTTCTCGGGCATCGGGGTGCGCATCATCGAGCAGCTGGTCGGATCGGGTGAGCGGGTGACGCTCGTCGTCCGCTCGATGACGCCCGAGCTCGACGCCGCGTTGCGCAGTTGGGACATCGAGCTCCACACGGCGATCGTGAACATCAGCGACGTCCTGATCGAGGCCGGCATCGACACCGCACAGGCGGTGCTCTGTGTCGAGGACGACGAACTGTGGAATCTGGAGACCGCGCTCAGCGCCAACCGGCTGCGCCCCGACATCCGCGTCGTCACGCAGATGACGAACCCGACGGTCAGCGCCGAGCTCGCCGAGGGCGAGATGCCGGGCGCCACACTCGATATCGCGGACCTCGCGGCGCCGTCGGTGATCGAGGCCTGTCTCGGCCACCCCGAGTATCACCTCGAAATCGAGAACGTCCAGTTCGTCGTCGCCCAGTTGAAGGTTCCGGCGACGTCCACGCTGCGCGACCTCTACGGCGATCTCGCCCCGGTGGCCGTCGCCGCCGAACACGACAAAGACAACGTATCCGTCTTGTCGAGTCCCGGCCGCGATCTCGTCGTGCACGGGGGCGACGTCGCGACGATGTTCGGCACGCCGGCGCAGTTCGCCCGGCAACGAGTCGATGTGGCCCTCGCGCAGCCCGCTGCCCAGGGACGACCTTCGACACGCCAGATGCCGTCGCTGCGAACCGCGCACCACGCCGTCTCATCGTTCATCCAGGACGTCAACCCGAACTTCTTCCGGATGGTCGCCACCCTGGCGACGCTCCTGGTGGTCTCGACGATGGTGCTGCGCTTCGGCTATCAGCGTCCCGGTATGTCGGTGCTCGACGCCGTCTATTTCAGTACCGAGACGATCGCGACCGTCGGCTACGGCGATTTCAACTTCTCGTTTCAGCCGACGTGGCTACGCATCTGGTCGATCGTGCTCATGTTCGCGGGACTGACCACCACCGCCATGATCATGGCGTTCCTCGCCGAACTGTTGGTGTCGCGACGTCTCTCGCAGACGATGGGTCGCCGCCGCGCCCGGTTCATGTCCGGACACGTGGTGGTGATCGGCTTGGGCGCCTTCGGCATTCGAGTCGCCACCGAGATCCGCGCGCGCGGGCACGAGGTGGTGATCGTGGAGGTCTCCCAAGCGGACCGGTACCTCTCCACCGCACAGGAATTGGGCATCCCGATCGTCTTCGGCGATGCCACCCTGCCCGAGACCCTGCTCGACGCCGGAGCGGATCGGGCCTCGGCGGTCGCTGTCCTCACGAGCAACGACATGGTCAACGTCGAGGTCGGGCTCACCGTGCGCGGTGTGCTCGGAGACCGATGGGCCGACACGCCCACGCATCCGGGGGTGCCGGTGGTGATGCGGATCTTCAATCGCTCGCTCGCACACTCGGTGACCGAACGTTTCGGATTCCGGCACGTACAGTCGACCGCGGAACTGGCCGCACCCTGGTTCATCGGCGCGGCGCTGGGGCTCGAGGTGCTCGTCACGATGTCGGTGCGATCCGAGTCGTTCATGGTCGGCCGGATGACGATCCACCCCGGGAAGGGCCTGGATGGCGTTGCGATGCAGGAACTCTCCTCGCAGACGCGGGTGGTGGCCATTGCCCGGGCGGACGGCACGCTGGAGTATCCGCCGCGACGGGGCACGAGTTTCGCGGCCGGCGATCGCGCGTACCTGTTCGGCCCGTATGAGGAGCTGCTCCTGCTGCTCGAACAGCAGCGCGGCAACGCCGCCGCGTGAGCGGTGCACCGCACGCCGTCACAACGGAGCGGACACCTCGTTCACCGCGTCGACCGCCTCGATGAACGGCGGGATGAACCATTGCGCGCCCAGCACGCAGCAGGCGTGGCCGCCGTCGACCTCGAATCGTCGAGCACCCCGAATTCCGTCGACGAGGAGCTGCTGCCGCGCCGGCTCGACGACCTTGTCGTGCGTCGACACCACCACCGAGGTCGGCACGTCGATCTCGGCGAGCCATGGGCGCGAATCGAATTCACCGAGCCCGTCACCGAAACGTCCCATCTCGGTGAGCGGGGTGGAGAAGAACTGGCGCATCGCCCACACGGTGGTGTGCACGTCCGTGTCGTCGAGGCGACCCGCCTTCGGGTGCGGCAACAGGCGGTCGGCGACGGTCAACCATCGCCCGGTCTGCTGCGCGCGTGCACGATGGTCGGGGTCACGGGTCGAGAAGTAGGGGCCGGTCGAGCACAGCACCAACCCGACGACGCGCTGCGGATGCCGCCGCCACGTCAGCTGCGCTATGCCGCCGCCCATCGAGAAGCCGGCCACGGTGAACCGCTCGATTCCGAGCACGTCCGCGAGCGCGGCGACGTCGTCGGCACAGTCATCGAGGTCGAAGTCGGCAGACCGGATGCCGCGGCCGTGCCACCGCTGGTCCATGGTGATCACGCGATAGCGCTCGGTGAGTGCGGGGAGCGACGGGTACCAACACAGCAACCCGGTGGTGAGCACCGAGTGCAGGAGGATCACCACCGGTGCATCCCGGGGTCCGGAGTCGGTGACGAAAGTCTCGCCGCGACCTGGCAACTCGACCATGGAACCGGCCGGCACATCCTGTGCCGGATGCGGGCGCAACACATGTCCGAACGCGCGACGAATCGCGCCGACCCACTCTGAAACCACGCCCAACACGGTACGCGAGTCAGGCGCCCGGAGGCTGTGTCTTCAGCGGTAATCGATGACGATCCGCCCCTCGATCTTGCCCTCCTCCATCCGCCGGAACACGTCGTTGATGTCTTCGAGGCGGGTGGTCGCCACGGTCGGTTTCACCAGCCCGCGGGCGTAGAGATCCAGGGCCTCGACCATGTCCTGCCGGGTACCGACGATCGACCCGCGAATCGTCAGTCCCTTGAGTACGACGTCGAAGATCGGTGCCGGGAAATCGCCCGGCGGCAGGCCGACGAACACGATCGTGCCGCCGCGGCGCGCCATGCCGATCGCCTGACCGAAGGCCTGCGGATGCACCGCTGTGACCAGCACCCCGTGCGCCCCGCCGGTTTGTTCGACGATCGCGGACGCAACATCGCCCTCGAGCGCGTTCACCGTCACCTCGGCCCCGAGTTCACGGGCGAGGTCGAGTTTGTCGTCCCCGATGTCGACGGCCGCCACCCGCATGCCCATCGCCCGGGCGTATTGCACGGCAACGTGTCCCAGACCGCCGATGCCGGAGATCACCATCCACTGCCCGGGCTTGGTGCCCGACACCTTCAACCCCTTGTAGACGGTGACACCGGCGCACAGGATCGGCGCCACCTCGACCGGGTCGCAGCCGTCGGGGATGCGCGCGGCGAATCGCTCGTCGACCAGCATGTAGCTGCCGAACGAACCGTTGACCGAGTACCCGCCGTTCTGCTGACGCTCGCAGAGTGTTTCCCAGCCGGTTCGGCAGTACTCACAGTGCCCGCACGCCGACCACAGCCAGGCGTTGCCCACCTTGTCGCCGACGGCGAGTTCGGTGACGCCGGCACCGACCGCGACGACGGTCCCGTAACCCTCATGCCCGGGCACGAACGGAGGAGTCGGTTTGACCGGCCAATCACCGTGCGCAGCATGAAGATCCGTGTGACACACCCCGGAGGTCTCGCGCTTGACCAGCGCCTGGCCGTGGCCGGGTGTCGGCATGTCGAGTTCGGAGATGGTCAAGGGCTCACCGAAGGCGGTGACCACCGCTGCGGTGAAGGACTCGGTTGTCATCGTCGACTCCTGAGGTCGTGAACGGGAATGCTTCCGCACCCAAGTCTTATGCGTCTGCCGACATCTGTGGCGCGTTTCGTCGGCAATTCATGCCGAACCGCCACCCCGTGACACAAAACACCCCGGACGTGTCATGCTCGATGCATGATGGACATCGCCCGTCCCAAGGTCGAGGGGGTCGTCGCCATGGACGACGGCCGCCTGATCGGATTCGCCGAGTTCGGTGTGGCCACCGGCCGCGCCATCTTCTGGCTGCACGGCACGCCGGGAGCGCGCCGCCAGATCCCCACCGAAGCCCGCGCCTTCGCCGGCGAGAACAATCTGCGGATCGTCGGATTGGACCGGCCCGGAGTCGGGTCCTCCACCAAACATCGCTATGGGTCGGTGTCGGAGTTCGCGCAGGATTTCGAGGTCGTGGCCGACGCCCTGGGCATCGACGAGTTCGCCGTGATCGGGCTGAGTGGCGGCGGCCCCTATGCGCTCGGTGTGGCCCACGCGCTCCCGGATCGTGTGGTGGCCGCCGGCGTCCTCGGCGGCGTCGCACCCACGGAGGGCCCCGATGCGATGCCCGGTGGCGCGATGCGACTCGGTCATGCAACGGCGCCGATCCTGCGGTACGCGGGCGCGCCGATCGGCAAGGTGCTCAGCTCGGTCCTCAGCGTGGCCCGGCCGATCGCCGATCCGGCGATCTCGATCTACGGTCGATTCTCCCCACAGGGAGATCGAGAGTTGTTGGCACGCCCCGAGTTCCGCGCGATGTTCCTTGACGACCTGCTCCACGGGGGTTCGCGGCGGATGGATGCACCTTTCGCCGACATCGTCGCCTTCTCCCGCGACTGGGGATTCCGGGTCTCCGACGTCACCGTCCCGGTGCGGTGGTGGCACGGCGACCGGGACCACATCATCCCCTACGCCCACGGTGAGCACATGGTGTCGTTGCTGCCGGACGCGAAGCTGTTCACCATGCACGGCGAAAGCCATCTCGGCGCGCTCGGCATGTCGGTCGACATCATCACCGAGCTCATCGCGATCTGGGATCAGCCGAGACGGCTGTGAGCTAGTGTGCTCGCGGGCGCCGATTGCGCCACAGCACGACGCCGATCCCACCGACCAGCACGGCCAGTGCGGCGACGACGAACGGCCACCACGGCGGTCCGTCGTCACCCGACGACGGCTGCGCCGCCACCGCCGGCCCGGGCGTGCCACCGCCGGCGGTGATCAAGTCGAACGACCGCTGCCCCTGCACCGGATGTCCGTCGGCGGACGTGACGCGATAGTTGACGTGGTAGGTACCGGCCGGACCGAGTTCCCGCAGCTTGACGGTAACCGTCGGCCCGGTGACCGTCGGCTCACCGTCCTGCCAGTAGTGATTGTCGGGCCCGACCACGGTGAGCACGTCGAACGAGTTCCCGAGCGCCTCGTTGAAGGTCAGGGTGACCTGTGTCGGCGCGGTGGTCAGCCGCGCGCCGTCGTCGGGATCCGACGATTCCAATCGCGAATGCGCCCATGCGGCCGGGGCGGCGATCGTCGCGAGGATCCCGATGATGCTCGCGGCGAGCACGACGAGCACTCCCGTGCGGCGCCGTCTATGCACCGTCGTGCCGATCACCCCGGGACCGGGTCAACGCGGCGATGCTGACGACCGCGCCGACCGCTCCGATGAGCAGGCCGATCCCGCCGAGCCATCGGGCCGCGCTGTCGTTGCTCGACGAATCATCTTGGGTTGCAGAGGCTTCCGACGTCGTGGTCGAGGCAGCGGCGCCGTGGTGATCGGATTCCCCACTGCCCGCCGGGAGCGTCAGCGTCGGCACGGGGTGTTCGGGTTCGGTGCCGTCGGACCCCATCGGCTGCGACCAGTCGACCTTCTCCCCGTCGGCGTAGGTCTGCACGGTCGGCAGGGAGACGTTCTCCTGGTTCGGGAACGGGCCACCGGAGATCCGGAACTGCGCGAACTCGCCCACTGGCACACCCGGTGCGCCAGGCAGTGCGGTCCAGGTGACGGCGGTTGCCTCGTCGGTGCTCGGATTCTTGACCACCACGGACTTCCACCCCGTCATCGCCTCGGGCCGGGCCGATTTCAATGCGGGCAGGGTCACCGTGAGGGCGGTGGTCGCCGCCGTGTCCGATTCGTTGGGCACCACCAGGGTGACGACACCGTATCCGCCCTGGGTGAGCGACGGGGCGTTGGCGGAGACGTGCGCGGACGCACCGCCGGCACCGACCAGGGATGCGGTTGCGACGACGAGGGTCGATGCCGTCATGCCGAGACATCGGGCGGCCATGCGATTCATGTGGTGATCCTTCTCCGGACGACGGCTCGGGCACCGATGCACATGCCGCAAATCCTAGGCCGACCCGCCACCACCGCGGACGATGGGGCAATCCTCGCCCGAATCGACACAGCTCACCGGTGGCGATGAAACAATGACGCACATGCCGCACGCATCGACGGACGTCGAGGTCCGTGAGCTGTCCTCCCCCGCCGATCTCGACGCCCTCACCCGGGTGTTCGACGACGTCTGGCACCCCGATCCGGCCGATCGCCCGGTGAGCACCGACATGCTCCGCGCGCTGGCCCACGCCGGCAACTACGTGACCGGCGCGTATCTCGGCGATCGACTCGCCGGCGGCAGCGTCGGCTTCTTCGCGACGCCCGTCGGGCAGGTTCTGCACAGCCACATCACCGGCGTCTCCCGACGGGGACGCGGACACAACGTCGGCGGTGCGCTCAAGACCCATCAGAAACAATGGGCTCTCGATCGTGGGCTGTCGGCCATCACATGGACCTTCGATCCGCTGGTCGCGCGCAACGCTTACTTCAACATCGCCAAACTCGGCGCCACACCCACCGGCTATCTGCAGGATTTCTACGGCGACATCCACGACGAGATCAACAGCGGCGACGAAAGCGACCGGCTGTTCGTATCCTGGGACCTCGCCGCACCGGAACCGGCCACGCCGACCGAATCGGCCGAATCGCTCGTGGCCGCGGGCGCGCGCCTGGCGATCGAGGGGCCGCCCGATGACCCCAAGCCGGTCGACGGCGTCGGCGGCACGATCGTCATCCCGGTGCCGAGGGACATCGAGGCGTTGCGCCGGTCGAATCCGGTGGCCGCGGCCCGCTGGCGCCGTGCGCTGCGCGCGGCACTCCGTCCGGCATTCGAATCCGATGGCCCGCCGCCGCCAGTGCGGTTCCTGCGGTCTGGTCATTACGTCGTCGCGTCCGGATAGCCGTGCACATCGACGGAATCGAGTTACGGCGCGTCGAATTGCCCCTGGTCGCACCGTTCCAGACGTCCTTCGGCATCGAGACCTCCCGCAACGCGCTGCTCGTGCGGGTCGTCACGCCCGCCGGCCAGGGATGGGGCGAATGTGTGTCGATCGACGATCCGATCTATTCCTCCGAGTACACCGACGGTGCGATCGATGTTCTCCGCCGCTTCCTCGCTCCGCCGGTGGCCACCGGTGAGGTCCGGGCAATCGATGTCGCGAGCCGCACCGCACACATCAAGGGACACCGAATGGCCAAGGCGGCGCTCGAGGCCGCGCTCCTCGACGCCGAATTGCGGAGTTCCGGAATGTCATTGGCGGCGCGACTGGGCGGGGTCGCGACATCCGTACCGGTCGGGGTGTCGGTCGGCATCGCCGCCGGCATCCCCGCGATGCTCGACGAGATCACCGGCCATCTCGAATCCGGTTACCGCCGAATCAAATTGAAGATCCGTCCCGGATGGGACGTGGCGCCGACGCGGGCGGTCCGCGAACATTTCGGCGACGATCTGCTGCTGCAGGTCGATGCGAACACTGCCTACGGACCGGCCGATCTGGCGCATCTCGCCCGCCTCGATCCGTTCGACCTGTTGCTCATCGAGCAACCGTTCGACGAGGAGGATCTGATGAGTCACGTACGGCTGCGCGATATCTCGACGACACCCGTCTGTCTCGACGAATCCATCGTCTCGGCGCGGGCGGCGGCCGACGCGATCCGTCTCGGCGCCTGCGACATCGTCAACATCAAGCCCGGGCGGGTGGGCGGCTACCTGGAGGCGGCGCGGGTGCACGATGTCTGTGTCGCGCACGGCATTCCGGTGTGGTGCGGCGGCATGTTGGAGACCGGCGTCGGGCGCGCGGCCAATCTCGCGCTGGCCGCGATGCCGGGATTCACCCTGCCCGGCGACATCTCCGCGTCCGAGCGGTACTTTCACCGCGACGTGACGCCGCCGTTCACGGTGACCGACGGCATGATGACGGTGCCCACCGGTCCTGGGATCGGGGTGGTGCCACTCGACGACGCGCTCGACGAGCTGACCACCTGGAGCGACTGGATCGTCGGCCCGTGAGGGTCAGTTCGCGTTGCGCCGCAACGTGACCCGGTACGTGTAGTGCTCGGGCAGGAAGTAGCTGACCGCGAGTTCGACCGCGTTGCCGTCGGAGTCGCTGTACAAGCGGTCTACGCGCAGCATCGAATGCCCCTCGGGGCACCGGACGAGCTCGGCCACCGACGCGTCGGCGGCGGCGACGGTGATCGATTGTGCCGCTTCCGTGATGGGTTTCGCCAGGTGCGGCTCGAGCAGCCCGATCATCGTGTACGTGCTGGTGGCGCCTTGAGCCACCTCGGGCCGGTCGAGTACCAGCCGCGCCACCGGTTCCGGCCACGACGCGGTGGTCACCACGAACGGGATGTCGTCGTGAAAACGACGGAAGACCATGCGGTACACCAGGTCCGTGTCGAGTCGGAGACGCCCGGAGGCCTCGAGGTCGACACGTCGCGCCGGTGCGGACACCACCTCCATGGTGGTGTCCGCGGACAGATTCATCAGATCTTCGATCGAACCCAGCTGCCGTAGATAGCGGCCACCGCCGCCGTTCTCGTTGGCGAACGTCCCACGGCCCGGTACCCGATAGACGGCACCCTCGGCAACGAGGTCCTGGAACGCGCGGCGCACGGTTTGCCGGCTGAGCCCGAACTCGTCGGAGAGCTCGGATTCGGTGGGGAGCCGCACCCCTCCGCTGAAACGGCCATCGGCGATCTGAGCGCGCAGCGTGGCGGCGAGCGCCCGGTAGGCGGGTTCAGCGAGGTCGCGTTGAGTCATCCCGACAGATCCTATCGGGCCCATCCGACCACGTCCGCGCTACGCACAACAACCTCCGAACCGACAATTTGTACGGCCATTTTGACAAATGTATGCTGCCGATGTCAAGGCTTCCATCCAGGCCGAGAGTCTGGTAGGAGTTTCTAGGACGTATTTGGCCGCACATTTGGCCACATGACTGGATCGAGGTAGAGCGTGTCTATACTCCCCCGCCGCGCGGTGTTGGTGGCGCCCGCATCCGACGACCGCAAGGCCCGCAAGGCCCTGGCGTCGGCCGCCGACGAGGTCGTGCTCGACCTCGAGGACGCGGTCACTCCCGCCAACAAGGACAGCGCACGCACGGCTGCCGCCGCTCTCGTCGCGGAGTTCGGCGCCGCGCGCCGGGTGTCGATCCGCATCAACGCATTCGGCACCGACTGGATCGACGACGATCTTGCCGCGTGTGCCGCCATGGGTTCGTTGACGTCGGTGATCTTGCCCAAGGCCGAATCCGCCGAACAGATCACCGAGGTGTCGCGTCGTCTCGGCGATGCGCCCGCCCGCATCCAGGCGCTCGTCGAGACACCGGTCGGCATCCGCGACGTCGGCGCGATCTGCGCCGCGTCGCCGCGCCTCGTCGCGGTGATCATCGGTTATGCGGATCTCGGTGCGGCCCTCGGCCGTCCGACCACCGCACCGCAATCGGTGTGGCACCCCATCCAGGACGCGGTGCTCGTCGCCGCCCGCGCCGCCGACGTGTCGGTGGTCGACGGACCTCACCTGACGATTGCCGACGACGAGGGTTTCCGGTCCGCCAAGCAGTGGGTGCGCGATCTCGGATTCGACGGCACCTGGGTGATTCATCCGGCCCAGATCGGCACGGCGGCAGAGATTTTCACGCCGGATGCCGAAGCCGTCGAGGATGCGCGACGTGTCATCGAGGCACTCGACGAAGCCGCCGCTCGCGGCGACGGTGCAGCGAAACTCGACGGACGGATGCTGGACGAGGCGCTCGCCGTGTCGGCACGACGGGTGCTGGCGAAAGCGGGACGGTCATGAGCGACAACATCATCGCGGTCGGCGGACCCTACTTCGACGACCTGTCCGTCGGGCAGATCTTCGACGACGCGCCGTCGGTGACGTTGACCGCCGGCCTCGCGGCGACACATCAGGCCATCCTCGGTGACCGACTGCGCCTGGCACTCGACGGCACTCTCGCCGGCGAGGTGACCGGACGCGATGCGCCACTGGCGCATCCGGGGCTGGTGACGGACCTGGCGATCGGGCAGTCGACACTCGCCACCCACCACGTCAAGGCGAACCTCTTCTATCGTGGCCTGCGCTTTCTGAGCTACCCCCACATCGGCGACACCCTCACCACCACAACTGAAGTCGTCGGACTTCGAGAGAACAAGCCGAAACCGGGCCGCGCCGCCACCGGTCTCGCGGCGCTGCACATGGTCACCGTCGATCAGCACGGCTCGGTGGTCCTGGACTTCTACCGATGCGCGATGCTGCCGCTGTCGGGCTCCGCCGATCCCGATCGCACGCCGCACGCCGACGACCTCTCGGCCATCGGGCCGGGCGGATCGGTGGAACCGGTTCTCCCGGACTGGAAGCTCGACAGCTACCGCGACAATGTCCGCGGACAGCATTTCTCACCCGACCTGGCCGGAAACGTATACCGCTCGAGCGGGGACGTCGTCTCCAGCGCACCCGAATTGGCTCGCCTGACGCTGAACATCGCGGCGACCCACCATGATTCCCGGGTGGGCCAGGCCGGCCGCCTGGTCTATGGCGGACACACGATCGGACTGGCTCTGGCACAGGCGAATCGCGCACTCCCGAATCTGGTGACGGTGCTCGGCTGGGAGTCCTGCGATCACACCGGACCCGTCCACGAAGGAGACACCCTCACCAGTGAGCTTCATGTCGAGGAGGCTGTGGCCGCCGAACGCGGCGGGGTGCTCACCCTGCGGTCGCTGGTCGTCGCACACGAATCCGACGGTACCGAACGACCGGTGCTCGACTGGCGTTATCGCGCCCTGATGGCCTGATCCGAGGAAGTGCATCGTGACCAACCACGAACTGAAACCGGGGAACGCGAAACCCCTTGCCGGACTCCGCATCATCGAGGTGTCCAGCTTCGTCGCCTCCCCGCTGGCCGGGCTGACGCTGGCCCAGCTCGGCGCTGACGTCACCCGCATCGATCCCGTCGGCGGTGCCGCCGACGTCAATCGGTGGCCCGTGACAGCCGACGGGGCCTCCATCTACTGGACCGGCCTGAACCGGGGGAAGCGGTCGATCACCGCCGACCTGCGCAGCGATGCCGGCCAGGATCTGGTGCGACGATTGGTGACCGAGCCGGGCGAAGGTGGCGGCATCCTGCTCACCAATCAGGCCGGGCGGTCGTGGATGTCGCACGACAGCCTCGCCGAGCTCCGGCCCGATGTCATCACCTGCGAGATCCTCGGCCGCACCGACGGGACCCCCGGTGTCGACTACACGGTCAACGCCGCCCTCGGCTTCCCGTCGATCACCGGCCCGACAGATCATGCCGGCGCCGTCAACCATGTCCTGCCCGCATGGGATGTGGTGTGCGGACTCTATGCGGCACTGGCCATCTCGTCGGCGGTGCAGCGCCGGACGAGCACCGGGGCGGGGGCACACATCACGCTGCCGCTCGAGGACACCGCGCTCGCCATCGCCGGCACGCTCGGCTACCTGACCGAGCCACAGGTCAACGGACACGGCCGCGAGGGCACCGGTAACGACGTCTACGGCACCTACGGAACGGATTTCGCCGCATCGGACGGCGGGCGGTTCATGATCGTCGCGCTCACTCCCCGCCACTTCCGCGAACTCGTGGAGCTGACCGGTGTGGGCGACGCCGTCGACGCGGTGGAGAAAGCACTCGGCGCCGACTTCCGTCAGGAAGCCGACCGATTCACGCACCGCGCGGTGCTGACGGCACTGTTCGAGCCCTGGTTCGCCCGGCACACCACGGCGGAAGTTGCTGCAGCGCTGTCGAAGTCCGCCGTGCTCTCCGACCAGTACCGAACCTTCGACGAGGTCGTCGCGAGTGGTCTGCTGCACCGCAACCCGCTGTTCGCCGAACTCGACCAGCCGCGCATCGGCACCTACCTCGCCGCGGGTCTGCCGGCCGCGTTCGACGGAGAGCACTACCGCACGGGGCCCGCACCCGAGTTGGGTGCGGATACGCCGTAGCGGTGGGCGCGCCCGGCGTGGGCTGGGAAGAGTCATCTATTCGCTGGTCGAGTAAGCGACCGAGCTTGCGAGGCCGCGCATCGAGGCTACTTCCCTTTGACGGCAGAGGATCACTGCGCGAGGCGCAGAGTCACCGCAATCCGTCACGCATCGGCCATAGGCAATACCTCATCGTCTGTGAGCGGGACCCGCATTGTCGGGGGACCACCCGGCATGATCAAGTGGAAGTTGTGGCCCGCAACTTTTCGGGCGCGAGGTGGCGGCAGTAACTGCCGGCAGGAGGTGAACGTGACCACGATCGAGATCACGGGACATCGGCAACGGGAGTCCTGGGCGCAGAAGGTGCTGCCCCCGGTGGAGGAGGTGCGGCCGGGTCTCTGGTCGATCCCGGTTCCGATGCCGGGTAACCCGCTGCGGTACGTCCTCGTCTACGCGCTGGTCCTGCCCGACGGTATCGCCCTCATCGACACCGGCTGGACCGCGGACGAATCCTGGCAGGCGCTCGTCGACGGCATTCACGCGACGGGCCACGACGTGTCCGACGTCCGGCACGTCTCCGTCACCCATCTGCATCCCGACCACTTCGGACTCGTCCCGCGTCTCCTCGAGCACGCCGATCCGGTGCTCGCGATGCATCGCAACGACGCACGTCACCTCCGTTTTCACGACGACGAGGAACTCGCGCGGCAACTCGCGGACATGCAGGCCGAACTCGACGTCATGGGTGCCCCCGCCGAGATCGCCGAGACCGGCTTCGTCGGGTTCGCCCGGCTGCCCGCCGGGCGGACGATGGACGTGGAACTGAACGACGGCGACCCACTGAACTTGCCGGGCTGGAACGTGCGTGCGCTGTGGACGCCCGGGCACACCGCCGGCCACCTCTGCTTCATCGACGAGGACGCCGGGGTGATCTTCACCGGCGATCATCTGCTGCCCCGCATCAGCCCGAACATCTCCACCAACGCGCTGCAGCTCGCCAATCCCCTCGCCGACTACCTTATCTCCCTGGCCAACACCGAACGGTTGCCCGACATCGAGGCGCTCCCGTCGCACGAGTACCGATTCCGGGGCCTCGCCGACCGCGTCACCGGCCTGCTCGATCACCACGAGGAGCGACTCGCCGAGATCACCGCCGCGGTGGCCGCCGACCCGGGATGCACCGCATGGGATGTCACCCGGTCGGTGACGTGGTCGCGTCCGTTCGAGCAACTGTCGGTCGATCTGAGCCGGATGGCGCTGCGCGAAACCCACGCACACCTCGTCGTGCTGGCACAGCGGGGAATCCTCGTCTCGACCGATGACGTGCCGAACCGCTGGTCACCCGCTCCCCAGCCGGCGACCACCACTGCAACCCCAACCGAGGAGAGTGCCCGATGAGCGCAGTGCTCACCGAGTTCGCCGACGGCGTCGCCGTCATCACGATCAACCGGCCCGAGGCCCGCAACGCCGTCAACGGCGATGTCGCCGAGGGCATCGCGGCCGCAGTCGCCGAACTCGACGCTCGCGACGACCTGACCGTCGGCATCCTGACCGGCGCCGGCGGCACCTTCTGCTCCGGCATGGACCTCAAGGCGTTCACCCGGGGCGAGAAGCCGAACATCGAGGGCAAGGGCTTCGGCGGCCTCACCGAGGCGCCGCCGAGCAAACCGCTCATCGCCGCCGTCGAGGGCTGGGCGCTGGCCGGTGGCTGCGAGTTGGCGTTGAGCTGCGACCTCATCGTCGCCTCCCGCGAGGCCAAGTTCGGTATCCCCGAGGTCAAGCGCGGCCTCGCCGCGGCCGCGGGCGGTCTGCTCCGGCTGCCCAAGATCCTGCCGTACCAACTGGCCATGGAGATGGCGCTGACCGGCGATCCCATCACCGCCGAGCGTGCGCACGAGTTCGGCATGGTCAATCGCCTGACCGAGCCGGGCGCGGCGCTTGACGGTGCCCGTGAGCTGGCAGCGACGATCGCCACGAATGGTCCGCTCGCCGTGCGCGCCACCAAGCAGGTGATCGCGATGTCGATCGACTACACCGATGCCGACGCGTTCAAGCAGCAGTGGACCCATCTCGGTCCGGTCTTCGGCTCCTCCGATGCCCAGGAGGGCGCGCGGGCCTTCGCCGAGAAGCGCGCACCGCGCTGGACCGGGAAGTGATCTGACCCGGCGTCCTACGATCACTCCGTGGACCTGCACCTCGCCTCCTACTTCGTCGCGGTGGTCGATCACGGCGGGATCACCAAGGCAGCGCAGTCGCTGTACATCTCGCAGCCGTCCCTCTCGCAGGCCATCCGAACGCTGGAGCGGCGACTCGGCGTGACCCTGTTCGATCGCACCGGCCGACGGCTCGAGCTGACCGACGCCGGCCGGAAGTTCGACGTCGCCGCCCGACGCATCCTGTCCGATGTGGACCGGGTGAAATCGAAGGTGGAGGCCGTCCGGGAGCTGCAGTCCGGGCGGGTCGACATCGTCACCTACGCGGCCTTCGGCATCGACCCGGTCGTCGACCTCATCGCCGCGTTTAGGCGACGGTTCCCGCGGCTCGCGGCCCGTGTGATCGCCGCAGACGGACCCACCGGTGTGCTCACGGCGCTACGCCGCGGCGACGCCGAGATCGGGGTCATCGACACCTCCGCCGATCACGCGACCTTCACCTCGGTTCCGCTCGGCGATCAGGAACTCGTGCTCGCGGCGTCCGCCGCGCTCGCGGCCGGATGGGCCGACCCGATGCCGCGAGACGTCGTCCGCGGCATCCCGCTGGTCGTCGACGTCGGCACACCCGGCCGCACTTCCCAGCTCGCCGATGTTCTCGACGACGAGGCCGGCAACGTCGTCGTCGACTGCGCACATCCGGCGGCGACGTGGGACCTCGTGGCCGCCGGCGTCGGCGCGACGATCCTGCCCCGCGCGGTGGCGCAGCAGCAGCTGCCCGACGCGACGCTGCGCACGCTGGACCCGCCGCTGACCCGGAAGTATGGGCTGGTGCTGCGATCGTCGCACCCGTCACCGGCCGCGATGGCATTCATCGCGACCGCCCGAGCCCACAGCGGATCCGACGCGCCACCCGCGGAACTCGAAGACTGGTAGAGCATGGAACTACGGCAGATCGAGTACTTCCTGGCCGTCGTCGAGCATTCCGGCATCGGCGGCGCGGCCTCGGCCCTCGGCGTGGCGCAACCGACTGTGTCACAGGCACTTCGGGCTCTGGAACGAGAACTCGGAATACAGCTGTTCCATCGCATCGGACGCGGGATGGTCCTCAGTTCGGCCGGCCGCACCATGGTCGGTCCCGCCCGGCAGATGATGCGCGACGTCGACGCCGTCGGCGACCTACTGTCGGCGTCCGAGGGCGAACTGACCGGTCGGCTCGACATTCTCGCGTTCCCCGCCACCGCCGGCGGCGCCGTCGTGGGCCTGATCGCCGAGTTCCGGCGACGCTACCCTCGAGTCAGTGTGCGGCTAGGCGAACTCCGCGACGAGACACAGGCCGCGGCGATGATCGAGGACGGGCAGTGCGAGTTCGCCATGGCGCACCTGCCGATCGCCGGCGACGAACTCGAGGTGGTCATCCTCGGCGAGCAGGAGTACGTGCTGATCTATCCACCCGGCACCGACGTACCCGACGGACCTATCCGGTTGCAGGAGTTGCCATTTCATCCGATGGTGTTTGTCCCGCGAGGCCAGTCGGTGGCCGATGAGATGGAAGAGACGATCCGCGTGGCGGGCGAGCGCCCCCCACTGGCGGTGCTCACCGAACACCGGGAGGAGCGTCTGCCGATGGTGCTGGCCGGGATCGGCGGAACCATTCTGGAACGCAGTGTGGCCGAGTCGTTCGCCGACCGGACGGTCATCCGCCCGATCGAGCCCCGCTTCGTCCGACCGTACGCACTGGCCTACGACCCGGCGGCGCTGTCGCCGGTGGGACAAGCCCTGGTCGCGCTGATCGGAGAGGCGAGGCCGACGGCGGGATGAACCCGGTCCGCAAGACGACACCGAGACCAGTTGGGACGTTGGTACCGAATCCTTCCCAGCGTCCGGTGCGCTTGCGGCTTGAATTGCCGGGGCACCACGCGCCGAACAGCCAACAAACTGACAAGAATGGTTGTTCGACAAGCCTTTTGGTGATGATTCCGGTCGACCGCACATCGCTGGTGGGCGGTCCCGCCACCCCGATCCCTGAGCAGCCCGCGAGGAACGAGCGGGCGTGTCGAAGGGCCGCCCAACCGCAAACGACCGTTCACGGCTGGGCCATCACCACACACCCGAGGGAGCAGCAATAGCCGCTCCGACAACCCCTCACGAACTGTCACACCCGCCCGATACGATGACAGATCCGGCACGCGATCTGCACGCAATCACGTTGGAATACAGCGCAATTCACCAATCCAACCCCTTGACTCGAACACCTGTGCGAGTAGAATTGGGGGCATGCCCGACACCACACCCCTGCTCACCGCCGCCCGCGACCTCACCATCACCGACCTGACCTCCGGTCGCGACGCCTACGACACCACCACAGGCCTGATCTGCCTGTCCAACACCGTCACCCACCGCCTGGCGGTGGCGATCACGGAGATGGACCGACTCGGCGTGGCCGCGGCCACCGGCGGCAAGACCAAGAAACTGTTGATCACCATGGGACTCGCCCCCGCGGTGGCCGACCGACTGTTGCGCATCGGCACCGGGCTGGCGCGGATGGCACTGCTGGGCGGCTACGCCGAAGACGGCGTGTTTGCTGCCGAGCACCTCGACGCCATCATCAGCGGGGTCGCCCACGTGTGCCGCCGCGCCCCAGACGGGCTCTGCGATGTCGAGAAGTATGAGGTGGAGCAGGTGTTGATCGCCCAGGCCATGTCCGGGGCCACCCCCACCCAGATCAGCGAGAAAGCCCGCGCCCTGGGCAACCAGTACGCCGCCGACACCGGCGGCCTACCCGCGGCCGAGGACCGCTCGATCAACGAACTGACCATCAGCCAAACCGCCGACGGCCGCATCCAGATCCGCGGGGATGTCGACATCATCACCGGGGAAAAACTGCTCTCGGCGATCACCTCACTGTCAGGCACACGCCCCGAACCCGACGGCTCCCCCGATACCCGCTCGACCGGGCAACGCCACGCCGATGCCCTCGAAGCGATCCTCGAGGCGGCCGCGGTCGCCGACACCACCCTGCTCACCCCACCGAAAACCCACGTCAGCCTGCTGGTTCCCGCCGACACACCCGAGCAGGCCGTGCTGGGATGGACCGGGCCGGTCACCGCCGCGACCGCCGCGCTGCTGGCCTGTGACGCGGCGATCGGCGCGGTCATCATCAACGGAGACACCGTGCCCTTGCAGATGGGCCGCGACAAACGGCTGTTCCCGTCGCACCTGCGTAAGGCGATCATCATCCGCGACACCTGCTGCATCAAATGTGGGGCCCGTGCCGGCTACACCCACGTACACCACATCAACTTCTGGGCTGAGGGTGGCGCAACAGACTTGGACAACGGATGTTTGCTGTGCCCGTCCTGTCACACCCAGATCCACCACGGCGACTGGCAGATCATCATGGGCGCCGACCGCCACCCCTGGCTCATCCCACCAGCCTCGATCGACCCGACACGCACACCACTACCGGCCTACAACCGACGCACGCTGACCCTCGACGACCGCATCGCCGCATGACCGAAACGCGGGCCGGGCGAGACGTTGCGCCACACCCGGGCCCTGAGCACACGAGCGTGCGAGCGCGCCGAACGACGCCTAACGGCTCGGGCGGCTCAACCAGCGGCAGGCCCGGCCCTGCAGACACGGCTCACCCAGCGCACACCCGCGGCCCGCCCGAACCTGTCGGTGCCCGGTGATACAACAATGTCAGCCGATGAAGCAGAGTCAGCCACCAATACCTGTGTAACCCTCTGACGCGCAGCACATTCCAGCGAAGAACATTTCCCGCGCACCCGACCCGTCGGGACCGCGCACGCACCTTGAGAACTCCATAGTGTGAATTGAGGCCGGGCAAGCAGCCTGCCGGGACCATCATGGTCCCGGCAGGCACGCCGCGGGCGATCAGACACGTCCGCAAGCAGCTTCCGCAACGGTGTGGACCCGTGCCTTTCCTGCCACGAGGAGGGCGACCGGTTCTTGTCCTACGCCGGCGGCGTCGCGACCGACCACCACGGTGGCGACGTCGGCTGCTTCAAGCAGTCTCCTCGAGCTCGCGGCGATACACGTTGTAGCCCTTGAGATCAGCACGTCCTTGGCTCGGTCGCAGATGAACAGGTAGCCATCGGCCCCACGGTCCGCGATGACACCGGTGTCCGGATTCATCGCGGCACCGGCGGATCAGATGAGCTCGACGATGGTGGCGTTGGCCATCCCACCAGCCTCACACATCGACTGCAGGCCGTAGCGAATTCCGTTGTCGCGCATGTGATGCACCAGTCGCGTCATCAGGATGGCCCCCGATCCGCCCAGCGGGTGTCCGACGGCGATCGCGCCGCCGAGCGGATTGACCCGCGCGGGGTCGGCACCTGTCTCGATCTGCCAGGCCATCGGGACGGGTGCGAAGGCCTCGTTGATCTCGAAGGCACCGATGTCGTCGATGGACAGCCCGGCACGTTTGAGCGCTTTGGCCGTGGCCGCGATCGGCGCGGTGAGCATGATGACCGGGTCGTCGCCGGCCACGACGGCGGTGTGGATGCGGGCGATCGGCGTGAGCCCGTGCTCGGCGGCCGTGTCGCTACTCATGACGAGCAACGCGCCGGCCCCATCGGAGATCTGTGAGGCGTTGCCCGCGTGGATGACGCCGTCCTCCCCGAACGCCGGCTTGAGTGTGGCCATCTTCTCCAGCGTTCCGCCGCGGCGGATACCCTCGTCGCCCTCGAGCACGCCGGGAAGAGGTGCGAGTTGGCCGTCGAAGGCGCCGGCATCGGTGGCGGCAGCAGCGAGTTCATGTGAGCGCAGCGAGAATTCGTCGAGTGCGCGGCGACTCAGCCCCCACTTCTCGGCCATCATCTCGGCACCGACTCCCTGACTGAACCGGTCGATGCCGTACCGGTCGAGCACCGCGGCAGGCTGATTCTCGCCGTCCGGTGCGGCGCTGCCCATCGGCACCCGGCTCATCGACTCGACTCCACCGGCCACCACGATGTCCTGTTGACCGGCGATCACCGCGGCGGCCGCCATGCTGAGTGCCTGCTGGCTCGACCCGCAGGCTCGGGTGACCGTGGTTCCTGGAACGGACTCGGGCCAGCCGGCGGCGAGCACTGCCGTCCGCGCGACGTTGCCTGCCTGCTCTCCACTCTGACTCACGCAGCCCCAGACGACGTCGTCGATCTGCTCCGGGGCGATTCCGGTCCGCTCGGCGAGCGATTCCAGTATGTGGGCCGACAACTCGGCCGGATGGATGCCCGACAATGCTCCACGACGCCGCCCGATCGGTGTGCGGACGGCGTCGACGATCACTGCATCACGCATGGCTGACCTTCCTCTCGATGACGATGTATTCGACTTGACCACGCGGCGGGACATCGCCGCAATGAGATTCACGCTCACGATCGATGAGGCGACGCCTATACGAAGCAACAGAGAGCTCAGTACTCCCGCAAAAGGTGTCATTGGCTCGCGCTATCGCACCGATAGTCGATCGGATCGTTCCGATCGGATCGCGCGCGGTGCATGCTGAACGGATGACGCGCCTCGCCCAGACCTTGGGTCTGACCGACATCCAGACCGAGATCGTCGACAACGTCCGGCGATTCGTCGACAAGCAGATCATCCCGTACGCCCAGGAACTCGAGCATGCCGACGAGTACCCCACCGAGATCGTCGACGGTATGCGCGAGATGGGGCTCTTCGGTCTGATGATCCCCGAGGAATACGGCGGTCTGGGCGAATCGCTGCTCACCTACGCGCTGTGCGTCGAAGAGTTGGCCCGCGGCTGGATGAGCGTGTCCGGCGTCATCAACACCCACTTCATCGTCGCCTACATGATCCGCCAGCACGGCACCGTCGAGCAGAAGCAACGGTTCCTGCCGCGGATGGCCACCGGTGAGGTCCGCGGCGCCTTCTCGATGTCCGAACCCGAACTCGGCTCGGATGTCGCCGCCATCAAGACCACCGCCAAGAAAGACGGCGACGCCGGCTACCTCATCAACGGCGCGAAGATGTGGCTGACCAACGGCGGCACCTCCACCCTCGTCGCGGCACTCGTCCGCACCGAGGAAGGCGCGGCGAAACCGCACCAGAACCTGACGACGTTCCTGATCGAGAAGCCTGCCGGGTTCGGCAAGGTACTGCCCGGGCTCACCATCCCCGGCAAGATCGACAAGATGGGCTACAAGGGCATCGACACCACCGAGCTCATCTTCGACAACTACCGCGCCCCGGCCACCGACATCCTCGGCGGCACACCCGGTAAGGGGTTCGGGCACATGATGGACGGCGTCGAGGTCGGCCGCGTCAACGTCTCGGCCCGCGCCTGCGGCGTCGCGCAACGCGCCTTCGAACTCGCGATCAAGTATGCCCAGCAGCGCACCACCTTCGGCAAGCCGATCGCCGAGCACCAGGCCGTGGCGTTCAGCCTCGCCGAGATGGCCACCAAAGTCGAAGCCGCACATCTGATGATGGTCAACGCCGCCCGCCTCAAGGACACCGGCGAACGTAACGACGTCGCCGCCGGCATGAGCAAATACCTGTGCAGCGAATACTGCTCCGAGGTCACCCAGGCCGCCTTCCGCATCCACGGCGGCTACGGATACTCCAAGGAGTTCGAGATAGAACGCCTCATGCGCGAAGCGCCCTTCCTCCTCATCGGCGAAGGCACCAGCGAAATCCAGAAACAGATCATCAGCAAAGGCATCCTGCGCGAGTATCGCGAGAACTGACCTGCACCACTGATCGAGGGGGAAAAATCCATGCAGCGCACCGTGTTCACCGACGACCACGAGGCCTTCCGCAAGACCATCCGCGACTTCATCGCCAAAGAGGTCGTGCCGCAGTATCCCGAATGGGAGAAGCAGGGACACCCGCATCGCGATTCCTACCGTCGACTGGGCGAACTCGGCGTCCTGGGCATCGAGGCGCCCGAAGAGTACGGCGGTGGCGGCGCAACGGATTTCACGTACTCGATGGTGATCGCCGAGGAGACGTCGGCGGCCGGTGTCACCTTCGGCAGCTATTCGGTGCACTCCAACCTGATCCTGCCGTACCTGATGGAGTATGCGACCGAGGAGCAGAAGCAGCGGTGGCTGCCCGGATTCTGTTCCGGCGACATCATGTTCGCGATCGCGATGACCGAACCCGGCACCGGCTCGGACCTCGCGAACATCGCCACCACCGCGAAACTCTCGGAGGACGGCAGCCACTACGTTCTCGACGGGTCGAAGACATTCATCACCGGTGGGGCCCTGGCCGACCGGGTGCTCGTCGTGTGCCGCACCTCCCCGTTCGACACGGCGAACCGCCGCGCCGGGCTGTCCATCCTCGTCGTCGACACGACGTCGGAGGGATTCGCCGTCGGCCGCAAGCTGGAGAAGATCGGCCTGAAGGCCTCCGACACCGCCGAGCTATCGTTCAGCTCGGTGAAGGTCCCCGTGGAGGATCGACTCGGCGACGAGGGCGCCGGCTTCTCCTACCTCACCCACAACCTGGCGCAGGAGCGCCTGACCATCGCGATCGGCGCGTCGGCGACCGCCGCCGCAGCCGTGCAACATGCCTTGGCCTACACCAAGGAACGCGACGTGTTCGGCAAACCGGTCGCGTCGTTCCAGAACACGAAGTTCGTTCTGGCCGAATGCTCGGCCGATGTCGAGGCGATCCGCCATCTGGTCGACCGCGCGTTGGATCTGCACAATGCCGGCGAATTGAGTGTGCCCGACGCCGCCCGCGTGAAGCTGTTCGCGACCGAGACCGCCGGCAAGGTCATCGACAAGTGCCTGCAGTTGCACGGCGGCTACGGCTACATCCTCGAGTACCCGATCGCGCGTCTCTACGCCGACACTCGCGTGTCCCGGATCTACGGCGGCACCAATGAGGTGATGAAGACCATCATCGCCAAAGACCTCGGCCTGTAGCCCCAGCAAATCCGTTCTGGCCGCACGTGCGTGTCCAGGCCGCTGCAATCACCCAAAGCCGGAACACGATACTGCGGCCACAACCGACGCCGGAGCCCGCCCGGCTAGGGTTGGGAGGTGTCTGTCTACCAGCATGGTTTCGCACGGGTCACCGGCGCGGTGCCGGTGGTGTCCATCGCCGACCCGGCCACCAACACCGACCGCACTCTCGAACTGCTGCGCGCCGCCGCGGCCGAGGGGGCGGCGCTCGTGGTGTTCCCGGAGCTCGGGCTGTGTGGCTACTCGATCGACGACCTCGTCCAGCAGGATGCCGTCCTCGACGCCTGCCTGACCGGGCTCGCGACCATCGTCGAGGCCAGCCGCGAACTGCGTCCGTTGATCGCCGTCGGACTGCCGCTCGTGGTCGGTGACGGTCTCTACAACTGCGCGGCGGTGGTGCACGGCGGCGCGATCCTCGGCGTGGTGCCCAAGTCGTATCTGCCGAACTACCGCGAGTTCTACGAACAGCGGTACTTCTCGGCCGCCCGCGATGCCGCGGTCACCACCGCGACGGTGCTCGGCACCGAGGTGCCGTTCGGTCCGGACCTCATCTTCGAGGCCACCGACGTGGAAGGCCTCGCCGTGCACGTCGAGATCTGCGAAGACGGTTGGGTGCCGATCCCGCCGAGCACATGGGCCGCCCTCGCCGGTGCGACCGTGCTGGCCAATCTGTCCGGCAGCCCGGTCACCGTCGGCAAAGAGGCCTATCGGAAGTCGTTGTGCACCAGCCACTCTGCACGATGCGTCGCCGCACACATCTATGTCGCGGCAGGGTTCGGGGAATCCACCACCGATCTCGCCTGGGATGGTGACGCCCTGATCTCGGAGAACGGCACGCTGCTCGCACGCAGCGAACAGTTCGCGATGGACCATCAGATGATCACAGCCGACATCGATCTCGACCGCCTCCGGCAGGAGCGGATGCGCATGATCAGCCTGCGCGACCAGGTGGGCGATTTCGCCTCGGATTTGAAACCGTTGCGCCGCATCCGTTTCCGACTCGGGTCCACCGACGACGTCGACGACACGCTGCGACGCGTCGTCCCGCGGTTCCCGTTCGTCCCCGCCGGCACCGCCGATCGCGACGAGCGGTGTCGCGAGGTCGGCAACATCCAGGTGCAGGGCTTGGCTGCGCGGCTACGGTCGACCGGCATCGACAAGATCGTCATCGGCGTCTCCGGTGGCCTCGACTCGACGCTCGCGCTCCTCGTCGCCGTCGACACCTTCGACCGACTGGGCCTGGACCGGAAGAACATCCTGGCCTACACCATGCCCGGATTCGCCACCGGCTCAGCCACATTGGCGCGCGCGCACGTGCTGATGGACTCCCTCGGCGTGTCCGGCACCGAACTCGACATCCGGCCGTCGTGCATCCAGATGATGGCCGACATCGGACACCCCTACGCCGACGGCGTCGAGGTCTACGACGTCACTTTCGAGAACGTGCAGGCCGGCGAACGCACCTCGCATCTCTTCCGCCTCGCCAACCACCACGGCGGCATCGTGCTCGGCACCGGGGACCTCTCCGAACTGGCGCTCGGCTGGTGCACCTACGGTGTCGGGGACCAGATGTCGCACTACAACGTGAACTCGTCGGTGCCCAAAACCCTTATCCAGCACCTGATCCGATGGATGATCACCACCGGCGCCTATTCCGCGGAGACCACCGGCGCGCTGACCGAGATACTCGGCGACGTGATCACGCCGGAACTGGTGCCGCCCGGCGCCGACGGCGCGATCCAGAGCACCGAGGACACCGTCGGACCGTACGAGCTGCACGACTTCTTCCTCTACTACCACACCCGATTCGGCTATCGGCCCGCCAAGATCGCGTATCTGGCGTCGCAGGCGTGGGGTGACCGCAGCCGCGGCCCCTGGTCGGACATGATCGCCGACGAGAGCCGCAATCAGTACGACGCGGCCACCATCGAACGGTGGCTGAGCGTGTTCCTGAAGCGGTTCATGAGCAATCAGTTCAAGCGCACCGCGATGCCCAACGGCCCCAAGATCGGTTCGGGCGGTTCACTTTCCCCGCGCGGCGACTGGCGCTCCCCCAGCGACGCGTCGAGTCGGGTGTGGCTCGACGCGCTCTGAGCGGCTCACGGGAGACGCCGCTAGTCACACTGCTCGAGCAACTGCTTGAGCTCCTCGTCGAAGGCGTGCGCGATCTCCCAGACGTCGGGTGCGTGATCGGTGCACGCGACGATGCCGATGTTGAGCCGACCGTCGGCGGAGAACACGGTGATGTTGAGTCCCAGACCGTGGAAGATCGGGCCCAACGGATAGATGGCGCTGACCCGGGAACCGAGGAAGTACAGCGGGAAGTCCGGTCCGGCGACATTCGACACGAGCACATTGAAGACCGGTGGGTGCCGCAGCGACAGCTTGCGCTCGCCGTACACCTTCATCGCGGTCGACATCGTGGTGCCGGGCACGAACTGCGCCCAGGCGCGCAGGATGTTGGCGTCGATGTCGGCGTGGTGTTCCTTCGACTTGCGGGACTGCTCTGCGGCGCGCTCGAGCCGTTCGACCGGATCGGCCGTGTCCGACGGCAGCAACGTGAACATGCCCGTCACCTTGTTGGTGCCCTCCTCGACGAGGTCACTCTCGTCGGCACCGTGAACGGACACCGGCACCATCCCGACCAGCGGCTGCTCGGGGAGCTCGCCGTGCTCGTCGAGATAACTGCGCAGGGCACCGCCGGTCATCGCCAGCACCACGTCGTTGATCTTCACACCGAACCGGTTCTTCACCCGCTTGATGTCGTCAAGCGAGAGTTGGCTGAGTGCGATCGTGCGGTGCGGGGTGATCGGCGCGTTGAACCGGGTCCGCGGTGCCTGGAACGGTGCCGGCATGGCGCTGTCCGACCGCGACCGCCGCAGCCAGCCGAACGGCACCGAGACGGTGTTCGGGATGAGCTTGGCCATCGAGATCGGCCGCTGCACAAAGTAATTCACCGCGCCGGTCACCGCCATGGTGGTCCGCGACGCCGGTCCGGCGGTCTCCTTCAGCTTCTCCACGTCGAGTTCGGGCGCGTCCGGGGTGATGGTGCACAACTGGGAAAGCAGATCGGCGCTGGTGACGCCGTCGACGCCGGCATGGTGCATCCGCAGCATCGCCGCCACCTTGCCACCGGCCATCCCCTCGATGACCCACAACTCCCACAACGGTTTACCGCGGTCCAGCGTCTGGCCCGCGAGATGTCCGCACAAGTCGGCGACCTCACGTTCGCCGCCGGGCGCGGGCACCGCGATCCGGTGCACGTGCCGTTCGATGTCGAAATCCTCGTCCTCGATCCACACCGGGTGGTCGATGTTGAGGATCGAATTGTCGAGCTTGCGACGGAAGGTCGGCAGCGCCTCGATCCGGCGTTCGAGTTCGGTGCGCAACTTGGTGAAGCTGTACCCGCCGGGCATGGTGCTGGGGTCGATCTCGATCAACCCGATGACATGCATCAACTGCGACCTGGTCTCCAGGTACAGGAAGGATGCGTCGAGTCCACTGAGCCGCTGCATGGCGCCACCACCTCGCTCTATCGACGTCTTCCCGACGTCGCCCTATCAGCACCGCTCCCCCGTCGGCACTGTTGCTCCACCATCATGCCGGAAGTATGAGGTCGTGCCCCGCATTTCGCCGTACGCTCACCCTCATGCACCATCACCTGAACGTGGATCGCAAAGAAGTATCCGACATTCCGGTCAATGCCAACCCCCTGTTCACCCGGCCCGGCGAGGCCACCGACTTCCCCCGGTTCTCCCTCCCCGACGAGCCGTCCGATCCCGCCACCGCCTATCAGGTGGTGCACGACGAGATGATGCTCGACGGCAACGCACGGCAGAATCTGGCGACCTTCGTCGGCACGTGGATGGACGACTACGCCAACCGCCTCTATCTGCAGGCCGCCGACAAGAACATGATCGACAAGGACGAGTACCCGCAGACCGCGGCGATCGAAACCCGTTGCTGGACAATGCTTGCCGATCTGTGGAATGCACCCGAGCCGACAAAGGCGATCGGCACCTCGACGATCGGGTCGTCGGAGGCGGCGATGCTCGGCGGCCTCGCCCTCAAACGACGTTGGTCGGAGAGGCGTAAGGCCGAGGGCAAGCCCGTCGGCGTGCCGAATCTGATCATGTCCTCGGCGGTTCAGGTGTGCTGGGAGAAGTTCTGCAACTATTTCGAGGTCGAGGTGCGGTATGTGCCTGTCTCCGAGGAACATCTGGTGCTCGACGGCCACGACCTCGCGTCCTACGTGGACGAGAACACCATCGGTGTGGTGGCGATCATGGGCCAGACCTACACCGGCGCCTACGAGCCGGTCACGAAGATCGCCGCGGCGCTCGACGAGATCCAGAAGCAGACCGGCCTCGACATCCCGATCCACATCGACGGGGCCTCCGGCGCCTCCATCGCCCCATTCCTGCAACCCGACCTCGAGTGGGACTTCCGGGTACCGCGCGTCGCGTCGATCAACATGTCCGGCCACAAGTACGGCCTCGTCTACCCCGGCATCGGCTGGGTGGTGTGGCGCGACGAGTCGCTACTGCCGGAGAGCCTGGTGTTCCGCGTCAGTTACCTCGGCGGCAACATGCCGACCTTCGCTCTCAACTTCTCCCGTCCCGGCGCCCAGGTGCTGTTGCAGTACTACCAATTCCTGCGCCTCGGCTTCGAGGGCTACCGCGAAGTGCAGCAGAACTGTCAGGACGTGGCTACGTTCCTGTCGTCACAGATCGGCGCGATGGACGCGTTCACGCTGCGCAGCGATGGGACCGACATCCCGGTGTTCGCCTGGCAGCTGGCCGACGGCTACACGAAGAACTGGGATCTGCATCACCTGTCGGCGCAGTTGCGGGAACGCGGCTGGCTGGTGCCCGCGTATCCGATGCCCGACAACCTCGGGGATCAGACCGTGGTGCGCATCGTCGTGCGTAACGGTCTCTCGCACGATCTGGCCGACACCCTGATGCGCGATCTCCACGAGTCGGTCGACTACCTCGACAGCCTCGACGCCCCCATGCCGGCGCCACGAGTCAAGCAGGGCTTCAGCCACTGACCCGAGCAGACCTGAGCTTACTAGAACACGTTCTAGTAAGCTCAGGTCTCGATGAGCACCTTCACCCACGCCGAACTCGATGCGGCCTTCGGCGCCTTCCAACGCACCGTCGCCGAGATCGCGGTCAGCCGCGATTGGGACCGGTTCGCCGACATGTTCACCGTCGACGCGGTGTATGTCGAGCACGCCTTCGGCACCATGACGGGCCGCGAGGAGATCCGCGCCTGGATCTGGAAGACGATGTCCGCCTTCCCCGGCAGCCACATGACCGGGTATCCGTCGCTGTGGCATGTCGTCGACGCCCCGACGGGACGGGTGATCTGCGAGGTCGACAACCCGATGCGTGACCCAGGTGACGGCTCGGTGATCTCCGCGACCAATCTCACCATCCTCACCTATGCGGGTGACGGATTGTGGTGTCGCGAAGAGGACGTCTACAACCCCCTCGAGTTCGGCCAGGCCGCCATGCGATGGTGCGAACGATCTGCCCAGCTCGGAACCCTCGACGACGCGGCGGCACGCTGGATGGAGACCTCGGGCGCGATGTTCGCGCGACGTGCCTGAATTGCCGGAGATCCTGTCGGTCTCCTGTGAGTCACCGAGATCGTGACCGATGCCACCGCGAGACACCCCGAAGTGACGTAACGTCGCCAAAGTGGGTTACGACACCGTAGCCAGGAACTTGGGCCGACCTGGCCCCGTGCCGTACGCTAGGCGTTTGACCAGTGGTGCCGGCGGCCGGGAACCCGGAACCATGAGGCAGCGCCCGTGACGGCGCTCACCACGACATTCACGACGACATCGATACAACACGGACCGGCGTTCGGAGGACATCAATGGCACGCGACCTGACTCAACTGGAACTTCTGCAGGAGCTGGAAACGGTCGCCGAGGACAACGTCAACCGACACCTCAAGACCGCTCGCGACTGGAATCCCCACGACTACATCCCGTGGGACGAGGGCAAGAACTATGCCGCCCTCGGCGGCGTCGACTACGACCCGGAGCAGTCGCAGCTCGACGAGGTCGCCAAGGCGGCCATGGTCACCAACCTGCTGACCGAGGACAATCTCCCGTCGTATCACCGGGTCATCGCCGACAACTTCTCCATGGACTCGGCGTGGGGCCACTGGGTCGGCCGGTGGACCGCCGAGGAAAACCGCCACGGCATCGTGATGCGCGATTATCTCGTGGTCACCCGCGGTGTCGATCCGGTCGCCCTCGAAGAGGCCCGGATGATCCACATGACCAACGGCTACGACCCCATGCTGGCCGCCGCCGGACGCACCGAGGAACTCGAGGAGCACGCCGACGAGCTCGGCATCCTGCACTCGGTCGCCTACGTCACCTTCCAGGAGCTGGCCACTCGCGTGAGCCACCGCAACACCGGCAAGGCCTGCAACGATCCGATCGCCGACAAGATGCTGCAGCGCATCGCCGCGGACGAGAACCTGCACATGATCTTCTACCGCAACATCTGTGGTGCGGGCATGGACATCTCGCCCGACCAGACGCTGCGCGCGGTCACCGACATCGTCACCAACTTCCAGATGCCCGGCGCCGGCATGCCGAACTTCCGCCGCAACGGTGTCCTGATGGCCAAGCACGGCATCTACGACCTGCGCCAGCACCTCGAAGAGGTCATCATGCCGGTGCTGCGCAAGTGGAATGTCTTCGAACGCGACGACTTCTCCAGCGCGGGCGAGCAGACCCGCGAGGAGCTTGCCGCGTTCCTCGAACAGCTCGAGAAGGACACGGTTCGCTTCGAGGAGATGCGCGACCGGTCGCTCGCCCGTGAGGCCAAGAAGCGGGAGCAGCAGGCATCCTGAGCACCACCATGCTTCCGTCACCGGCGCCCTCGGTTCTGACCGACGGCGCCGGTTCGGCGTTGCGCATCGGCTCGATCGAACTCGCCAGCCCGGTCGTCCTGGCCCCGATGGCCGGCGTGACCAATGTCGCATTCCGGACGCTGTGCCGTGAACTCGAGCTCGAACGCACCGGCACCGTCTCAGGCCTCTATGTCTGCGAGATGGTGACCGCCCGCGCGCTCGTCGAACGTCACCCGGTGACCATGCACATGACCACCTTCGGGCCCGACGAGAACCCACGGTCGATGCAGCTCTACACCGTCGATCCGGAGAACACCTACGCGGCGGCGAAGATGATCGTCGACGAGAATCTCGCCGACCACATCGACATGAACTTCGGCTGCCCGGTGCCCAAGGTGACCCGCAAGGGTGGCGGCTCGGCAATTCCGTTCAAGCGCAAGCTGTTTCGCCGGATCGTCGCGGCAGCGGTGAAAGCGACCGAAGGCACCGACATCCCGGTGACCGTCAAGTTCCGTATCGGCATCGACGACGCGCACCACACCCACCTCGACGCCGGCCGGATAGCCGCCGAGGAAGGCGCCAAAGCGGTTGCGCTGCATGCCCGTACGGCTTCGCAGCGGTACTCGGGCACGGCGGACTGGGACGAGATCGCGCGACTCAAGGAGCACGTCACCGACGTCCCGGTCCTCGGCAACGGCGACATCTTCGAACCCGCGGACGCGGTTACGATGATGCAGCGAACCGGCTGCGACGGAGTGGTCATCGGACGCGGCTGCCTCGGACGACCGTGGCTGTTCGCCGAGCTGTCCGCCCACCTCAACGGCCTCGACGCTCCCCCGCCGCCGAACCTGGGCGATGTGGCGAAGATCATCATCCGGCACGGACAGCTCCTCGCCGATCACCACGGCGAGAACAAGGGCATGCGGGAGATCCGCAAGCACGTCGCCTGGTACCTGCGCGGATTCCCGGCCGGCTCCGACCTGCGCAACCGGTTGGCCCTGGTCAGCACGCTCGACGAGCTCACCGAACTGGTCGGGACACTGCCCGCCGACGCCGTGTTCCCCGACGACGGGCACGGACCGCGCGGTCGCCAGGGGTCACCGGCGAAGGTGGCGCTGCCCGACGGCTGGCTCGACGATCCCGACGAGGACATCGTCCCCGAGGGCGCCGAGATCATGCACTCGGGCGGCTGAGCGCCCGATATCTCCAGTTCACGCCATCAAATGGCACGGCGCTCCGACTTGGCTGAGATGTGTTCTCAGGTGCACTCAGTACTATGACCCGAAGTCTCGTGAGCGCGAGGCGACGTAAGGGTGCGCGATTTCCCGCGAGATTCGCGAGCGCACCGGATGTTGGGTCAAGGGGAACGTGAGTGAGTCGTAGGACATCGGGACCGGATCAGCCGGGGCCGGACAACGAGGGGCCGAAGCCCCGTCGGAGTCGGCGCGCCGGACGCTCCGGCGGTGCCAACGACTTCACCGAGATGTTCGGAAACGCACCGACCAACGATGTCCCGGCCCACGGTTCGCTGCACGAGCCGACCTCCGCCGACCGGTATGTGCGCGGCCGCACCCGGCTCACCGTGCGTGAGCTGATGGAGCAGATGAATGCGGAGGGCACCCCCGGCGACCCGACGCCGCCCACCGCCACACCAGGCGACACCACTCGACCCGGCGGCACGCCGCCACGCACCGCCCGACCGCAGCCTCGGGCCGACGATCCGACCGAGGTCCATCGCCTCGATGAGCTGGCCGCGGCCCCGGGGTCCTCCCAAGAAAACGACGTCACGCAGAAGATCGCGCCGATCAAGGCGCAGGCCACGTTCGACGACGTCGACCTCTCCGACGACGCGACCCGCAAACGGGTCACGGAGGAGTCGCGCGGTCAGGGTGGGCCCGCCGCGGGCAACGCGGCCGGTGGCGCGGCCGCTGCTGCAGCCGCAGTCGCCGCGTCTTCGAGCACGCCGTCCACGGACACGCCCTCCGCGCCCGCACCGTCCGCAGGCACGCCGTCCGCGGGCACGCCGTCCGCAGGCACGCCGTCCGCAGGCACGCCGTCCGCAGGCACGCCGTCGGCGAGCGCGCCGACCACCGGCACGCCATCCACGGGGCAGGAGCCCGTCCGGGCGTATTCGGGCACCCCATCGCCCGACATCTCGCCCTCAGGTACCGCATCGAGCACCCCGTCGCCGAGCACGGGGTCGCCGAGCGCTGGGTCGTCGAGCACCCCGCCGCCGAGCGCCCCCTCGCGGAGTAGCCGAGTACCGCGACGGCCGCTGCAACCGACCCCTGACCTGTCGGACACCATTCCGCCTCGGTCGCGGCCACGGCGCCACCCCTCGTCCGCGGGCGACCGACCGCGCCGAAACCTGACCCGCAGCGTCACCGTCACCGGCCGCATCATCGTGGCGATCGCCTGCGTGATGGCGCTCGTCGGCACCGGCTTCGTCTGGGGCTACCTGAAGTCCTGGAACGGCAACTGGAAGACCATCAACGCGGTCAACCCCGAGGACTCGAACATCCGCAAGAAGGACGCGCAGTACGGTGACGAGAACTACCTGATCGTCGGCACCGACACCCGAAGCGGACAGAACTCCAACGTCGGCGCCGGAACCACCGCCGACGCCGAGGGCGCCCGGTCGGACACGATCATCCTCGTCAACATCCCGGCCAACCGGGAACGGGTCGTCGCGGTGTCCTTCCCGCGTGACCTGCAGGTCGATCGCCCCGACTGCCAGCAGTGGGACAACGACAGCGGCACCTATGGGGAGGACCTGCCCGCCGAGTCCTCGGTCAAGATCAACAGCGTCTACGCCGACGGCGGCCCGAAGTGCCTGGTCAGTGTCATCACCGCGATGAGTGGCCTCAACATCAACCACTTCATCGCAATGGACTTCTACGGCTTCGAGAAGGTCGTGCGGTCGGTGGGCGGAGTCGAGGTGTGTTCTCCGACCCCTCTCTACGACTACGAACTCGGGCAGATCCTGCGCAAGCCGGGCAGGCAGAAACTCACCGGCAAACGGGCCCTCAACTACGTTCGTGCCCGCAGCATCGCATCCGAGGGCAACGGCGACTACGGCCGTATCAAGCGCCAGCAACTGTTCATGTCGTCGCTCCTGCGGTCGACACTCTCGGGCAATGTGTTGAGCAACCCGAGCAAGCTCAACAGCATCGTCAACACCTTCATCCAGTACAGCTACGTCGACGGTGTCGACACACAGTCGCTGCTCGACCTCGCCGACTCGATGCAGGGCATCGAGGCCGGTCGCGTCACATTCCTCACCATCCCCACCTCGGGCACGTCCACCGACGGCCAGAACAACGAGATCCCGCGAACCGACGACATCAACGCGATCTTCAACGCGATCATCGACGACGATCCGCTGCCCGGTGAGCAGGCCAAGAAGGACACGTCGACGTCGAGTTCGACCAGTGCGAAGGCAGCGGGCGCATCGTCGCCGACGACCTCGAGCGCACCCACCCGAATCTCGGCGACCGCCCAGAGCCCCGGCAACGTCGGCGTGCGGGTGCTCAACGGCACCGGCCGCTCCGGAGCCGCCACGGATGTCTCCGATCAGCTGGCACCGCTGGGCTTCGACGTGCGTGGCGTCGCCGACGCGTCGGAGAACCGCACCGACACCGTCATCCGGTATGGCACCGGTGAGCAGGACGCCGCAGCCACCCTCGCCGAGGTGTTCCCGGGCGCGTCCATTCAGCTCGACCGGACCGTCAAGTCGGGTGTCGAGGTGATCCTCGGATCCAGCTTCACCGGGTCGGTGGGTTCGGTGCCCGCCGCGGGCACGACCATTTCGGTGGAGCAGCTGCCGCCGGCCACCAACACGTCCGGCCTGCCGAACGACCTGGCCGTCACCAACGCCGCCAACACAGATTGCTCCTGACCCGGACATCTGGGTCGGGTGACCCACTGGGCACGCGCCGTTCATGGGGAGTTCACCCCCGCCGGAGGGGGAACAGGGGCGACACAAAGTACCCTTGAGCGTATGCGTAACGCGTACCACGAGCAGCTTGAGGCGTTGAACACGACGCTCGGTGAGATGTGCGAACTTGCGGGCGATGCGATGGAACAGGCAACACAGTCGTTGTTGCAGGCCGACCTCGCCGTGGCCGAAGCAGTCATCACCAGTAACGACCGGATGAACGAACTGTCCGCGCGCGCCGAGGAGCAGGCTTTCGCGCTGCTGGCGTTGCAGGCCCCCGTCGCCGGCGACCTGCGCGGCATCGTGAGCGGATTCCAGATCGTCGCCGACGTCGACCGCATGGGCGCACTGGCCCTGCACGTCGCAAAGGTCGCTCGACGACGGCATCCCGCCAAGGCCCTGCCGGAAGAGGTCAACGGCTACTTCGCGGAGATGGGCCGGCTGGCCGTCAAGCTCGCACACACCGCTCGCGAGGTCCTCGAGTCCCAGAGTCCGGATGACGCCATTCGTCTGCAGGAAGACGACGACGCCATGGACGATCTGCACCGGCATCTGTTCACCGTGCTGATGGATCGCGACTGGAGCCACGGTGTGGCCGCGGCGGTCGACGTCACGCTGCTCGGTCGCTACTACGAGCGGTTCGCCGATCACGCAGTGCTGATCGGCCGACGCGTGGTATTTCAGGCGACCGGACAGACCCCGGAGCAGTACCTCGAGGTCTCCTGACACATCTGTGTCGCAGTGCGATCCTCATCGGTTCGTCGAACCGATGAGATAGTGCTCACCTGGCCGGGTGACGATTTTCTCACCCGGCCGCAGTCGGGTTAGGGTGACCGAATGGGTCATCACTCCACGGAACCGGGCGTCGACGTCGTGTCGGATCCGGCCGCGGAAGCGGCGCACCGCCGCCAGATAATGACCTATGCCGTGATCACCGTGTCATTGATCGCGATGCTCTTGATCCTCGTCCTGGAGATGTGAAAACGCCGCGAGTCCTGGTGGGACTCACGGCGTTTGGTTGTTGACAGTCCGGTGACGGACCCTTCGGGGCCGGCTCAGCCGAAGCGGCCCGAGATGTAGTCCTCGGTCTGCTGCTTGGTCGGGTTGGTGAACATCGTCTCGGTATCGCTGATCTCGACGAGTTCACCGGGTTTGCCCACACCGGGAAGGTTGAAGAACGCGGTCTGGTCGCTCACACGCGCGGCCTGTTGCATGTTGTGCGTGACGATCACGATGGTGTACTCCTGCTTGAGCTCGCCCATCAGATCCTCGATCGCGAGCGTCGAGATCGGATCGAGCGCCGAGCACGGTTCGTCCATGAGCAACACGTCCGGGGACACGGCGATGGCGCGGGCGATGCACAGACGCTGCTGCTGGCCGCCCGAAAGCCCGCCACCGGGCTTGTCCAGGCGGTCCTTGACCTCGTTCCACAGGTTCGCACCCCGCAGGCTACGTTCACACACCTCGTTGAGCTGGGTCTTGTTGCGCACCCCGGCGAGCTTGAGACCCGCGACGACGTTGTCGCGGATCGACATCGTCGGGAACGGGTTGGGACGCTGGAACACCATGCCGATGGTGGAGCGCACCGCCGTCGGGCTGATGCCCTTCGCGTAGATGTCCTCGCCGTCGAGGAGGACGCTGCCGACCGCATAGGCGCCGGGCACCTCCTCGTGCATCCGGTTGAGCGTGCGCAGCACGGTGGACTTGCCGCAGCCCGACGGGCCGATGAAGGCGGTGATGCTGTGCGGCGGCACCGACAGGGTGACGTCCTTGACGGCATGGAACTTGCCGTAATAGATGTTCAGGTCTTTGACGTCGAGGCGTTTGGCCATGGGAAGTACCTTTGCTGGCTTGGGTGGGGCGGTTCTTACTTGGTCTTGGGCGCCAAGTACTTCGACAGAAGTGCGGCGATGATGTTGAGCACCGCGATGATGATGATGAGCGTGAGGGCGGCACCCCAGTAGTAGAAGGAGGACGCCGGCTGGCTGGCCGCCCACATGTCCTTGATGAACAGCGGCAGCGAGCTCATCCCGCCCTCGAACGGGTCCACCTGGACCTGCGAGCTCGCCGGCCCGGCGAGAATCAGGACCGGGGCGGTCTCACCCATCACACGTGCGATGGCCAGGAAGATGCCGGAGAGCATGCCCGACATCGCCGTCGGCACGACGATGCGGACGATGGTCTTCCACTTGGGGATGCCCAGCGCGTAGGAGGCCTCGCGGAGCTCGTCCGGGACGAGCTTGAGCATCTCCTCGGTCGATCTCGTGACGATCGGCACCATCAGCAGGATCAACGCCAGACTCACCATGAACGCGCTCTGCCCCATCGAGAGCCCGATGACGAACACGGTGAAGATGAACAGTGTGGCGACGATCGACGGCACACCCGCGAGGATGTCGACCATGAAGCTCACCGGCTTGACCAGCTTGCTGGTCGGGTACTCCACCAGCATGATCGCGGTCATCACCGCGATCGGCACGGAGATCACCGTCGCGATCGCCACCTGGATGATCGAACCGATGATCGCCTGCGATATGCCCGCCCCGTATTGCGTCGTCGTGTCGATGCCGTAGGCGTTGCCGAACCACCAATTGGGGTCGGTGATCGCCTGGAACCCCTGCGAGATCACCGTCCACAGCAGCCACACCAGCGGGATGACACCGAGCACGAAGCACCCGACGAAGACGACAAGCGCCGCCTTGTTACGGAACTTGCGTCCGATCGACGCCTCACGGAAGGTCGTCGGGCTTTCTTTGACGGGTCCGCCGCCGGCAGCCTCCTCGACTGTGACCGTCATCCGTTCACCTTTCCACCGGCGACCGATCGGGCGATCGCATTCACGACGAATGTCAGGACGAACAGCACCAGGCCGGCCGCGATGTAGGCGCTCTGCACGTCTTGACTGCCGACGAACTCGCCGACGTCCCGGGCGATCTTCGACGCAAAGGTGTCGCCACCCTCGAACAACGACCATTTGAGGCGGCCCACCGCGGCGCTCAAGATGATCATCACCGCGATCGTCTCGCCGAGCGCGCGCCCGAGCGCCAGCATCGACGCGGCGATGATGCCCGACCGGCTGTACGGGAAGGAGGTCATGCGGATGACCTCCCATTTGGTGGCACCGAGCGCGAGCGCCGCCTCTTTCTGGCCGCTCGGGGTCTGCCGCAGCACCTCTCGCGTGATCGAGGTGATGATCGGCAACATCATGATGGCGAGCACGATGCCGGCGGTGAAGATGGTGCCACCGCCGCTGATCGACGCCTTGCCGGTGGCGAAGAGGAAGAACCAGCCGAACGTCCGGTTCAGCCACTCGGCGAACGGTGCGATGACCGGCGCCAGGACGTAGATACCCCACAGGCCGAAGATGATCGACGGCACCGCCGCAAGCAGGTCGACGACCGCGGCCAGCGGACGCGAGACGGCGGGCGGCGCGTATTCCACCAGGAAGACCGCGATGCCGATGGCGATCGGCGTCGCGAGGAACAGCGCAAAGAACGACGTGAGCATCGTCGCGCGGAAGAGTTCCCAGACACCGAACGCCACCGTGTCGTCGGCGAAGTTCTGCGCGCCGACATTCCACTGTGACGAGAAGAAGAAGCTGGCGTGGTTGGCGGTGATCGACGGGATCGCGTCGATCACCAGCGAGACGCCGATCGCCGCGATCAGGACGATGACGAAGACGCCCGTGCCCTGCGCGAGGTAGGAGAAGATCCGGTCGGCGCCTGCGCCCTTGTGACTGCGCAGTCCCGGATGGATCTGTTCCTCGATCTCGCGCTCGTCCTCGGGACTCAGCTGTGGCGGTTCGTCGTCGCCACCGGAGCCCGGCGGGGGTGCCGCCGGTTTCCGATTGACGCCCGTGGTGTCATCCACTGACATTTCTCACTCACTCACTAGACGGAATTGCTGCTCACGGCGTTGCCGATCACTGCATCGCAGAGATGGACGCTTGCAGCTTGGTCAGGAAGTCCGCGGGAACCGGGATGTATCCGGCGTTCTGCAGTTCCTGTCCCTGGTTCTGCGGGCTCGTCGCGACATTCAGGAACGACTTCACACCCTGCGCGGTCGGGGTGTCCGCGTACTTGGAGCACACGATGGAATATGTTGCCAGGATGATCGGGTATGCGCCCGGCTGCGTGGGCTTGTAGAACGACTCGGTGTCGATGACCATGTTGTGGTTGTCGGGGCCGTTCTTCAGGGTGGCCGACTCGATGGTCTTGCCGCCGGATTCGGCGGTCAGCGCCACGCCTTGCTTGTCCTGGTCGGTGATGATCTTGGCCATGGTCAGACTGTTGGACTGGGCGTAGGCCCACTCGACGTAGGCGATCGAACCGTTGGTCGGCTTCACCGCTCCGCCGACGCCCGGGTTGCCCTGCTTGCCCTCGCCGATACCGCCGTTGAAGGCCTTGCCGGTGCCCTTGGTCCAACCGCCCGCAGCGGTCAGATACTTCTGGAAGTTGTCGGTGGTGCCCGACTGATCGGCACGGTAGATGACCGAGATGGCCAGATCGGGGAAGGTCTTGCCGGGGTTCTCCGCGGCGATCTCCGGGGCATTCCAGTTCGTGATCTGGCCGCTGAAGATCTTCGCGATGGTCGGGCCGGAGAGCGCGACGTCGGAAACACCCGGGACGTTGTAGGCCACGGCGATCGGACCGAACACCAGGGGCAACTGCCACGCTTCGGAGCCGCATCGCTGGGCCGCGGCGGGGATCTCGTTGTCCTTCAGCGGGGAGTCGGACCCGCCGAAGTCGGTGAGCCCTTGGGTGAAGTCGGAGATGCCCTGGCCGGAGCCACCGCCGCCGTAGGCGAGCTCGAAGCCCGGGCAGGTCTTGGCGAACGAGGTGGAGAAGATCGTCATCGCGTTGGCCTGGGCGGTCGAACCGCTGGACTTCAGCGATTGCTTGCCCTCGCACTGCACGTTGGCCACCGCGGATGCCGGAGCCGCACTCTGCGTCCCCTTGTCGGCGTTGCTGCTACAGGCCCCGAGGACAAGCGTGGATGCGGCCGCCATCGACGCAACCACAACTCCGGAACGGCTCAGCTTCACAGGTGTTTCCCTCCACGTTCAGATAACGACACGTCGCGCCAGCGGCGTATCCGGTCGAAACGACACTAGACACCGCTGATGGACGGTCCGCGATAGCAAGGTGAACGGAGAATGAACAGGGGCTTGTCGCCGACATGATCGGCGTCACCTGGGGCGTCACGACTTGTTAGGTGAGCCTTTGTTATATTCGACGCGATCAGCATGTGGCCGCACCAGACGAGACAGTCGCTCCCCAATTCGGTTCGTGTGGCCAGATTGGATCTGCAGCACAGTCGACGACGATCGGCGTCCGTCTTCGGGCCGATTGCTCTGCCCGAGCGCGATGTGGTTGTCCGCCGACTGCGCGCCATGGCCTCGGCAGGCCCGGAACTCCGCGTCGGCCTCGAACCCTCGACGTCTGAGGTCCGCTGGCGAAGAGCATCATCCGACATCGCCGACTCGGTGGCCGTGGTTGACGGCCCGGGTGACGATCCGCTTGTCCTGCTCGAGTTCCTCCGCGGGCTGCCGGAAACCGGTCTTCGCGTCGTCCTGGCCGACGACCACATGGCAATCGATTTCAGCCACGGACTCGGCGACGTGGCGCTCTCCCAGGCGATCGTCGACGTGGTCACCGCAGACCTCCCGGTCACCGGCACGCAGTGGAGGCCGCATCGCCGCCGGGTGTCCCCGCTCGCCGCGGCGTCCGTCCGAACGTTCGGCAGCGACCCGAGGCGACTGGTGGGCCTGCTGCGGTTCCACCGTCGACGCGTCGCCGCCACCCCTGGTGCGTCCGTTACGCCCGTCGCGCTGCGCACCATCGACCATGCCGCCCCGAGCGCGCGGGCGATCCGGATTCCCGACGCCGACATCAACGCACTCCGCGCACTCCGCGACCGGAACCTGCCCGGCGTCAGCATGTTCGTCATCTACACATGTGCCCTATTGCGATCGCTCGATCGTGCCGGCATTCCGGTGAACCCCGATGTCACCCTCCCGTTCGACGCACGCCCCTACCTCCCGAAGCGGTTCGCCACCCTTGCGTCCTTCTCTGCGGGGTTGGCCTTCGACCTCGACGCGCATACCTCACCCGTCGACCTCCAGTCCATGGTCACCGAGTCGGCGGCCATGGGACGGCCGGTCGCGAATCTGCTGGTGAGCACGTGGAAGTCCCGATTCGCTCGCCGTTCCATGCCGAGGGCAGAGCATCTTGCGGTCCCCGACACCCCGGATGTCAGTGCCGAACTCCTGCATTCCTTTGTCGGGCGACTGCCGCGCACCGCGCACACGTCCTTCAGCGAGCCAAGTCGGGCAGTCAACTTCACCGCGAGCGATCCGGTGTCGCCGGCCGGTATCACCGTCACGACCGCGGTGGTCGGTGCGAACGCGATCTGTATGACGGCTGCGTTCTACGACTCCGTCTTCGACGCCGGGCTCGTCCAGCACGCGCTCGAATCCGTGCCCGAGGTGGCGCGAGAGCTCGCACAGGGTGATGCAGAGCACATTTGGTCAGGCAAACCTATCCAAGGTTAGGCTTTCCTTACAACAGAGGTTACGCTGGCCCGGCCCCCGTTTCCGCGTGCCGAAGGTCCCCTCCCGTGTCGATACCATCGCTGACCACATCGCCGGCGGCGCAATCGCTCCGTCTGTCGGTGATCATCTGTTGCTACACCACTGACCGCATCGAGCAGGTGCAGGCCGCGATCGCCGGCACGACAACCCAACTCGAGGCAGGCGACGAACTCGTCGTCGTCGTCGACCACAACGACGCGTTGTTCGAAGCCCTCGAACCGGCCATCGGCACCATGCGCCTCGTTCGCAACACCGACGATCGGGGTCTGTCCGGCGCCCGGAACAGCGGGTTGCGTACCTCGATCGGAGACGTCGTCGTGTTCCTCGACGACGACGCGATCCCGGATCCCGGGTCTCTTCGGGGAGTGCGCACACGATTCGTCGACCCGGGGATCATCGCCGTCGGCGGTGCGGTTTCGCCGGACTGGCACGGGGGGCGTGGGCCGCGTTGGTTCCCACCGGAGTTCGGCTGGGTGATCGGCTGCGACTATCGGGGTCTGCCCGGCGACGGCGCCGCGATCCGCAATCCGATCGGCGCCGCGATGGCGGTCCGCCGCCAGGCACTGGTGAGCATCGGCGGATTCTCACCACGCCTCGGCCGACGTGGCACCTTCCCGGCGGGATGCGAGGAAACCCTGATGGGAATCGCTCTGCACCAAAGCTTTCCGGACGCGACAATCGTCCGCGACACAACCTTCCGCGTCCGGCACCGAGTCGGCGCAGAGCGCGCCACCGTGCGCTATTTCCTGCATCGATGTTTCCAAGAGGGCCGATCCAAGGCCGTGCTCGCCACCCTGACCTCAACCGGACTGGCATTGTCCACCGAAAAGTACTACGCAGCAACGATATTGACATCGGCCATCTGGCACCATCGGCGACGGCCAACTCGCGCGCTTGCACTGATGTTCGGATTCGTTTTCACCACAGCAGGTTTCGTTTCCGGGGTCACGCTCCGGCGTATCCGGCACAGGGAGGAATGACCACCATGACGAGAGCTCCGTTTCTCCGTGACCCGAGGATCGCGCGCATCGCCGCGATCGGCCTACTGCAATACTTCGCCGTCGAGTGGGTGGTCTCCGCGTCATGGCGCGGCCAATACACGTATCGCACCGATATCACCGGCACGCTGGGCATTCCGTTCTGTGGTCCGCAAGGCGGCTGGCCGTGCAACGCACTGTATCCGGCCATGAACGTGTCCTTCGTACTCACCGGCCTCTCCATCGCGGTCATCGGTGCCACCTGGCTGGCCCGTCGAGTGGTGGAAACCCCGGCATGCGTGGCGCTGATCATCGGCGGAGCGGCACTGGCGGTCGCCGGCGTCATCACCGAACAGACCGACTACCCCGTGCATACCACCGCGATGACGGTGTTCTACGTCTTCGGAGCGCTCGGCACGCTGCTCGCCGGGGTCTCGACCGCCGGTCGGCTCGCCGCCCGCGCACGCGGCGCACTGGTCATCGGCGGCGCCATCTCGACGGTCGCCTTCTTCTGCTTCGCCGGTGGACTGACCGGGTGGCTGGGCAGCGGCGGAACCGAACGCGCGATCATCTACGGCATCCTCGTCGCGTTGTTCGTTGCCGGCGTGACGGATCCGAATCCGGCGTCACCCGAGCACCGGAGGAACCCGGACGACACCCACATCGCCTCGGAACCCACCGGGCCGGCGATCGACCACACCGAGTCCCGCACGGACAGGACGGTGTCGTGAGCCTTCGCCCCCACCGCCCGGTCATCGCCGGCGCAACGCTCGTCGCGGCCATCGGACTGTGCGCGTGCACGGTGCCCTTCGGGAATGCCGCACCCGATCATGCTGTGTCGCGGACGATCTTCGCCGACGAATTCGACGGTGCCGCAGGCTCGGTCGGTGGCCGGTGGCAGGCCGAGACCGGAGGCGGTGGATGGGGCAACAACGAAGCCCAGGTCTATACCGCCGATCGGTCGAATGTGCGTATCGACGGCAGCGGACATCTGGCCATCTCCGCGCGCTACGACGGCACGACGATCACCAGCGCTCGCCTGACGACACGCGGACGGGCGTCGGTCACCTACGGGCGGGTCGAGGCACGCATCGCGTTGCCTGCCGGACGAGGTCTCCATCCGGCGTTCTGGTTGCTCGGCGACAACCTGCAGCGGGTGGGGTGGCCGCGCGCCGGTGAGATCGACGTGATCGAGACCGTCAACGACGCGTCCGAGTACCACAGCAGCATCCATGCGCCGCAGCGGTCCTCGGCTCGGGGACAGACGGTGTCGGCCGGCGGCCCGGCACCTTTCCGGCTCGCCGATACCTTCCACACCTACTGGATGAACAAGACACCCGGCCGGATCGAGACCGGAATCGACGGACGGTCGTTGTTCGTCGTCACCCCCAGGGATCTCGCCTCAGACGCACAGTGGGTGTTCGACGCCCCGTTCCACCTGCTGCTCACGCTCGCCGTGGGCGGTGACTGGCCGGGCGCACCGGATGACTCGACACCCAATCCCGCCACGATGCTCGTCGACTGGATTCGGGTGACCGGACTGTGAGCACCGACATCACCTTGCAGCCGCCGATGACCAGCGATGGCGAACCCGAGTGGCCGGGGGCCACCTGGGTCGGTGTCCTCGACCTGACGCGCCTCGACGGTGCGGCCCTGCCCGACGAGGCGCTCTGCGTCGCACCGTCGTCCGATGGCTACCGTAACGCGCGGGTGTTGATCCGCGACGGCCTCACCCCGATGCATTTCGTGGACGCCGCCGTCGACAACGGGTTGGTCCGAGTGCCACTTCCCCGGTCGGCCAGATGCGCGTCGGCCGATGTCCCGCTGCCGCCGATGTCGGTGGTGTTGTGCACACGGGACCGTCCGGAGGACCTGCGCGGGTCGCTGTCGTCATTGTTGGCGATCGACTATCCCGACTTCGAGATCATCGTCGTCGACAATGCGCCCACCACCGACGCCACGGCGCGGGTGATCACCGAGATCGGCGACGGACGCGTCCGGCGGATCGTCGAGCCCGTCGCCGGATTGGCCGGCGCCCGTAACGCGGGCCTGCGCGTGGCACGTCACCACCTCGTGGCGTTCACCGATGACGACGTGGTGGCCGATCCCGCGTGGTTGCGTGGTCTGGCGCTTGGCTTTTCACGTTCCGATGACGTCGCCTGCGTCTGTGGCCTGGTGCCCAGCGGGGAACTGCGGACCATGCCGCAGGCCTACTTCGATTGGCGCGTGTCCTGGGCCGACAACGTCGAGTCACGGGTCTATTCGATGGCCCGGCCACCCGCGGACGTGCCGCTGTTCCCGTTTCAGGTGGGCGTCTACGGTACCGGCGCGAACTTCGCTGTCCGTCGCGACGCGATCATCGCCCTCGGCGCGTTCGACGAACGTCTCGGAGCCGGAACCCGGACTCGCGGTGGAGAAGACCTCGACATGTTCTTCCGCGTGCTGGCCGCCGGCCACAGCCTCGCGACCGAACCGTCATCGATCGTCTGGCATCGCCATCGCGCCGACAACGCCGCCCTCATGTCCCAGGCCCGCGGCTACGGCGTCGGCCTTGGTGCATGGCTGGCCAAGGTCGCCGTCACCCGCGACCATCGCAGACTGGCGCTGTCGGTGTTACGCCGTCGGTCGCGAGCGGTCGCGCGCGCCGGGGCCGCCTATGGCGCGATCGCGGCACCGCCCCCCGCGTTCCTTCGCAACGTCCCGAAATCCGTCGGCCGGGTCGAGGTGTTCTCCGTCCTGGCCGGCCCCTATGCGCTGTGGCGTGAAGGACGCGGCCTCGCACGGCGAACGCGTAGGTCCCCTTCCCCGGCACCGCATCGGACACCTTCCGGAGAGCAGCAATGAGCATGACCGCCACCCTCGTCGACGACGACATCTCGGCGCCGCAGATCGCCGACCGCACACCGACATCGATCCGCTCGACGGCGCGGCCGGCAGACGTCGCGATCGTGGCCGCCGTCGTGGGACTGGCGGGACTGCTGCCGATCGGGGCACCGGTCAAGGCCCTCCTCATCGGGGCGTTCATCTTCTCGGGCCCGGGTTCGGCGCTGTTGACGTGGGTCAAAGTGCCTCGCGCCGTACGCCTTTCGGCGGTATCCACCCTCGGGATGTCCGTGGTGACCATCGCGTCGATCACGGCGATGTGGTCCTACCGATGGAACACGACAGGACTCCTGGTTGCGCTCTGTCTTGCGACCGGCGGGAGCAGCATCTGCTTCTACCTCCGCGAACGGTCGTGGCCCGACGTCAGGCGATGGCCACGCACCGTGGCACGGACCGCACGCGCGGCGGTCACCGCACCCGGCGTCAATCCACCGACGATCATGATCATGGCCGGCCTCGTCCTCTGGCTGTGCGCGTTGCCGAACCTGCCCGCCGGGGATGCGAGCTTCTACGGACTGTTGGCTTCGGGAACCGGGCGCCTGCTGGGTCCCGCGATCGTGCTGACCGCCCTCGCGCTGGTGTGCGCGGTCGTCACCCGCCGGTTCGCCGCCGCGGTGTGCAGCGTCGCCGCGGCCATCGTCATCGCGCGGGTGACCACCTGGGTCGGCACCGAGATGCCTTTGTATGACTGGACATACAAGCATGTCGGCGTTGTGGATTACATCCTCGTCCACGATCTCATCCAGCCGGACGGCACGGACATCTACGCTCAGTGGCCCGCCTTCTTCGTGACATCGGCGTGGTTCTCGGCCGTCACCGGGCTCAGTCCCATCGCAGTTGCACATCTGTTCGCGCCCCTCGTCCACGGCCTGATCGCCGTGACCGTCTACTCCGCGGCACGGGTGCTGAGGCAGCCGCCGCGAACCGCCATTGTGGCCGCCTTCATCGCGGAGGTGACGAACTGGGTGGGCCAGGACTACTTCTCGCCGCAGGCTTGGACCCTGGTCCTGGCGTTCGGCGTCCTCACACTCCTGGTCGCGTCCACCAGTTCGCCGCACGCCGGGGTTCTCGCGATCATTCCTTTCACCGCAACCGTTCCCACGCACCAGCTGACACCATTCTGGGTCCTCGGCGCGGCCACCCTGCTGGTGCTCTTCCGCCGGGCCCGCCCCTGGTGGGCGGTCGCGGCGATGATCGGCATCGCCGGCGCCTATCTCCTGCTCAACTACGATGCCGTGGCGCCCTACGGCATCCTGTCCGGCGGTAACCCGGTGCAGAACGCGACCAGTAACATCACCGCGGTCGGCGTTCCGGCCAAAGAGTTCACGTCGCTGGTCTGCCGAGGCCTGTCGGTCGGGGTGTTCCTCGCGGCGGGTCTGTCGGTGCTCTGGGCGTGGCGGACCAAGCGTCGACATGTGCTCACCCGGACGATTCTCGCATTCTCCGCGCTGTGTCTCCTCCTCGGACAGAGCTACGGCGGCGAGGCGATCTTCCGCGTCTACCTGTACAGCATCCTCGGGTGTGCGCTGTTGATCGCTCCGGCACTGGTGGCACTCCTCGACGGATGGCGACACGGACCGCGGCGCACCACCGGCGCGCTCGTCGCCGGTACCGCCGTCTGTGCCGCATCGCTCGCCGGGCTGTATTCCTATGTGGCACTGTGGCCTTTGGTCGTCGAGACGCGATCGCAGGTAGAGACCATGAACGCGGTGATCGCGCAGGCCGAACCCGGCACCCGCGTGATCATGATGACCCTGGGCGGGATGCCAAGCCGTGCGACCTCCGATTACGTCGCCCTGACGTTGGCCAATCCCTATTTCGACTACCCCTTGGGCTTCGACCTCTCCGACACCCGCGCCGACTTCCCGACGGCCGAGCAACTCGGGTTTCTCGACTGGAAGGCCGACCAACAGAAGCAGCCGACGATCGTCGCGTTCAGCAAGCAGTCGCAACGCGCGATGACCTACTACGGTGAATACCGGCCGGGCGCAGCCGATCTCTTCAAGGAGGCGCTGCAGTCCTCGCCCGGATGGACAAGGATCTATCACCGGGGCGACACGGTCATCTTCCGCCACGACCCCGGCCAGGGGTGACCGTCTGTGCCGCAGGGCAGCAAGGGTTACTTGCTCGATCAGCGGGGCGACGATGCGAATCAAGATGAGCACGAAACCCGGGCCGCCTCAGTCGCCGACGTAAGGCTGCCAGGAACAGTCGCAACCCCTCGCTGGTCGAGTGAGCGACCGAGCCTGCGTGGCCGCGCATCGAGGCCACTGACACTCGGCGATCCATTGGGCAGAAGAGCCCCGTGAGATAGGTCACAAAGCGCAGTAAGAATTAGGTAAGCATTACCTAAGAGATTAGGATCGAAACAACACCCCACCATGCTGTGCACCGCCAGAGTCGTTGCTGCACAGCGGTTATGCCATCGGATGTATGCGCCCGATCTGGAGGACTCCTTGACCAACACCGCTGATGACCTGGGTGCCGCACAGGCCTCGCCCGCTCCTATCGGTGACATGCACGAGTTCGAGGAGGATTTCAACGACAACCCGTCCGAACCGGTCGGCAGCAACCACGACCCGGGGTCGCAGGCCCCGACTGTCACCGTCGTGATCCCGGCTCGCAACGAGGCACTGAACCTACCCCACGTCGCCGAGCGGATGCCCGAGGTCGACGAGATCGTCGTCGTCGACGGGGCTTCAGTCGATGACACTGTCGCTGTCGCACAACGACTCTGGCCGCAGGCGATCGTCGTCCACCAGACGCGTGACGGCAAGGGGAACGCCCTTGCGTGCGGGTTCGCGGCGGCGACGAGTGACATCATCGTCATGATCGATGCGGACGGGTCCACCGACCCGGCCGAGATCCCGGATTTCGTCCAAACCCTGGTCGACGGCGCCGACCTCGCGAAGGGCAGCCGTTTCTCCCTCGGTGGAGGCAGCGACGACATCACCACGCTCCGACGGTTCGGCAACAAGGGGCTGAACTGGCTGGTGAATCGCATCTTCGCGACCGAGTTCGCCGATTTGTGCTACGGCTACAACGCCTTCTGGCGGCGCCATCTCGAGATCATCGACCTGCCCGACATCCACGCGACCGATTCACAGTGGGGCGACGGCTTCGAGGTCGAGACGATCATCAATGTCCGGATGGCGCGCGCCGGGGTCACCATCCGAGAGGTCGGCAGCCACGAAAGCATGCGGATTCACGGGCGCAGCAACCTCAACGCCTTCACCGACGGGATGCGCGTGTTGCGCACCATCAACTTCGAACGGCGATCACGCCGAGCAGGCGCCGTGTACTCGTCATCTGCCGGCCGTACATCGGCCGATCCGGTTCGCACCGCGAACTGACCGCGCACAGAGGATCGAGAAGTCATGATCTGCACCGATATCCGCTGTCAGGTGGCCATCATCGGCGCCGGACCCGCCGGTCTCGCCCTGGCACACATGCTCCACCTGCAGGGCATCGAGACCGTCGTGCTCGAGCGGCAATCCGAAGCTCATGTTCGCGCCCGAATCCGTGCCGGCGTCATCGAGCAGTCGACCGTGGACGTGCTCACCCAGCTCGGTATAGCCGACCGGCTACACGCCGAAGCCCTTGTGCACGACGGTTTCTACCTCCGCTTCGACCGGCAGACCCATCACCTCGATTTCCATCGGCACACCGGCCGTCACGCATTCGTCTACGGCCAGGCGGAGATCGTGGCAGACCTCATCGACGCACGGCGTGACACCGCCCGCCCGCTGTACTTCGACGCGACCGACGTGACCGTCGAGGACATCGACACCGACCGTCCGGTCGTCGAGTTCACCCACGACGGGCGACGGCGACGCATTCACGCGGACTTCGTCGCCGGTTGCGACGGCTTTCACGGGGTTTGTCGGCAGACCGTCGACGCCTCCCGGATCGCGGTCATGGATCGTTCGTATCCCTTTGCGTGGCTGGGCATCATGGCCCGGACGACCCCGGCCACCGACGAGGGGATGTACTGTGCCCACCCCGATGGCCTCTCGGTGCACAGCATGCGCGGGCCGCACCTCACCCGGCAGTACCTGCAGGTGCCCGCGCAGACGGATCTGTCCGACTGGACCGATGAGCAGATCTGGGCGGAACTGCGACACCGCAGTGCGGCCGACGACAGCCCCGAACTCGAGACCGGGGAGATCATCGAGCGCTCACTCGCGCCCTTGCGCAGCGTCGTGACCGATCCCATGCAACAGGGTTCGCTGTTCCTGCTCGGCGACGCGGCGCATATCGTGCCGCCGACCGGGGCGAAGGGACTCAACCTCGCGATCTCCGACGCATGTGTGTTCTCCAACGCCATCGGCACCTACTACACCGGTGCCGGCCGGTCGGGACTGGACGCCTACTCGCGCGCCGCGCTGCCCAGAATCTGGCAGGCGCAGGCATTTTCGTGGAACCTCACGACCACCCTGCACCGACTCGACGACGGCGCCTTCGACTGGCAGCTGCGCCGTGCACGGTTGGCGCGGTGGACACAGTCCGTCGACGAACAGAAGGCGCTGGGCGAGGTCTACCTCGGCCTCCCGTTCCCGGCCCCCTGGCATCCCGGATTGGTCCCGGCATGACGTCCGCCACCGCCGTGAGTCCGTTCCGCCCACCCGCCCGGCCTGCCTCCGACGTCCAGCTGCCGACATCAGTTTCGGGATACCCGCGGCAAGCGGGTTGCGCAGCCGACACCCCTACCCATGATCGGAGACTCGCTTGATCACCGCCGCCACCGACATCCGGCCGCTCTCGTCCGGGAAGCAGATCAGGCTGTCCCGCATCTTCGCGACACCGTCGCGCCGCGCGCTCGTCGTACCGATGGATCATTCGGTGACGATCGGCCCGCTCGGCGCATCGGGACATGCGGATCACACAGCGGGGATCCTCGGACGCGCCGGCGCCGACGCGCTCATCGTGCACAAGGGGCGTGCCCGCACGATCTCACCGTCGCGCTTCACGTCGATGGGGTTGATCGTGCATCTCTCGGCGGGCACCAACCTCGCGGTCGACCAGACCCGGAAAGTACTCGTCGGCTCGGTCGAGGAGTGCCTCGCGCTGGGTGCCGACGCGGTGAGCGTGCACGTGAATGTGGGCGCCCCAACCGAATCCGAGCAGCTGACCGACCTCGGAGTGGTCGCGGCCGAATGCGACCGGCTCGGGGTTCCGCTGCTGGCGATGATGTACGCGCGGGGCGGTGTCGCCGACGCGGGCAACACCTCGGTCGCGACACTCGCCCATCTCGGAGCCATCGCCACCGATCTCGGAGCCGACATCGTCAAGCTCGACTACGCTGGAGCCCCGGAACGCATGGACGAAGTCGTCGAGACGTGTCCGCTTCCCATCCTGGTGGCCGGCGGCCCGTCCACCGCGACCGACGACGGGGCGATCTCCTTCGGGCAGCAGGTGGCGCAATCACGGGTCGCCGGACTGAGTTTCGGGCGCCTCATCTTCGGCGCCGAGAATCCGCATCGTGTCGCCAAGTCTCTTGCCGACACCTTGCATCTGACCGAGCAGGCCGGTCAGTCCCGCAGCCCCGCGCTCGAACTGGCCTGACTCGCAGCACGACCGAACCACTCGACGACAGCAAGGAAGCATCACCGTGAGCACCACGACCGACATCGTCACCGACGACATCACCCCTTTGTCGGCGGTCGACAGCCAGGCCCCGGGCGCCGAGCACCGTGCCCATCATTTCGCCTGGATCGACATCCGCGCGGTGGCCCCCGGTACTCGGGATGCCGTGCTGCAGGCGGCGATTCACCATCGCATCGACGGCATCTTAAGTGACGACGCAGACCTTCTGGCCCAGCTGCCACCCACCATCCGGCGCGTGCTCGTGACCGATGACCAGGCGGACGATCCGAGATCGGCATCTGTCGACATCGTCCTCACCGAGCACTCCGGCGACGATCACACGATCGTCGACGCGGGTCCGGCCGCCGAGGCCGGCGCCCACGTGATCGTGTCGGACGCCGAGACCCTTCGGCACGCATGCGAATTCGTCCGCCGTGCCCCATGGACGGTACTCACCTTCACCGATCCGACCAAGATCCCGCTCGAGATCGTCATCGCCGCGGCCGAGAACTCCGGTGGCCGCACGGTGACCGTGGTGAACGACATCGAAGACGCCGAGATCGTGAAACTCGTTCTGGAGCACGGGTCCGACGGCTTGTTGCTGACACCACGACACGCCGACGACGTCGCGACGCTCGCCGACGTGATCCGCCCCAGCGCAGATCGCATCGAGCTCACCGAACTCACCGTCACCGGCGTCGAGCACATCGGCATGGGCGAACGCGCCTGCATCGACACGTGCTCTCTCCTGGAGAAGGACGAGGGGTGCCTGATCGGTTCGTTCTCGACCGGAATGTTCCTGTCGTGCAGCGAAACCCATCCCCTGCCTTACATGCCGACGCGGCCGTTCCGCTGGAACGCCGGCGCCGTGCACTCCTACGTTCTGGTGCCGGACAACCGAACCCGCTATGTCAGCGAACTGCAGGTCGGGCAGCCCATCCTTGCGATTCGATCCACCGGAGAGGTCCGCGAGGTCCGGATCGGTCGCGTCAAGATCGAGCGCCGACCCCTGATCTCGATCAGTGCCACCGCACCCGACGGCCGCAAGGTCAACGTCATCGCCCAAGACGACTGGCACGTGCGCCTTCTCGGGCCCGGCGGCTCGGTGAACAATGTGACCGACCTGCGGCCCGGCGACACACTGCTCGGCTACGCGCCCGTCGAATCCCGCCACGTCGGACTGCCGATCACCGAGTTCTGCGACGAGCGATAACCGACGTGAGCATCACCGCACTCGCACCGCGATGCGACGAGCATTTCGACCGCTGCACGCCGCAGGTTCTCTGGTACATCAATCCGACCGACGGCGAGGTCCCGTGGGAACCCGCCGGGCGGGTCACGCCCACCTTCGACGTCATCCGCCACCAGGCACGCACACTGGACCGCCTGGGCTTCTACGGAGCGCTCACGACGGCGCGTGAGGCTATCTCGCTGGTCGGCGACACCGAACGCCTACGGTTCCTCGTCCCCGAGTACCCCGGCGTGAAACCGCCTGTCCTGCTGGCCGAAGAGGCTCAGGTCTTCGACCAGTATTCCGGTGGCCGGCTGATCTACAACCAGGTCAACGGTGCGGACCCGGTGCTGCACCGCTACGGACGGTTCGGTACGAAAGCCGAGCGCTACCGCCTCTCCGCCGAGTACTGGAAACAGGTCAAGAAGCTGTACCTCGACGACACCGAACCGTTCGACGGCGAGTTCTTCTCGTACGGTCCGCGATACAAGCCGGCCATCCCCGGTCCGCGACAGCCGGGCGGCATCGAGGTGTGGGGCACCGGGGCGTCCCCCGAGGGAATCGCCCATGCCGCCGAGGTACTCGACGTCTATTTGTCGTTCATGTCCGAACCCGCCTCACTCGCAAGGCTTTTCCACCGGGTGCGAGGTGCTGCCGCCGCGCGCGGCCGATCCTTGCGGTTCGGTGTCCTCGCCAGCGTGATCGTGCGCGAAACCGACGAGCAGGCCTGGGAACGTTTCGAATGGCAGCTCTCCCGGACACGTCCGGAAACCGTGCTGGCCACCGCCGACCGCAATCTCCGGAGCTTCGGCTTCCCGGGCCTCGACGACATACGCAGCGGGAATCCCCTGGTCCAGAACCGGATCGACGCTCTGCGCGCCGGCCGGCTCCCGGATCGTGCCGCCCTCGAGTTCGCACCGAACATGGCGGCCGGGCTGACCACGTGGACGGCGGCCGAACCGCCTTTCGACATCGCCGGCAAGGGTACGGGCACCTATTTCGTGGGCAGTGCGGTGAACGTGGCGGCCGCGATGTCGCGGGTTGCCGAGCAAGCGGGCATCGATGTCTGGATCCTGTCCGGCTGGCCGCTGGCCGCGGAGGCGGAAATCGCCGCCGAACTGCTGTTGCCACTGTTGGGTCAGCAGCACACGAAGCGCGGCGTCGCCGGCACGTGACCACCACCGACAAGACGACCATCATCGCGGGCGGTCTCCGACACCGCGGGCGGTCGCTGCTGCGCGGCCGGACCGGTGGCCTCGGCGTCGACATCGTCGCCATCATGACGTCGAGCCTGGCCACCGGCGCGCTCGGTTTCGTGTTCTGGACGATCGCCGCCCGTGGTTACACCGCGGCCGAAGTCGGCCGCGCGTCGGCGATCATTTCGTCCGCGACGCTGATGGCCACGCTGTCCAATCTCAGCATCAACAGCCTCTATGAGCGGTTCCTCCCCGTTGCCGGGGCACAAGCACAGCGCATGGTCGTGCTCGGGCGTTGGGTGGTGATCGTGATGGCCGTCCTGCTCGGTGTGGGATTTGTTGCCCTGGGACCGCGGGCCCTGTTCACGCAGCCGGGCGAAATGTGGCTGTACCCGATCGCGGTTGCGATCCTCGGCGTCTTCGCAATCCAGGATTCCGTGCTGATCGGACTCGGCCGATCTCGCACGGTGGCCACGAAGAACGTCACCCAGTCGACCGTGAAACTCGTACTGGTTGCCGCACTGATCCCCCTCGGGACCGCTTCGGCGGTCGTCTGGGCCTGGGTCGTGCCCGCTCTCGTGATCGCACTGTGGATCGGCTGGGCGGCGATCAGGCCCTCCGCGCGCGCGATGACCGGACCTCCGATCCTGCCGCGGCGCACCGAGATTGCGCACTTCTACGCCGGCTCCTTCGCCATGACCGCAGTCGGCGTGGTGGTTCCCCTGGTCGTTCCGCTCGTCATCGTGGCGACACTGGGCACGGAGATGAACGCCTACTTCACCATGTGCTGGCTGGTGATCAACACGGCGGCAATCCTGTTGAACGCCACCAGCGCACCCTTCGTCGCCACCGCATCCGAGCCCGGATCCGATCTGCGGCAGGCCACGTCGCGGTTCATCGCACTGTGCGGCGGAGCCGGCCTCATCGGATGCATCTTGTTGATCATCACCGCACCATGGATTCTCGCCATCATGGGGCCGCAGTACGCGGCCGAAGGCACCGATCTCATCCGGTTGATGGCATTGACGCTCCCGACGGTCTCCTTCGTCACCATCTACACCGCCCTCGCGCGGGTCGAGCGGCGGTTACGGCTCGCCGTCGTCGTCCAGATCGTATTCGGCACGGTGGTGGTCACGGGCATCGCGTTTGCCGCTGGTCGCTGGGGCATCGACGGAGTCGCGTACGTGTACCTCACCGCCGACGTCGCCGTCGTATCGGTCGTATTGGTTCCCGGTATCCGGATGATCCGGCGAGCGCTGCGACACAGTCCCGCGTCGACTCCGCCGAGGCAATGATGACCACCCAAATCTCCGGACCGAACCGTGCCGGGTCGACCACGTCGTCGGCGAGCGTCGCCGATCGGGTACTCCGCAGCCGTGACGAGTTCGGCGACGCGGTGGCACTTCGTACCGATGCCGGAAGCACAACATTCCGCGAGCTGGTCGATCGTGCCCACCTGATGCGACAGGCCATCGCGCACCACGCCGTCGATCCGGGCCTACCCGTGGTGGTTCAGGTCAATGTATCCGTTGCGGCGATCGCACTCGTGCTCGGCGTCTTCCTGTCGCGGCGCCCGCTCGTCGCACTCGATCCGGCACTGCCCGCTGCCCGGGTCACCGCGATTCTCGACGAACTGGATCGGCACGGTCGGTCCCCCGCGCTGTACGTCGCCGACGCCGAGCACCTTGTCGCAGCCAGATCGATTGCCGCCCCGAGACTCCCCGTCATCGCCTTGGCGGAGATCGACGGGTCGTCCGCGCCGGACACGACCGCGGACACCGTTGCGGTCGCCGACGACCCCGCCACCGCCCTCACCAGTATTCAGTTCACGTCGGGCTCGACCGGCACACCCAAAGGGGTGCTGCATCCGAACGCGATGTGGTTGTGCGATGCAGAGCTGATGCGCGACGGTTTCGGCATCCGGAGCTCGAGCCGCGTCGCCCTCGGCATGCCGATCAGCTTCGGCGCCGGCCTCAACGTGCTGATCGGCTCGCTGCTCAACGGTGCCGAGGTACTCGCCGTCGACCCGCGGGCCGACACACCCGATCGCCTGCTCGCCACGATCGCACGCACCGGCGCCGACGTGGCCTTCATGACACCCTCGTTGCTGCGTTCACTCGTCGCGCACCCAGGTGCAGACGGCGCACCCGATCATGCCTGGAGGACGGTGCGGCGCATCATCACCACTGGTGAGCCCCTCACCGGTGAGGTGGCCCGCTGGGCCCTCGCTCGGGCCCCACACGCCACGGTGACCAACTGGGTGGGATCGTCGGAGACCTCCGCGCTGGCGTATTTCGACGTCCGCCGGGGAGACGTCCTCGGACCGGGGAACCTCCCGGCCGGCCACCCGGCCCCGGGCAAATCCATCACCGTCGACGGCGACGGTCGGGTCGTCGTGGCGTCCCCCTACCTTGCGCTCGGCTACCTGGATCGGACGCTCGACGCCGGCCGGTTCACCACAACCCCTCTGGGGCAGAGGACTTTTCGAATGGCGGACCGTGGTGAGTGGATCGGCGACGTGTTATACCTGCGGGGCCGATCAGATGCCGCCGTCAAGATCCGCGGCTACCTGGTGGACCCGTCGGAGATCGAACAGGCGTTGCTGGTCGACGACGACATCACGGAGGCGGTGGTCGTCGCGGTCGCACCGGAGGAATCCACCACACCGGCCGATCCGTCCGGTACCACGCTGGTCGCCTACGTCGTGCCCAACGGTCGACGGCGCACTCCGCCGGTTGCGCTGTTGCGGGACAGGCTGACCGGGCGATTGCCCGGCTGGATGGTCCCGGCGCACATCGTCGTGCTCAGCACGCTTCCCCGCACCGCACGGGGCAAGATCGATCGCACGGCGCTGCCCGCGCCGCGACGATCGATCGAACCGCCCGTCGGGCACGTGGAGGCCGCGATCGCCCACATCTGGGCACGCGAGCTACGGCTCGACACGGTCGGCCGCCACGAGAACATCTATTCGCTGGGCGCCGATTCGCTGACCGTGCAGAAGATCCTCGTGGTCCTCGCCGAACAGGCCGGAGTCACCCTCACGCTGGGAGATGCGGCAGCGGCGCCGACGGTCGCCCTGATGGCCGAACGGGTCGCCGCACGACGGTCGGGTGCACGCCGCCGGGCGTGGTTGCCCCACCGCAGAGCGTCCGATGATCTGGCGCCGACGACGGTCGAGCTACGGAAGGGCCAGGGACGCACCGTCTTCTGCTTCACCGGAGCCGGCGGTTCAGCCCTGGGATTCGTTCCGTTCGCCGATTGCCTGTCCCGGGTCGACGGGATGGGATCGGTGTACGCCTTCGCGCCCAACGGTTTGGACAACGTCGGTGTTCCCGATTGGACCGTGGGGGCCGCCGTCCGGCGCCATCTCCGCGACCTCCGCCGCATTCAGCCGACGGGCCCATACATTCTCGTGGGGCATTCGCTCGGCGGACTCCTCGCTCTCGAGGCCGCGCATCGGCTGCGCGCCGACGGCGAGGACGTCGAGATGGTGGTCGTCCTCGACACCGTCGTCCCGCGCGCGACGGCGCGGACGGTACGGGCAGCGGTTCCCGGCCTGTCGATGGCCACCGAACAGCCGCCGTTGCCACGGGCAGAGCTGTGGCGTCGTCGCGTGCATCTTCCGCTGGCCGGGCTCGCCCCGGTGTCGCATGGCGAACGGGCGGCCACGCTGGAGGAAGTGGGCCGGCGAGTCGCGATGTTCCACCGTCCGAAGCCGTATCCCGGCGCGGTCATGCGGTTCACGATCACCGCGAACGACGACGATCCGCGGCTGTGGAGCGAGTGGCTGACACCGGGAGAGCTCGCCGTCACACGGCTCGACTGTGACCACAACTCGATTCTGCGCGCGCCGCACGTCGGCCGGCTTGTCGACGATCTCGTGTCGGTGTTGAATCAGGTTTGACCACAACGGATTTCCCGCGCAGCGGTCGGCTCAGCCCAATCCGACCTGCTCGGGGCGTCGACGCAGAATACCCGAATACACTGCGGGAGCAGCACTCATCGCAAAAGCGAATACCGCGGATCGGATCTGGCGATCCATCAGCAACGGGACACAATCTCGTAGCGACGTGCGGCGCCGCGCATCGACCAGCAGTCCGTCGACCACGGGGTTGCCGGTGTCGCCGGCATGGGTGGCGCGCATCGCCAGATGGGCAGCGGGAATCAGCACCTCGCGGTAGACGAATCGGCGAATGAGGCGCTGTCGCCGGGGCCCGTCGGCGACCTCGGAGATCACCGTCGTCATCTCGTCGCCCATCTCGAACAGGGCCGCGGTGTTGGTGTTCACGCTGTGCGACAACGAACCCGCACGCAGTCGATAGCGGTACAGCGGGGTGTCGATCATCGCCACACGCCGCGACCGCAGGGCAATTCGTGCGGTCGCGACCATGTCTTCATACGCCCGTCGGTCGTCGAAGGGATGGTCTCCGAGTACCTCGCGGCGGAACATGTGTTTGCCGGGATAGGCCTTGATGTCTCCTGCGGCGAGCATTCGGACGAAATCCTCGCCCGAGACACGGGAATCGGTAGAACGCGGCGCCGGTGCCCGCAGTCGCTGCCCGTGGAGGTCGACGTATTCCGTGCGACAGGCGGCCAGATCGATACTGGGATCCGCGAACGCTGCGCTCATGACCGTGGTGAACAGCGGGTGGGCCAGATCGTCGCTGTCCAGGAACCACACGAGGTCACCCCGGACCGCGGCGACCCCCGCGTTACGGGCACGGCCGACGCCGCCGTTGCGTGGTTGACGGACGACGACGCATTCGACGTCCGCCCCTCGCAGCGCATGCAGCGCGATGTCGATGGACGCGTCGTCGCCACCGTCGTCGACGAGCACCACCTGGTCAACCGGCCGACGTTGCGCCAGAATCGAATTCATGCACGCGCCGATGAATCGCTCACTGCGGTAGACCGGGATCACGACGGAGATGCAGGGCGGCGAGGTGTGGGGCCGGCGACAACCATCTGCGACTGTCGCACGCCGGGCACCGTCGGAGGACATGAGCACCGCCTACGGTCGCGATCGTCGAGCGGATGTCGATGCGGGACCCACGCACCACCCGAACGGCCGTATGCCCGCCGGCGGGCGACGCCCGGCGCGCGCGGTCGACGACGTGCTCACTCGAGGTAGCCACCACCACGCGGGAAGAAGTCGCGCCCGGCGTGCTCGACGCCGTCGTCGGTGCGCAGCCGTTCGATCACCAGTCCACGGTTCGCGCCGAGGTGCGCATCCGCCCCCGCGACGATCACCATGCCGTCGCCCTCGTGGATGAACACGCGGCCCGGCGTTCCGCCATAGACACACTGCGAGACCGAGGCCTTGGTGATGCGGAGACGTTGACCACGGAAGTGCGTGTAGGCGTTCGGATAGGGATCGGATTGCGCGCGGATCAGTCGCTCGATCTGGCCGGCCGGCCACCGCCAGTCGATCCGGGAGTCGATTTCCGAGCGCTTGTGGAAGAAGGTGCGTTCGGAAAGTTGCTGCGGCGTCCAGACCGCGGTACCGGACTCGATCTGGTCGAGCGCCTCGATCAGGACGCCCGGGATCAGGTCGATCGTGGCCGCGACGAGTTCGGTGGCCGTCGACGTCGCGGTGATGGGCACCGAGCGCTGCAGCACGATGTCTCCCGTGTCGAGATCGTCGTCCATCCGGTGCGCAGTTAGGCCAACCTCACTTTCACCGCTGATCAACGCCCAGATGACCGGGGAGAACCCGGTGAACTTGGGCAGCAGCGAATCGTGCAGGTTCAGGGTGCCGTGGACGGGCAGATCGAACAGTTCCCGCGGGAGCCAGGTCCGCCAGTTGTTCGCGACGATGATGTCGGGCTCGGCGAGTTTCACCCGCTCGATGAGGTCACCGTCGGGACGCTGGGCGAGATGGACGGGAATTCCATTGGCGCGTGCCAACTCTTCGACGGAATCCGACCAGATCATCTCGTAGGCGTGCTCACTCGGAGGGTGGGTCACCGAGAGCACGACCTCGTGGCGCGAGTCGATGAGGGACTCGAGCGTCTTGTGCCCCCAGGTCTGGTATCCGAACGTCACGACGCGCACGCCGCACTCCTTTCCTCTTCGGCGTCGCACGCTGTTCGCCCACCCCCGCGTCGACGGTGAAGTTTTGACAGCGTGCGCCTGCTTCATTCTAATAAGTGAGGTAAGCATAACCTGAATGATGTGAGGGCACCCTCGGCGGAGTTGCTCGCTCGTCAGCACTAGATCTCGATGGGGTACAGCCGTGAGCAGTCAGACCACACACACGGCCGCGCTGCCGCTGACCGCCGCGCAACGCGGGATCTGGTTCGCCCAGCAACTCATCCCCGACATCCCGATCGTCACGGCCAACTACGTAGAGCTGCACGGCGACCTCGACATCGACCTGCTCGACCGGGTCTGCCGACGAGGACTCGCGGAGGTCGAGTGCCTCGTCCGCATCATCGACGTCGAGGGCGTGCCGCATCAACTCGTCGACCGCTCGGCCGACGACGATTTTCCGGTCATCGACGTCAGTGACACCGCGGATCCCGAGGCCGCGGCCGCAGCGTGGATGACCGACGACTACACGGCCGGATTCGACCTCACCGGCGACCGGTTGATCCGGGGCGCGGTCATCCGCCTCGGCGACAGGCACCACTACTGGTACTCGTGCATCCACCACATCGTCGTCGACGGCTATGGCGCGATCCGATTCATGAACCGCGCCGCCGAGCTCTACAGCGCCGAATTGTCCGGCGCCGACGCGCCCACCGACGCCTACTCCGCGTCGAGCCTCGCCGACGTCGTCGCCGCGGACGCGGACTATCGGGGATCACGCCGATTTCAGCTCGATCGCGCGCACTGGATCGAGAAGGCCCGCGGGCTGCCGTCGCCGGTGTCGCTGTCGGGCACGCCGGCGGCCCCCGACATCACCCCGGTCCGGTGCGCCGGCTCGCTGTCGCCCGACCTCGAGGCGCGGTTGACCGACGCGGCGGCCGCGTACGGGAGCATCGACGCCGCCGTCACCGTTGCCGCGGTGGCGGCGTACTTCGCGATCGTCACCGACACCTCGGATGTGGTGCTGAGTCTGCCGGTCACCGCCCGGACCAACGCCGTGCTCCGGCGCGCGGCGGGCATGGTGTCCAATGTCGTGCCGATCCGGGTGAACGTCGACCACACCACGACCATCGGCGATCTCGTCACCGCGACCGGTCTCGAACTGACCGGGGCGCTACGCCACCAGCGGTACCGCAGCGAGGACCTGCGGGCCGATCTCGCCGCCGAGGACCTCGCCGGCGAGACGGTCGAACTCGGCGGACTCTACGGCCCGACGATCAACGTGATGAACTTCCCGACCGCTCTGCGTCTCGGGCCGGTGGACGGGCGGTTCCACATCCTCACCTCCGGCCCGGTGTCGGACCTGTCCATCAGCCTTTATCCGGGCGCCGACGGCACGACCATCGAACTGCACGCAAATCACCATGTCTACCAATATGATTGGATCGCAGAGCACCACCGGCGATTGATCCGGGTGCTCGATGCGTTCGCCGACGGCCGCGCCGAGCGCCCGGTGCTCTCCATCGACGTGCTGACCGACGCCGAGAAACAAGCCCTGGTACCCGCGCGCGGCCCCGGCACCGATGAACCCGGCACCCTCGCCGACATCGTCGAGGACGCGACCGCGCGGGATCCGGAGCGACTCGCCATCCTGGCGTACGACGCCGAGGGCGGGCACGCGTGCGTCACCTATCGAGAGGTCCTCCGGTGGGCCGTCGGGGTGGCCGGCGAGCTGGCCGACCGCGGCGCGGCACCCGGCGAATACGTCGCCATCGCGCTGCCCCGCTCCCTCGACTCGGTGCGATCGGTCTGGGCGACGGCGCTCTCCGGCGCCGCGTTCGTGCCGGTCGACCCCGACTATCCGGCCGAGCGGATCCGGCACATCCTGACCGACAGCGGGAGCCGAATCGGCATCACGTCCCGCGCGCTTCGAGGCCGGCTGCCCGACGACGTCGACTGGCTGCTGCTCGACGATCTGACCGAGGACACGACGGTTCACGGCACCGATCCCGGTGATCGTCGACCGATGCGGCGGGCCGTCCTGGACGACGCCGCGTACATGATCTACACCTCCGGCTCGACGGGGGTGCCCAAGGGCGTCGTGGTCACCCACCGCGGTCTGTCGGCGCTGGCCGCCGAGCGCCGGTTGAACTACCGGGTCACGGCCGATTCACGCTTCCTGCACAACACCTCTCCCAGCTTCGACATGGCTGTGGGAGAACAGATCTCGGCGTTGTCGTCGTCGGCCACCCTGGTCGTGGCACCCGCCGGGCGTACGCCGGACGAACTGTCGGACCTCATCACCGAAGCCGGTGTCACCCATGCGTTGCTGACCCCGACGGTGCTCGCCACGCTCTCGCCGGAAACGCTGACGAGCGTCACGGTCCTCGGGGTGGGCGGTGAAGCGGTCACCCCGGACCTCGTGCGCCGCTGGGCACCCGGACGTGCGATGCGCAATGGCTACGGTCCCACCGAGGCCACCGACATCGCCACCGTCGCGGCCCTCGAGACTGCGGAACCGGTGACCATCGGTGGCCCGGTCCACGGGTTCGAGATCGTCGTACTCGACTCCCGGCTGAGGCCGGTCGCACCCGGGATGCGCGGCGAGCTGTACGTCGCCGGGCCAGGTCTGGCCCGCGGCTACCACGGCCTGCCACCACTGACCTCCACCCGATTCGTCGCCAATCCGCTTCGCCCGGGCACCCGCATGTACCGCACCGGCGACGTCGTCTCGTGGCTCCCCGGCGACCTCGACCGGCCTCGCCTGCGCTACCACGGCCGGTCCGATGCGCAGGTCAAGATCCGCGGACGGCGCATCGAACTCGGCGAGATCGAGACGACCCTCGCGAGGGCCGACGGCGTCGCGCACGCGGTCGTCGTGGTCCGCGACACCCGCGTCGGGCAGCGGCTCGTCGGATACGTCGTCGCCGCCGATCCGGGCACCCGGATCATCCCCGCCGATCTGCGGGCGTGGTGCGAGCGGCACCTGCCGACCGGTCTGGTTCCCGACGCGGTTGTCGTCCTCCCTCGAATCCCGGTGACCCCCAACGGAAAACTCGACCTCGCGCAGCTCCCGGAGCCCACGTTCGCGGCCGACGAACCCTTCCGCGCCCCGTCCACCCCCGACGAGGAGACCTTGGCCGCCGTATTCGGCGAGGTCCTCGGCCACGACTCGGTGGGCGCCGACGACTCGTTCTTCACGCTCGGCGGCGACAGCATCGCCGCGATCACCCTCGTCACCCGGGCGCGGGCGGCCGGGCTGCACTTCACCCCGCGTGACGTGTTCGAGCGGAAGACCGTGTCCGCCTTGGCCCGCGCCGCCACCGGTGCGGCGCAGGCCGTGCACCTGCCCGAACTGCCCGGGGGCGGCACCGGCTCCCTGCCGCTCACCCCGATCATGCGGTGGCTCGTCACCAGGACCGACCATGTCGACCGCTACGCCCAACATCTCGTACTCGCCCTGCCCGACGGCATCGGGCATCGCGGCATCGTCGACACCCTGACCGCGGTGATCGCCCATCACGACGCCCTGCGCGCGCGCCTCGTGGGCGACGACACGCTGTGGGTCGACGACGAGCCTCGCTTCGATGTCGATGCCCTGCTCACTCGGATCGACCTCGACGGCGACGCGCAGATCACGGCCGTCGCCCAGGACGCCCTCGACGGTGCCGTCGGCCGTCTGGCCCCGCGTGCGGGTGTCATGGCGCAGTTCGTGTGGTTGCACCGCCGCGGCCGTGAGGACCTGCTCGTCGTCGCGATCCATCACCTCGCGATCGACGGTGTGTCGTGGCGGATTCTGGTTCCCGATCTGATGACCGCCTGGGCCGCGGTCGCCGCCGGTCACCCGCCGGCCCTTGCCCCGGTCGGTACGTCGTTGCGACGCTGGGCACACGGGCTTCTCGAGCGATCCGCGGACATCGTGGCCGCGGAATCCGAATTCTGGACGACCGCCCTCGACGCGGTCGAACCCGATCCACGATGGCTGATCGACCCCACCCGGGACACGGCCGCCCGCGTGGGCCGTTGCCATCTCGAACTCGGCGCCGAGGACACCCGAGCCGTCGTCGACATGGTCCCCAAGGCGTTTCGCGCGGCGGCGGAAGACGTCCTGGTGGCCACCCTGGCTGTCGCGCTGGCCGCCACCCCGGGGGCCTCACCCGAGTGGATCGTGCTGCAACTCGAGGGGCACGGACGCGAGGAGTCACTCGTGCCGGGCGCCGACCTGACCCGGACCCTCGGCTGGTTCACCACGACCTTCCCACTGCCGCTCGACCGGTCGTCGCTGTGCGCCGCCGGGTCGGAAACCGTTGCCGCACAATCGGTTATCCATGCGGTCAAACTGGTCAAGGAGCGTATCCGGGCCATCCCCCACCGCGGTGCGGGCTTCGGGCTCCGCCATTCCCCCGGCGCGGCGCCGACCACGCTCGACCCTGCCTCACTCGACCCGGCCGCGGCCGCACCGACCGCGAGCTTCAACTATCTCGGTCAGATCTCCGCGGAATCGGTGCCGCCGGCGATGGCCGCGCTCGGCTGGTTACCCACCGCCGAACTCGGCGAACTGACCGCTTCGCCCGACACCGACTTCCCGGCGGTCGCACCGATCGACATCAACGCCATCGTCACCGGCGCCGGCGAGGGTCTGCGCCTGACGGCGACCGTGGATCACGTGGCCAGGCTCGTCGACGGCGACACCGCCGGCATGCTCGTCGACAACTGGCGGCGCATCCTGCAGACGCTCGCGACCGCCGTCGGCGACGGCGCACACGGGTGGACCCCGTCGGACGTGTCCCCGGCACGCGTGTCGCAGGCCGACCTCGACACCTGGGTCTCGCAGTACCCGTCCATCACCGACATCTGGCCCACCGCACCGTTGCAGCGCGGTTTCGCCTACCACGCCGCGCTGTCGAGGGATGACCGCATCGCCCACCCGGATGCCTATGTCTCGCAGGTCGGAGTCTCCCTCCAGGGGCGGGTCGATGTCGAGCGGCTGCACACCGCCACGCACGCCCTGATCGCGCGACACCCCGCCCTACGGTCCGCGTTCACCACCGGCGGCGACGGCGAACTCGTCGCGATCGTGGCCGAGAATTGCTGCCCCGACTGGCTTTTCGAGTCCATCTACCGGTTACCCGAGAGCGACCGGAACGCCCGTCTCGCGGAGATCACACGCACGGAGCGCGCTCGGCCGTTCGCACTGGACACCGCTCCCCTCATGCGATTCGCCCTGATCCAGCTGGCCCCGGAGCGATTCGAACTCATCGTCACGATGCATCACATCATCGTCGACGGATGGTCGATGCCGATCCTGTTGCGCGACTTGATCATGGTGTACGCCGCCCACGGGGCGGCCACCGCGCTGCCGCCGGCACCCAGCTACCGCGACTTCCTCGGCTGGCTGGCCGGCCGCGACATCGACGCGGCGCGGCAGGCCTGGGCCGACGCCTTCACGGGCCGCACCGAGCCGACGCTCATCGCCGCGGCCACCGGGACCGACGGCGGCGAGGCCACCACCGATCGACTCATCCTGGACCTCGAACCCGACGTGTGGCAGGCGTGCACGGCAGCCGCGGCCGCGCGCGGGGTGACCGTGAACACGGTGGTGCAAACCCTGTGGGGCGCACTGCTCGCCCGCATGACCCCCGATGCGGTGGCCCGGGGCGGGGTCGACGTCACGTTCGGGACAACGGTTTCGGGCCGGCCCGCCGACATCGATCGCGTCGACGAGACCGTCGGCCTGTTCATCAACACCGTCCCGGTACGGGTTCGCGCCGACGCCTCGGACACCTTCACCGAACTGATGCTGCGCGTACAAGGCGAGCAGGCGGCACTGCTCGACCATCAGCACCTCGGTCTCGCCGACATCGTCGGGGCCGCAGGACCCGGCGCCGAGTTCGACACGCTCGTCGTCTTCGAGTCCTACCCGGTGGACTCCGATGTCATCGCCGCGGCCGGCGACATCGACGGCATGCGGGTCACCGACATACGCACCACCGAGGCAACGCACTACCCCCTGACACTCACGATCGAGACCCGACCCCACCCGCGGGTGACCTTCGGGTACCGGCCGCAGTCACTGTCGGCGGCCACCGTCGCGGCGCTCGCCGACCGTTTCGCCACGATGCTGAAAGCCGTTCTCGCCGAACCCGGTATCGCGATCGGCGCGCTGCCGGCGCTCACGCGATCCGAACAGCAACAGATCGTGCCGGTGCGCGGGAATGACCCGGCCGCCGAACTGTCTCTGCGACAGATCATCCGGGACGCGGTCGACGCACGGCCGGACGGGATCGCGGTTCGCTGGCGTAGCCGGGCCATCACCTATCGGGAGCTCGACCGGTCGTCGGATCGTCTGGCCGTCCGCCTGGCCCGGTCCGGTGCCCGCCCGGAGGCGTTCGTGGCCGTCGCGGTGCGACGGTCCCTGGACTCGGTGCGTGCGGTGTGGGCGGTAGCCAAGACCGGCGCGGCGTTCGTGCCGGTGGACCCGACGTACCCGCCTGACCGAATCGCGTTCATGCTGAACGATTCCGGTGCGCGGCTCGGGGTGACCGACCGTCGTTGCCGTCCCTCGCTGCCGGATTCGGTCGACTGGCTGGTGCACGACGAGTCCGCCGACGACCCCGACGCCCCGGCCGACCCCGCCGACTCGGCGGCCGGGCCCTCTCTCGACCAGGCGTCGGACCGCGGGGCGCATCCCGCGTACGTGATCTACACGTCGGGATCCACCGGCACACCGAAAGGCGTGGTCGTCACGCATCGGGGACTCGCCAACCTCGTGCGGGAGCGTCGCGAAACGTATCTGGTGCACACCGAATCACGCTTCCTGCACAACACCTCACCCAGTTTCGACATGTCGGTGGGTGAGCAACTCGCCGCTCTGTCCGCATCGGCCACGCTGGTGATCAGCGATCCCGACGACGATCCGGCCTCGATTCCGGAGCTGATCGTGCGCGAGGGTGTCACCCATGCACTGCTCACCCCGACGGCGCTGGCCGGGTTCACCCCCGAATCCGTGCCCGGGCTGAGGGTTCTGGGCGTCGGCGGCGAGGCGGTCGGACGCGACCTCGTCCGCCGATGGTCGCCCGGCCGGGTCATGCGCAACGGTTATGGCCCGACGGAGGCGACGGACATCGCGACCGTGGCCGACCTGCGCGCGGGGACCGTCGACGCCGGTGGGCCCGTCCCGATCGGCCGCCCGGTCCGCGGTTTCGAACTACTGGTGCTGGACAACGCTTTACGCCCGGTCGCCCGTGGCGTGCCGGGCGAGCTCTATCTGGCCGGTCCGGCACTCGCGCGCGGCTATCACGGTCGCCACGGCCTCACCGCGGCCGGGTTCGTCGCCAACCCGTTCGGTGAACCCGGCGACCGCATGTACCGCACCGGTGATCTCGTGACGCTCTCGGACGACGATTCGCTGCGCTACCTCGGCCGGTCCGATCGACAGGTGAAGGTGCGCGGCCATCGGATCGAGCTGGGTGAGATCGAGGCCGCGCTCCTGACGGCCCCCGGGATACGCGAGGCGGTGACCGTCGGCCGCACCGGCCCGCGCGGCCAGACGCTGCTGGTCGGCTACATCGTGGCCGACCGGTCGCGGCCCGTGCCCGAGGCACGCGCCGTCGTCGCCCAGGTCGCACGCGCCCTCCCCCGGCACATGGTCCCGTCGACGGTCGTGGTGCTCGACTCGATGCCGATCACACCGTCCGGCAAGGTCGACGAACGTGCTCTCCCCACACCAGATTTCACATCCGGCGCCGAGTACGAGGCACCGTCGACACCGACCGAGCAGCTGGTCGCCGACGCGTTCGCGCAACACCTCGGCATCGACCGGGTCGGTGCCCACGACGACTTTTTCGCGCTCGGCGGCACCTCGCTGACGGCGTACGCCGTCGCGAGGCGGCTACGTGACCACATCGGAGCCGACGTACCGATGACCGCGCTGTTGGGGTACGCGACACCACGCACCGTGGCCCGGCTCCTCGACGACCCCGATCCGGTCGCGGACAGTGCGGCACTCGGTGTCCTGCTGCCGATCCGCGCCCATGGCAGCGCCGAGCCGGTGTTCTGTATCCACCCGGCAATCGGGCTGTCCTGGGGGTATGCCGGCCTGCTGCGACATCTCGCTCCCGATCACCCCGTCCACGGTCTGCAGATCCCCGGCATCACGGACCCCGACGATTCGGTCTTGTCGATTGCGACCCTCGACGATCTGGCCGACCGATATCTGCGCGAGATCCGCGACGTGGCGCCCACCGGACCGATCCACCTCGTCGGATGGTCGCTCGGCGGCGTGATCGCGCACGCCGTTGCCGCACGACTCGAACAGACGGGCGGGCAGGTGGGCTCACTGACCCTGCTCGACAGCTTCGCGCCGTCGTCGACCGAGACACCGGCCCCCGCCGACTCGCTCCGGTTCACCGACCTCGTGAGCGCGCTCGGACTCGAACACCATCCGATGGCGAACCCGGGCGCGGGCGACCGACCGGTGACCCGATCGTCGATCGACGACGTGCTCGCCGAGGTCGAGGACATGCCACCGGGCCTGGACACCGCGACCGTCCACTATCTCCTCGACGCGGCCGAACACACCGCCGAGCTCCTGCGCCGCCACCGCCCACCGACCTTCGGCGGGGATGTGGTGATGATCGCCGCCGATCCGAACACGACCCGGAGCACGGCGGCCGCCGACAGCTGGCGCCGACACGTCCGTGGGCACATCGCCGAACACAGCGTGGGGTGCACGCACTGGGAGATGTGCTCGTACACCGCCATGGACACTATCGGCCCGCTGATCGATGCCCGGGTGAGGGCCGACGCACCCGCGACGGGTCGGGCGGGCCGATGACGGCGACCGTGAACCGATCGCCGGTGATGGCCGGACCGACGCTGTCCGGCACCGGCCTGTTGGGCGGGTCCCTGCGGCTGCACCGACGCGCACTGGCGGGATCGGCGGCGCTGCTGTCGCTGCATCAGGTGTGCGAGGTCGCGGTTCCGGTGATCATCGGCCTGACGGTCGACCGTGCGGTGGCACAGATCGACGGAATGTCGCTGATCCGGTGGATCGCGGCGCTGGCGTGCGTCTTCCTGGTGTTGACGGTGGCCTACCGGTACGGCGCACGATCGGCGATGTCCGCCGCGCAGAACGAGTCCCATCGCGTACGCATGTTGTGCGCGGACGCGCTCCTCGAACCGGCGTCCCTGGGTCGAACCGACGGTCCGGCACACGGATCGGCGTTGAGCATCGCCAATTCGGATGCCGACGAGACCGGGAATCTGCTTCGGTACATCCCCCAGGCCAGTTCGGCCCTGGTGGCGTTGGTGGTCTGCGCGGCGGTGCTGATCGGCATCGATGTGGTGCTCGGCGTCGCGGTGCTGATCGCGGTTCCACTCGTCTTGTCCGGAGTTGCCCTGCTGGGTCCGTTCACCACCCGTCGGATCGCCGACCAACAGCAGGAGATCGCCGAATCAACCTCCACGGCAAGCGATCTAATCTCCGGATTGCGAGTGCTGCACGGGATGGGCGCCACCGGTGAGGCGGCGAGGCGCTACCGGGCGATCAACGAGTCCACCCGGACGGCGATGCACCGCGCCGCAGTCGGGCACGGCGCGTTCTTCGGTGCGGCCACCGGCGCCACCGGGCTCATCGCGGTCGGAGTCGCCTCCCTGGCAGGCTGGTTCGCGCTGACCGACCGGATTGGTGTCGGTGCGCTGATCACCGTGCTCGGCATCGCCCAGTTCCTCACCGAACCACTCGCGGTGGCCTCGACCCTGCCCAACCGGCTGGCCACGGCACGCGCCTCGGCCGATCGGGTCGCGTCGTTGATCGGCGCCGTCGGGGGGCCCGTCCCCGACCCGGACACTCCCGCGGACGGTCACCGCTCGATCGTCGCCCCGGGCGAGTGCGTCGTGGTGACCGGCTCCGACCCGCGAGTCGTGCGAGAGTTCCTCGCGCAGATCAGGTCCGGAGCCATCGGTGTCGGCGGCGACGGACCCCACCCCCGCACCTTGCTGATCGAACCGCATCATGTCGACCTGTTCACCGGCACGCTCCGAACCAATCTCATCACCCGCGATCATCCGGCGCCGACGCGTTCCGATGTGGTCGACCTGCTCAGGACACTCGGCAGCGCCGATGTCCTCGGCGACGAGGGCGGCGACGGCCTGGACCGCGTGATCACCGACCGGGGGCTGTCGCTGTCCGGCGGGCAGCGACAGCGCATCGCGCTCGCACGCGCCCTGCTCCGTGACCCCGACGTGCTGATCCTGCACGACCCCACCACAGCCGTCGACGCGGTCACCGAGTGCGCGATCGCCGAGGGAATGTACCGATACCGGCACCGGTTGCGGACACAACGCTCCACCGTGGTGATCACCTCCGGCGACGCGTGGCTGGCCATCGCCGACCGCGTCGTGCACCTTCCCGGCAGCGGATCGGAGGCGCCATGACTGCCCTCCCGGTCGCGTCCGGATCACGGTCCCGACGATGGCTGCGTACCGCGCTGCGGGTACGGCCGCGGCAGAGCCTCGCAGTGGTCGCGCTCTGTCTGACCACCGCGGTCTGCGCCGTCATCCCGGTACTCGCCCTGGGCATTCTGGTGGATCGGGTGTCGAGCGAGACCAGCGCTGCATCGTTGATACCGCTCGCGCTCACCGCTGCCGGCGCCGCCGTCGTCGGCGGGTTGTCGGCGGCCGCCACCGTCTGGGCGATCGCGCGTCTGGGCGCGGACGTGATCGCCACCCTCCGGACCGAGTCGATCGATGCCGCCCTGCGGCTTCCGCGTGGCGTGCTGGAGGATGCCGGCCGCGGCGACCTGCTCTCGCGAGTGAACAGCGACGTGACGATGATCAACCGGGCGGTCACCACGGTCATACCGACGGTGGTGACCGCGACCGCCCTCGCCGGGGTCAGTCTCATCGCGATGGCCGGCCTCGATTGGCGTCTGGGCGTGGCCGGGGCGGTGTCGGTTCCGTTGTACGCCTTGGCATTGCGGTGGTACATCCCTCGATCCTCGCCGGTCTTCGCGGCCGAACGGGCCGCGGCCGCCGATCGCGCCCACGCGATCGTCGAGGCGGTGTCCGGGCGCGACACCGTCCACGCCTACGCCCTCAGGGATGCCGAGATCGCGGAGATCGAGTCCCGGTCGGCGACCACCCGGGACCTCGCCGTCAGCGCCTTCACGCTCTTCACCCGGCTCGTCGGCCGGGTCAACCGCGCCGAATTCGCCGGCCTCTCAGCGATTCTGATCGTCGGATTCTGGCTGGTCGACGCCGGGGAGATCAGCGTCGGCGCCACCACGGCGGCCGCGCTCCTGTTCCACCGGCTGTTCAACCCGATCGGCATGATCCTCTACTCCTCGGCCGAATTGCAGCTGGCCGGTGCGGGTCTCGCACGGCTGGTCGGCGTCGCCGACTGCCGACCCGAGGTCGACGATCGGGCCGGGCAGAAGCATTCCGGGTCGGACCACTCCGACGGGTTGGTGTTGCGCGACATCCACTTCGCCTATCCGACAGGCAGACCCGTGCTGCGGGGAGTGACTCTGCGGATCGATCCCGGGCAGCGCCTGGCGCTGGTCGGGTCCAGCGGGGCCGGCAAATCGACGCTGGCGGGGATCGTCGACGGCGCGCTGAGCCCGGACCGCGGCGAGGTCGTGCGGGCCGCCGACGCACGAGTCTTCACGGTGAGCCAGGAGGTCCACGTGTTCGCCGGACCGTTGCTGGCGGATCTGCGCCTGGCCGCGCCCGACGCCGACCGCGCGGCTGTGATGCGCGCGCTGCAGGTCGTCGGTGCCGATGCGTGGGTCGAGGCATTACCGGACGGGCTCGACACCGTCGTCGGCGAGGGCGGCCATCGGCTGAGTGACGCACAGGCACAACAGGTCGCGCTCGCCCGCCTGGTGCTCGCCGATCCACAGATCGCCGTCCTCGACGAGGCGACCGCCGAGGCCGACAGCGACCTGGCCGTCGATCTCGACCGCGCCGCCGTGGCCGCCACCCGTGGGCGGACCACACTGATCATCGCGCATCGACTGACGCAGGCACTCACCGCCGACGTGGTCGCGGTGATCCGCGACGGGACGATCTCCGAACACGGTCCGCCGCACGAACTGATCGCTGCCGGCGGTGAGCTCTCCCGCCTGTGGGCGACCGCCCACCATCGACGGCACCACGCCACCACGCCCTGAAACCCGACCACGATCACCACCACACCGAGGAGCCCCGATGACCAGCCAGGATTTCCACCATGACGCCCACTCCGACATCGTCGACATCGGCGGGATCGGGTTCGGACCGTCGAACCTCGGACTGGCCATCGCGCTGGCCGAGCTCAACGACCAACTGACCACACCCCTGACGTCCAGATTCGTCGAACGACAGACGGCGTTCGGATGGCATCGGGGAATGTTGTTGCCGCGCACGACGATGCAGATCTCGTTTCTCAAAGACCTCGCCACACAGCGCAATACGCAGAGTCGGTACACCTTTCTCAACTATCTCGCCGAGAAGAGCAGACTGAGCGACTTCATCAACCACCAGACGTTCTTCCCGACTCGTCACGAGTTCCACGACTATCTCGAGTGGGCGGCGCAGACGGTCGACGCCGACGTCTGCTACGGCGCCAGCGCCGTCGATGTCGAGGTCGACGGCGACCACTTCGTCGTGCGGCTCGAGGGCCGCCACGGTGGGATCCTGCGCGCCCGAAATCTGGTCGTGTCCACCGGGTTGACCGCCCGCCTCCCGGAGGGCATCTCCGCGTCGCGCAGGGTGTTCCACAATCACCGGCTGCTCGCGCACCTCGACGAGCTTCCGGCACTCGAACACGGCCGCCTTCTGGTGCTCGGCGCCGGGCAGAGCGCCGCGGAGGTGGTGGAGTATCTGCATTCGCGCTATCCCGACGCATCGGTCCACAGCGTCTTCTCCAAGTACGGTTACACGCCCGCCGACGACAGCCCCTACGCGAACCGGATCTTCGATCCGCGCGCCGTCGACGACTTCCATGCCTCGACCCCGGAGTTCCGCCGCCGCCTGCTCGGCTACCACCGGGCGACCAACTATTCGGCGGTGGACCTTCCGCTGATCCAGGAGTTGTACGCCCGCGAGTACGGCGAGCGCGTCTCCGGTGACCGTCGCCTGTTCATGCACGGCGCGTCCCGGGTGATCGACGTCGACCAGTCTGTCGACCGCGTGCGGGTCACCGTGTCCCACGAACCGACCGGGCTCACCGAGACCCTGGTCTGTGATGCCGTCGTCTGCGCGACGGGCTTCGACGAGATGGATCTGGGCACGACTCTCGGCCGACTCGCCGACGAGATCGTCGTCGATCCCGAGGGCCCCCGGGTGAACCGGGATTACCGCGTGATGACCCGATCGGAGCTGCCGGGCGGAATATACCTGCAGGGCGGCACCGAACACACGCACGGCATGTCGTCGTCGCTGTTGTCCAACATCGCCATCCGGTCCGGTGAGATCGCTCGCGGCATCGCCCGGGACCGTGCCGCGGCGACGGTCCGCGACTCGTGACCGTCGCCGTGGGACTGTGCACCACGTACTCCTTCACCACCGGCGCGCGTTGTCTGCTCGGTGGTGGCGGTGTCGCGGTGGTCCTGCCCGCCAGGCAACGCCTCGACGGCCTGACACCTGCGCAGATCGCCCTGCTGCGTCAACTCAACGCCGGACCCGTGACCGTCGACGACGATGCCGACACCGACACGGTGGACGTTCTGCGGCGACTCATCGACACCGGCGCCATCCGCCTGACGATGTCGCTGGGCACCACAGACCTGTACTCGCTTCGTCCGTTCCGGCGGCCGAACTCGGATCGGCCGGACTCGGCTCGGCCGGGCTCGGGCGACGCCGATCTGGTGCCGTCGAAGTTCACCGTGATCCGTCGCCTGGACGATGACGTGGTGGCCGAACATCCCCGGTCATGGTGTGATGTCGTCATCCACGACCCGGCGGTGCTCGGTTGGCTGACCGGACTGCCGATGCCGTCGGCCGACGGGCCGCCATCGGAGGTGGCCCGACGGTTGCGCACCGACCTCGCGTGGACCGGGCATGTCGTCCCCGCGGGCCGGGAGCAACACGACTTCGCCACGCGCAGTTGGAGTTCGCACGAATTGTGGTTTCACCGGCGCAGCACGGTCGGTGATCGGGCGGCCGCGTTCGCCGGGTTCGGTCCCACCAGATGGGCCGACGGCGAGTTCGAGCCGGTGGCCGCTCGACGAGAACTTTTCGCCGGAGACCCGACACCCCTACCCCGGCCCGACCTCGGTTCGGTCGCCGAACACGACCCCCCTCTGGTGGCCGTGGCCGAGGCACGAAAGTCCGTACGGGACTTCGACGATGCACACCCGATCAGTGCCGGGCAACTCGGCGAACTGCTCTTCCGTTGCGCCCGCACCCGCGACGTCCGCACGGTCGACGCGAATCGTGCGGTGCCCGAGGAACTTCCGTCCCGGCCGTATCCGTCGGGCGGGTCGCTGTACGAACTCGAGGTGTACGCGGTCGTCCGCACGGTCGACGGCGTCGCGCCGGGGATGTACCACTACGACTCCTACGATCACGTGCTGCGGCCGGTGGCACCCTACGACAGTCCGGCGGTGAGCCGCCTGATCGCGCCGGCCGCGCTGACACTGGCCGACGGACAGCTGCCCCAGGTGCTGCTCGTGTTGGCGGCACGCGCGGGCCGCATCATGTGGACCTACGAACAGATGCCGTACGCCGTCATCCTCAAGCACGTCGGCGTACTGACCCAGACGCTCTACCTGACCGCGACCGCGATGGGTCTCGGTGGTGTGGCGCAGGGTTACGGCGACACCGCGGCCTTCGCCGAGGCCACCGGGGTCGACGAGCTCGTCGAATGCAACGTCGGCACGTTCGTGGTGGGAGTGCCGCGGCCTGAGTGATCTGGGCCGGGGCGGGAAGGGACCCTTCGAGTCAGCGCGAGCCGGGAGGAATCTCCCTATTCGCTGGGCGAGTAAGCGACCGAGCTTGCGCCCTTCGATGCGCTCGCAAGCTCGCTTACTCAGGAACCGGCCGCGCATCGAGGCCACTTCCCGGACTCAAGGGATCTCGATGCGGCGCCTCGCTGAGCTCGGAGCCTTACTCGATCAACGGGAAGACATCGCACGCAGGCAGCACGAGACAGCCACATTCGCAACACCCTTCGCTGGTCGAGTAAGCGACCGAGCTTGCGCCCTTCGGTGTGCTCGCTCGGAGCCTTACTCGATCAACGGGAAGACATCGCACGCAGGCAGCACGAGACAGCCACATTCGCAACACCCTTCGCTGGTCGAGTAAGCGACC